>CAZUXZ010000109.1:0-19705 GCA_964624055.1 uncultured Rhizobiaceae bacterium | reverse complement strand
AAAGAAAGAAGAATTTTAGGCTTGCCCTCTGCGGCGTTTCCCAGTCTACGGCCGATACCGGCGGCGAGAATCACTGCACGCATGTCATGCTCCGGTGATTAGGAAGCGGTTGCGACTGCCATGCTTCGCGGATAATCATTGTTCAGGCTCTTAGCTTACACACTTTTAAGGCGCAACTGCATCTTTCGAACCTTCATGACAGATCAGATTCATATAAACCCGAACAAGAAAACGAATCCCCAAAGGATGCCGTGGGATCAGCGAATCGCGCGCCTACTCGTCCGTCCGCTGGTGCATACGCCGGTCACACCCAACCAAATCACGGCACTGCGTCTACTGACCGGTCTCGGCGCCTGCGGCTGCCTAGCGTATGGCGAGGCACCGCTCATCCATTGGGGTGCGGGGCTGTTTGTCATTTCTAATTTCATCGACCATATGGACGGTGAGCTGGCGCGGCTCAGCGGCAAGACGAGCCGCTTCGGCCATCTCTTTGACATCGTCTCTGACGCGATTGTCCATATCCTGTTGTTCGTCTCGATCGGCATCGGCCTCAGCGATGGCTGGCTCGGCGACGCGGCTTGGATCATGGGCGTCGTCTCAGGCATTTCCGTGAGTGCCCTATTCGCCTTATTTCAATATCTTGAAGGGCGTATGGACGTGAAGCAGGCTGGGCTGCCGCGCATTGCAGGCTTTGAAGTAGAAGACGTGATGTATCTCATCAGCCCAGCAATTTGGGGCGGTGGCCTCGTCCCGGTCCTCATGCTTGCAACCATTGGGGCGCCGCTCTTCGGTATTTGGTCTCTGATTCGCTACCGTCGCGAAATATTTTTGCCCCGAAAGTCTGCTTCGTAATGACAACCCTTGTCACCGGTGCCACCGGCTTCGTGGGCTCTGCCGTCGCGCGGCTGCTTTTGGAAAAGGGAAGAGCGGTGCGCGTCCTCACTCGGATGAATGCCGACACCCGTAATATCGACGGTCTTGATGTCGAGCGCGTTACCGGTGATTTAACCATTGCCTCCTCTCTTGAAGCAGCGGTAAAGGAATGCGATGCGCTTTATCACGTCGCAGCTGATTATCGGTTGTGGGTTCCTAGACCCAAGGAGATCTATGCAGCCAATGTGGAGGGAACACGCAATGTGATGCGCGCCGCTCTCGAAGCCGGTATCCCGCGCATCGTCTATACCTCATCCGTCGCCGCTCTCGGCCTCTCAAAGGACGGTACGCCGGCGCGCGAAGACTTCCCGGTCGGACTCAGCGACATGGTTGGCCATTACAAGCGCTCGAAATTTCTCGCGGAGGAGGTGGTGCGCGAGATGGTGGCTAATGAGGGTCTTCCTGCGGTGATTGTCAATCCGACGACACCAATCGGCGCGCGAGACATCAAGCCGACACCGACTGGACGCATCATCGTTGATTTCGTCAATGGCCGCATGCCGGCCTATGTGGATACTGGCCTCAATCTGGTGCACGTCGAGGATTGCGCGCGCGGTCATCTTCAAGCATTTGAGCGCGGCCAGGTGGGCGAGCGCTATATCCTCGGAGGCGAAAATATGACCCTTCGCGAGATCCTAATTGTCCTAGGTCGGATCACGGGACGCTCGGCGCCAGCCCTGCGCCTCCCTAACCGGCTGTTGATGCCTTTTGCATATACGGCGGAAGGTTGGGCTCGGCTCACTGGTTCCGACACGCGCCTCACTGTGGATTCACTTAAGATGGCGCGCAAGATGATGTTTTTCTCCTCCGATAAAGCTTCGCGGGCCATAGGGTATGAGACCAGGCCAGCAGAGGAGGCGCTTAAAGACGCAGTGACTTGGTTTGCCGAGAACGGCTATTTTTCGTTGCCAGTCACCTCGGCGACCCAATCAAGATAGGCCTCGCTGTCGCCCTTGATCGGCAGCACGAGGATGCCCGGGCAATTATAGGAATGTAGTTCCTCCGTCATTGCTACTGCTTGTTTGGTCAAATCCTCGCGCGTTTTAGCGATCATTACGGTCTCGTCAGTATGAATTACCTGGTCCTCCCAGCGATAGAACGAGGTCGTTCCCGACAGTATATTTGCCGAGGCGATAAGCCGCGCATGCATCAATGAAATGGCAATCTTCTTTGCCTCTTTTTCGCTCGGCGTAGAAATGTAAAGTAATATTGAATTTGTCATACAGCTCCTACCGAGAGTTCGTTCAATAGGGATTTCGCGAGATTTAAATCGAGCATCTAGAAACCTTCTTGAATCATCCATAGGCAGGTACGAGGAGGCCGGATGCCTTGTCGGCAATACCTCAAAGCAAATATTCAAGAGATTTTCGGTTGTTCGCAAAAAAAATCTACGGGCAGGATGAGGTTCTCGACGAGTGATGGGGTATATTATCTATAAACCGATGGCACTTATTGAATGTTCGACATCACGCGACATGGCACTTAATACCACCATTAATGGTAGCAAATGATAACAAGGCACACCACAGGACCCTTCGTTGCGTGGGCGCCGGCGAAGCGTTAAAAGCAAAAAAAACATCATATAAGCGAACGGGCTTCCTATGAAGGCGATGTGGCGGACTTCGTTGGCTGCAACGATGTTGTTCGGCATGGTGCTGGCGGTCGACCGCGCGGTGGCGGAGGATGGTGCTTTACCGCATAACGTGCTGAACGCCATCGCTGAGAGCAGCTATACTGCGAACCAGGCAGAAGCGGTTCAATCGACATCGTTATTTGAGCGTCGCGTTGCCGCGACGCGACTCGGTGCGTTGGTGATCTCGGCGCTCGCAGATTATCCCCGCCACGCAACGCAGATTCTCCGAACCGTTAATTTCGCTGCGCCGCGCCACCGAAATTATATCGCGAAGGCCGTAGGGCAAGCTTTTCCGGGCTACCGTCATCTCGCCCTCAATGAAGCAAATGCACTGCAACAGGCGCCACTTCTATTGCACTCGGTGAACTCAAAATCCATGACGGGGCGGCAACCAGCGGTGTTGAGTGTTGTCCGTGCGCAACACGTCACTGCACCGGAGCCGATATTGCTCGAGAAATTGGGTCTTACTGCCTTAGTGATCGGTGGTGGCGGGCATGATGTTGGCGTCTTTGGTCGCCGAGAGGAATTTGGCAAGGATATCAATTTTGAGATTCGGTTTTTGCCCTTCAGTGGTTGGTTGTGGGATTTTCTGCATTCTCCCGAGCCCCATATCGGAGTGCATTTCAATACCGAAGGTTATACCAATCAAATCTTTTTCGGGGGCACCTGGATGTTTGATTTCGACGGGAAATTTTTTGCTGGCGGTGGCTTAAGTCTCTCCATTCATGACGGTGAGACCGAGACGGACCGTCTGGACCGCAAGGAATTAGGACTTTCCGTGTTGTTCAGGGAATCTGCGGAAGTTGGATACCGCGTTGGCCAACACCACAGCATTTCGCTCCATTTGGACCATATTTCTAATGCCGGAATCGGTATACATAATGAGGGGTTGGACACTTTTGGGCTGCGATACACCTACCGTATTTAAGTTATTTCAAGAGCTTAACCACTCAGTTCTCTACAATTATCGGGCAAAAGGGTTTTGCGCGTCTCTGGAACTGGTGTAGATTGCGGCAGGCGCGCAGTCTCGGAAAACTAGAGACCGAGAAAGTCTTCAGCGCCAATTGAAAGGGGGTGCAAGGCATGCCGGAGACACAATTATTGGATCGTGTTCTCACACCGAAGGATCTAAAGGACCTGTCGATCAAGGAATTGAAGCAGGTTTGCGACGAGTTGCGCGCAGAGACGGTCGATGCGGTGTCAGCGACCGGCGGACATCTTGGCGCTGGCCTTGGCGTAGTGGAACTAACCGTCGCGCTGCATTATGTGTTCGACACACCGGACGACCGGCTGGTCTGGGATGTCGGTCATCAGGCCTATCCGCATAAAATTCTAACTGGACGGCGGGATCGTATACGCACCCTGCGCCAGCCCGGCGGGCTCTATGGCTTCACCAAGCGCAGTGAGAGCGAATTCGATCCGTTCGGCGCGGCACATTCCTCGACCTCGATCTCGGCCGGTCTCGGCATGGCTGTCGCTCGAGAATTGAATGGCACCAGACGCAATGTGATCTCGGTAATCGGCGACGGCGCGATGACCGGTGGCATGGCCTATGAGGCAATGAACAATGCCGGATCCATGGATGCCAGACTGATAGTAATATTGAATGACAACAAAATGTCGATCGCGCCGGCAGTGGGCGCGCTCAACGCCTATCTTTCGCGAATCCTCTCGAGCCATTCCTACCGAAGCCTACGCGAAATTGCTAAGCACTTCTCCAGGAAGCTACCACGCTCCGTTGGCGAGGCGGCGCGCAAGGCCGAAGAGTATGGCCGCGGCATGGTCACTGGTGGCACGCTGTTTGAAGAGCTCGGCTTTTATTATGTGGGACCGGTGGATGGCCATAATATAGAACATCTCATTCCAATTCTGAATAACGTCAAGGATGACGAGACGCCCGGCCCCGTATTGATCCACGCTGTGACACAGAAGGGTAAGGGCTACCAACCGGCGGAAACGTCGAGCGATAAATATCACGGTGTGGCAAAATTCAACGTCGTAACCGGGGAACAGAAGAAGGGTGAGGCCAAAGCGCCGAGCTATACGAGCGTCTTTGCCAATGCGCTGATCAAGGAGGCTGAGCGCGACGAGAGTATTGTCGCTATTACCGCCGCCATGCCGGATGGTACAGGCATCGATAAATTTGCCGAGGCCTTCCCGGACCGCGCGTTCGACGTTGGAATCGCCGAACAACACGCGGTGACCTTCGCCGCTGGCATGGCGACCGAGGGTCTGAAACCTTTCGCTGCAATCTATTCAACCTTCTTGCAACGTGCTTATGACCAGATAGTGCATGACGTTGCTATCCAGTCGTTACCGGTGCGTTTCGCTATTGACCGCGCCGGCTTGGTCGGCGCCGACGGGCCGACTCATGCCGGTAGCTACGACGTGACCTATCTCGCGACTTTGCCGAACTTTGTTATCATGGCGGCGGCCGACGAGGCGGAACTAGCCCGTATGGTGCGCACAGCGGTGGAAATCAACGACCGGCCGTCGGCCTTCCGCTATCCGCGCGGAGAAGGAACCGGCGTTGAGATTCCGGAGAATCCAGAGCCGCTTGAGATAGGTAAGGGGCGAATATTATGCGAAGGCACCTCAATCGCCATTCTTTCACTCGGTGCTCATTTACAGGAATGTCTTGAGGCATCTGACGAATTGCGTAGCCATGGCCTGTCCTGCACGGGCGCTGATGCGCGCTTTGGCAAGCCGCTCGACGAGGATCTCATTCGCCGCTTGGCGGGTGAACATGAGGTGCTGATTACCATTGAGGAAGGTGCTATCGGCGGATTTTCCGCGCATGTGCTACAATTCCTTGCCAAGGACGGCCTGCTAGACAGGGGTCTCAAGATTCGTCCGATGACATTGCCGGATCGGTTTATCTCCCATGGAACGCCCCAGGGCATGTATGAAGACGCCTGCCTGACAACCAAGGATATCGTCAACACGGCCTTGGCAACTCTTGGCAGCAACTCGGCGATGGCCGATTTAAGGGCCTGAGCGCGCGGTTCGGGCGTGGCACCGGCGTGACACAAATTCCGCAATTATCGGAAAGCGCCGAGGAAGAGATATCCGTCATGGCCGGTGACCCTTCATTATCCGGCTCCTTTTCTGACGCGGAACTGGATTACATTATCGAGGACTCCTCTGGCAAGCTGCTCGAAGAGCAACGCCGAGATGGCCATTGGCTCTTCGAACTTGAAGCCGACGCTACTATTCCTTCCGAATATATCCTGCTAAATCATTTTCTTGACGAAATCGACGATGCAGTAGAGAAGCGGCTCGCCGCCTATATTCGTTCTCGCCAGGGTGTCCATGGTGGTTGGCCGCTGTTCCATGGTGGCGAGTTCGACATCAGCTGCACGGTCAAGGCCTATTTTGCATTGAAGCTTACCGGTGACGATCCGGATGCCAAACATATGAAGCAGGCGCGTGAGGCTGTACTCGCTCATGGCGGCGCGTCTACTTGCAACGTGTTCACCCGCACAACGCTGGCGCTGTTCGGTGAAGTTCCTTGGCGCGCAGTGCCCTCCATGCCTATCGAGATCATGCATCTACCGCGCTGGTTTCCCTTCCACCTGACCAAAATTTCCTATTGGTCGCGCACAACGCTAGTGCCGCTACTCATCCTCATGACGCTCCGCCCGCAAGCCAAGAACCCACGCCGAGTGACGATCCAAGAACTTTTCACAACGCCACCTGAGGGGGAGCGGTGCTATTTTCAGGGTCAGCGCGGCATGGGTCGTTTCTTTCTTGGTATCGATAAGATTCTAAAGTGCTATGAGAAAATCATGCCGATGGCATTCCGTCAGCGCGGCATCGACGAGGCGCTTTCATGGTGCATATTGCGTCTCAATGGCGAGGACGGTCTTGGCGCAATTTTCCCGCCGATCGCGAATCTGTTGATGGCGCTTGACAGCCTTGGCTATCCGCCGGAACACAAAACCCGTAAGATCGCGCGCCGCTCGCTAGATCTGTTGCTCACCGAACACAAAGACGACCGTCAATATTGCCAGCCCTGCATCTCGCCGATCTGGGATACGAGCCTTGCTGCCTTGGCGATGATGGAGGCCGGCGAAGAGCCTGATGGCGAGCGCTTACGAGCGAGCAATGAATGGATGCGAGCACGCCAGATCACCGAGATCAACGGCGATTGGGCCGACATGCGACCTGGGGTGCTGGCGGGTGGTTGGGCCTTCCAGTACAATAATGATTATTATCCGGATGTTGATGATACGGCGGTGGTGGCCATGGCCCTCGACCGTGCCGATCGGCAAAAATACCGTGAGCCAGTTCGGCGCGCTGCACAGTGGATTGAGGCGATGCAAAGCTCAAATGGCGGCTGGGGAGCGTTCGACGCCGAGAACGAGAAGTATTACCTCAATCATATTCCCTTCGCAGATCATGGCGCTCTCCTGGATCCACCTACCGTTGATGTCAGCGCGCGTTGCGTAAGCTTTCTCGCACAACTCGGCTATGAGAATGACCATTCGGTGATGAAAAAGGGCATCGACTATATCTTGTGCAAGCAAGAGACTAACGGCTCTTGGTTCGGCCGTTGGGGTACTAATTACGTTTATGGCACTTGGTCGGCGCTTTGCGCACTCTCAATAACCGGATTGCCGCTGGACGCACCGGCCATGCGCAAAGCGGTTGCCTGGCTTGAGGAGAAGCAGCACGCTGACGGTGGTTGGGGTGAGACCGGCGACAGCTATTACCCCGAACGGACAGAGAATTCTCTTGCCAAGGTAAGCACGCCGTCGCAAACGGCCTGGGCCGTGCTTGCTTTGATGGCGGCGGGGGAGGTTAAGGGAAATGCGGTGAGGCGTGGTATAGAGTATCTTCTTCGCGCCGATCGAACGGGGGCGAAATGGGACGAGGCGGAATACACTGCCGTCGGTTTTCCGCGCGTCTTTTACCTCCGCTATCATGGTTACAGCGCTTATTTTCCTCTCTGGGCGCTGGCGCGCTACCGCAGTTTGAAAGACAACAACCACCCGCGTCCACAATATGGAATGTAGCGTAATGGGGGCGCCGGGAAAATTTTGTAATCCAGGTATCGTCTGTGGCTTGCAGCGTGAAGCCGCCTGTCTGAGCGCCGTGGGCATCCGAGACCGGGTCGCGGTTTCCGGTGCTCATACGGCGCGTGCCGTGAGGGTTGCACAGGATCTGGTATCAGAGGGTGCCGATGCCTTGATAAGCTTCGGCCTCGCCGGCGGCCTAGATCCGCGTGCTGGCACGGGGGCCGTGATTCTGGCCGAGCGGGTAGTGGCATGGCGCAGGCCTATGCCCAAGGGGGTACCGCGTTCTTTTCGCCAAAGCCTCAAAGATCTCTCCCGCGGTACTACCCCCGTCACGGTGTCGGAAGAAGTGGTAGAAGTCCCCGAAGATTCACCCGACATATTTACCGCGGATTCGGAGATGCGAGCACTTCTGCTTGAGGTCCTGGGCGACAAAGTATTGGGCGGCACGCTGCTAGGTGTTGAGCAGGTAGTGCGCAATCCGGACCAGAAACTCCTCCTCTTTGCCGAGACCGAGGCAATGGCCTGCGATATGGAAAGCCAAGCTGTGGCGGAAGAAGCGCGCATCGCCGGTATCCCTTTTGTCGTGCTCCGAATTGTCTCCGACCCTTCCCACCGGACATTGCCGGTTGCGGCCCTTAAGGGTTTGACGGACTCAGGTGGCGTATCTACGGGTGCCGTCATGAGAGCGGCGGTACAAAGACCTTGGGAAATTTTTGACCTTTTATCGCTCGCGCTCGACGCGCGGGTCGCATTCGGCGCGTTACGCCGCGTGGCTTTCCGGGGAGCTCCGCTTCTTGGCGCCGGTGGGTGAGGGTGGCATATCGCCACCTTCGTCGATCTCGCGTAGCATCGTCTCTACATGGGTTTCGAATAGATATTCCGCCGGACGAGCTTTGCCTAGGTCGATTTCCGGGGCAAGCGGACCGTCAGTTCTTATTCCGCGCAGTTTCACCCACAATGCTTTGAGGGGATTTGACAAGGTGTCGTCGACGGCGGTCGCCTCATAGCCACAATGGACCATGCAGTCGGCGCATTTCTCATATTTGCCGGTGCCGTATTTATCCCATTCCGTGTCTTCCATGAGTTCGCTGAAGGTGGCGGTATAGCCCTCGCCAAGAAGATAGCAGGGTTTCTGCCAGCCGAAAATATTGCGTGTTGGATTTCCCCAAGGCATGCATTCGTAGGTCTCGTTCCCGGCAAGAAAATTGAGGAACAGGCCCGACTGGCTAAATCGCCACTTCCTGCCGCGCCCTTTGCGGAAAACCTCACGGAAGAGTGCTTTGGTTTTGGAACGGTTGAGAAAATGCTCCTGATCCGGTGCCCGCTCATATGAATATCCGGGCGAGACGGTGATGGCATCAATCTTGAGGTTATGGGTGGCAAAATCAAAAAACTCCGCCACTTCCTCTGACGCATGGCCATCGAACAGCGTCGAATTAACATTAACCCGAAAGCCGCGAGCCTGCGCCTCCTTGATTGCCGAGACCGCGCGCTTAAAGGTGCCCTTTTGATCGACCGCTTTATCATGGGCCTCTTCCAGCCCGTCGAGATGGACTGAGAAGGTGAGATAGGGGCTTGGCGTGTACTGCTCAAGTTTCTTAGCCAAGAGCAGGGCATTGGTGCAGAGGTAGACGAACTTCTTACGTTGGACGATTCCTTCGACGATTTCCTTCATCTCAGGATGAATAAGTGGCTCTCCACCCGGTATTGAGACCACAGGCGCATCGCATTCATCAACCGCTGCCAAGCACTCATCCTTGCTTAAGCGCTTGTTGAGAATCGCCGTTGGGTAGTCGATTTTGCCGCAGCCAGGGCAAGCGAGATTGCAACGGAAGAGAGGCTCCAGCATCAGCACCAAGGGGTAGCGTTTGGTTCGGTTTAGGCGCTTGGATAGCACATAGGCGCCGACGCGGATTTTTTGAATGAGAGGGACGGACATGGTGAGTGGACTGCCCTAGGGCGCAGTGATCTGTTCGTGACTGGGGGTGCGTCCGTCTTCTCCCGAGCGCACCAATTCTTCTGGCAGCTTAAAGCGCACCCGCTCTTTGATGCCGTTCTGGAACTTAAGCTCAACGTCGGAGAACTCACGTAGCTTGTCGTATAGCTCGCGCACCAACTGTTCCGGCGAAGAGGCGCCGGCAGTAATGCCGACACGTTCTACCCCCTCAAACCAGCCACGGTTCAGATCGGTGGCGTCCTCGACAAGATAGGTCGGAACTCCCATCTCCTCGCCGATTTCGCGTAGCCGGTTAGAGTTTGAACTGTTGCGTGCGCCGACGACAAGAATGAGCTGGACCTTTTCGGCCAGCGCGCGCACGGCAGCCTGGCGATTCTGGGTCGCGTAGCAGATATCCTTGACGTCGGGGCCGGAGATTTTTGGGAAGCGGTCCTTAAGCGCCTCGATCACTTCGCGGGTATCGTCGACGCTAAGGGTGGTCTGGGTTACATAGGCGACCTTGTCCGGATTAGAGACTTTGACCGATTGTACCTCTTTCGCTGTGGCGACAATCTGCGGGCCTTTTTCCAAGCGGCCGCTAGTCCCTTCGACTTCCGGGTGGCCCTCATGTCCTATCAGGATCACCTCGTCACCATCCGATTCATAGCGCTGTGCCTCAATATGCACTTTGGCGACAAGAGGGCAGGTGGCGTCGATCACCGGTAGACCGCGCTCGCGTGCTTCGGTCTCCACGCTTTCGGCGACGCCGTGAGCGCTGAAAATGGTCACCGCGCCGTCCGGAACTTCTCCCACTTCCTCGACGAATATGGCACCCTTCTCGCGCAGCTCGGCGACGACGCGTTTGTTGTGAACGATTTCGTGGCGCACATAGACCGGCGGGCCGTAAACCTCAATAGCGCGCTCAACAATCTCAATGGCGCGCTCAACACCGGCGCAAAAGCCCCTGGGTTCCGCTAAAATTAACTGCATCGACTGGTTCCGCTTCCTGGCGTTTCCCCTCTGCCCTTTTAGCTAAGGCAGAGGGTGCTTACAAGTTCCGCCGCGAATTTAGCCTCTTCTATGGGTTGCAGCAATCAGCGAACAGCCCGCGTTATTATGGGGATTTGGATATGATATGCGGCTAACAAGCTAGAAACACCGATGATATGGCCAAAACAGAATCTATTATACCCAAACTTCCCAATGATACACATTCGATTCGTGAGCTGCTCGCAATAAACATTGAATCGACTGACCGCAATGCCTGCCTAGATGAGGTCTGGGCTGATACTGCTCGCGCGGTAAGATGTGCCAGGAACCGGGTGTTCATCGGCGTTAATCGGTGAAACCTTCGCCGGCGTGGCCGTCTATGACTGAACCGACGAGTGTCTGGCGAAGATATCGAGGCTCTATGTGCGCCCAGGCTAACGAAGGGACAACACTGTTTGATCGCTCGTGACTCGCTTTATAGAAGAAGCGTGGGTGGTGATATACTAGCGCATAGTGTTGCATACCTTGCTGGGTTAGCACTTCGCGCGGGTTGTTCTATCGTGTTTTGGGTTTCATTTTGGTCCTGACCTGTTCCGGCGTCACGGTCGCCGAAGGCCTGTGCTACGTGCCTAATTTAAAATGAAAAATCATTACATTCTTTCACAAAGTCATAGCAGCTCTACGGAGTTATCCGACTTGCTGAACTACTCTTTGCCTTCCATGTCGAAACTGGGTGCGCGGGATCAACTTTGTTATTTCTAGAAAATATTTTTCGTCCGGTCTATTTTTCGCCGGACCTAAATATTCTATGCATGTATTATTTACACTGGACGGCTGGAACCTCGCGCGGGCGGTCGTCTATCTTTCTATGAGGGTGAGGACGTGACCAATCGGGCCTCGACCCCAGCACTTAGGGAGACGGAAGAACAGTGATAAGAAGTACTCAGACGGGACGATTCGCTCGTGGAATAGTTTCGGGACAATACTTTGATAAGTGCTCGGACAGGAATTCAAACTTATCTTTCGCCATATTAGGAAGAAGTTGTCCACTGGTTCGGCTCAGTAGTTGCAGTTGCTATTCAAGAAGCGCTGTTGGTGAAGTTCAAAAAGGGAGCGCTTACCATGTCTGAGAGAAGGCACGCTGAAATCGCCGGCGGTGGCTTTACCGGACTTACACTGGGTGCAGCACTGGCGCAGCGCGGCTGGTCGGTGCGCGTTCATGAGCGCTCGCCAGAAATTCGAGCATTTGGAGCTGGAATTTGGATCTGGGAGAACGGCGTGCGCGTGCTCGACGCTATCGGTGCCGCTGACGAGGCTCTGATTGGCTGCACCGAAGCGCCGGATTGGCGGAGTTGGGACAAACGCGGCCGCCCGATCGACAGTATCACTTTCGGCCGTCCCTTTTCACGAGTTTTTTGCTTGCCGCGCGAACACCTTCTGCAGGCGATATTGGGTGCCGCCGAGCGTGCTGGTGTTGAAATCGTTACAGGATCAGAAGCGGTTGCCGCTGAAGCGGATGGCAGACTGGTGACGGCGGACGGTAAATCTTACTCCGCGGATCTTGTCGCAGCATGTGATGGTATTCATTCAAAGGTGCGCGATTCCCTCGATCTTGTATCGAGCCGGTATAGCCATGTCGACGGTGCCATTCGCCTTTTGGTGCCCCATGTGGCAAGCGAATATGACGAGAAGGAATCAGTCCGAATCAAAGAATGGTGGAGCGGTGATCGGCGTGTTTTATACACACCCTGTAATCGTGAAGTCTTCTATATTTGTCTAACCATGCCGGCAAGCGATTCGGAAGCGAGCGAAATCCCCGTGCGCAAGGACGTGTGGAAACGATCTTTTCCCAATCTCGAATCAATCATTGATAGATTCGGTAACGAAGGACGATACGATCGCTTTGTTACCACCAAACTTAAAAGTTGGTCTGCGGGTAAGGTTGCAGTGCTTGGTGATGCTGCCCATTCCATGTCGCCTGGTCTTGGACAGGGTTGTGGCACCTCGATCGTCAATGCGCTCACGCTTGCCAATATGATCGATAAAAAAGTCGATATCGGAACTGTGCTGGGGCAGTGGGAAACACGTCAGCGGCCACTTGCTGAACATACACAACGCTGGTCGAAGGCAACCTGGCCTCTTACTTCTTGGCCGACTTGGTGCGCTCGTGCTTATTACAATCTACCCGTTGGGGGCCAATGGATTGCCCGCCAGCGACGTTTGCCATCTGAGCATATCGCCTATGGCACCGAGGGCATGGATCTTTGGATTCCAGAGAGACCGCAGGAGAGCGCAATTCCCGCCTAATAGAGAGTATGGCCGCTATATTGTCGCGAGCGCCTGTTCCAGATCGGCTATAATGTCGTCGAGGGTTTCGACGCCAATGGAAAGCCGAACCACGTCTGGTCCGGCGCTAGCAGCGGTGCGCTGCTCTTCCGTGAGTTGACGGTGGGTGGTGGAGGCAGGATGAATGATAAGGCTCTTGGTGTCGCCGATATTTGCGAGATGGGAGAACAGATTAACTCGGTCGACGACCTTGAGGCCAGCCTCATAGCCCCCCTTGACGCCGAAGGTAAAGACCGAGCCTGACCCCTTGGGAAGATATTTTTTTGCTAGCTTGTAATAGAGGCTCGATTTAAGCCCGGCATAAGAAACCCATTTCACCTTGGGATGGGATTCAAGAAATTCGGCAACGGCTTGGGCGTTGCTGCAATGACGCTCCATCCGAAGCGGCAGGGTCTCGACCCCTTGTAGGATATTCCAGGCCGAAGTCGGCGAAAGGGCTGGGCCATAATCTCGTAACGCCACTGCGCGCATCTTAAATGTCAAGGCAAAATCACCGAAGGTCTCGGCGAAGGTTAGACCGTGATAGGCTGGATCTGGTTGAGTGAGTGAAGGGAACTTGTCGTTCTGAAACCAGTCGAACTTGCCGGATTCGACAACCACACCCGCCATCGAATTTCCATGGCCCCCGATGAATTTAGTAGCCGAGTGAACGATGATATCAGCGCCGGATTCGAAGGGTCGCCACAGATAGGGTGTGGCCAAGGTGTTGTCGACCACCAGTGGGATGCCATGATTACGGGCGATGGGGCTGATTTGTTCGATATCAAGCACAATGCCGCCGGGGTTGGCCAGGCCCTCGCAGAAGATAAATTTGACTTTATCAGTCATAGCCTTTTCGATGTTCGCGGGATCCGTCATGTCGACAAAATGGCATTTCCAGCCAAGCCGGGCGAAGCTCGTGCCGAATTGAGTCACCGAGCCGCCATAGAGATTATTAGAGGCGATGAATTCGTCGCCGGACTCGAGAAAGACCGTCGCAACAAGGAACTGAGCGGCATGGCCACTACTCACCGCTACTGCGCCGCGCCCACCTTCAAGGGCTGCGACTCGCTCCTCGAGCACCGCTACGGTGGGGTTAGTCAGGCGCGAATAGATATAGCCAAAGGTTTGCAGGTTGAAGAGTTCGGCCGCATGATCCGCATCGTCGAACACGAACGAGTTTGTCTGAAAAATGGGCGTTGTTCGTGCGCCGGTAGTAGGGTCGGGTCGGGCGCCTGCATGGATGGCGATGGTTTCTATACCGTAATCACGCGGCAGGTTAGAATCGGCTTCCGCCGAAGATGTTTTGTCCCTATTCATGCTCTAGGCGACCTCAGTCTTTTGGCCGTGATGATTTTCGTATTAATTCCACCCCAGCCAAGCTCGCCGGAAAGACGGGCGAACTCAATCTTCGGGCAGCGGTTCATGATCACGGTGAGTCCGGCCTTTTCTGCCAGTTCGGCGGCCCTATCATTGCGAACGGTAAGCTGCATCCACAGCACTTCAATGCCTTTTTCTTCCTTGTTAGCAATCACCTCATCGGTGATCTCAAAGGCCTCCTCGGAGTTGCGGAAGATATCGACCATGTCGATCTTGCCAGGATAGTCGGCGATACTGGCAATCACTATCTCGCCGAACAGTTCCTCGCCAACCCGAGTGGGATTTACTGGGATTACCCGGTAGCCCTTTTTTACCAAATATTTCATGGCATAGAAGCTCGGCCGTTTCCAATTTGTGCTGGCGCCGACTATCGCGAGGGTGCGCACCTTGCTTAATATTCCGCGCAACAGACTATCGGAATAAAAATCGTGACGCGGTAGATAGACAAGTTGATGGCCATCGGTCGACTTGATAGCGATGTCTACCATAAACATGACATTGGCTTATTCCCTTCAAACCGTCTCATTTGCCTCGCCAGATCGGTGGGCGCTTCTCTAGGAACGCATCGATACCTTCCTCTGCGTCTTTGGCCAACATGTTCTCCGTCATCACTTTGCTGGCATAGGCGTATGCGTCGTCCAAGCCCATTTCGAGCTGGTGGTAAAAAGCCTCTTTGCCGATCCTGACCGTTAGCGGCGATTTGCTGGCAATCTTTTCGGCAAGTTCCGCCACCGCTGTGTCCAATTCGCCATCCGCGACGGCGTGGTTCACGAGTCCCCATTCGCGCGCTTTCTCGGCATTAACAGTATCGCCTGTGAGTAGCATCTCCATCGCCGCCTTGCGCGTTACGTTGCGGCTGAGTGCGACCATAGGCGTCGAGCAAAAAAGACCGATATGTACGCCAGGAGTGCAAAATCTCGCGCTTTCACCCGCTACTGCGATATCACAACTTGCTACGAGTTGGCAGCCCGCTGCTGTTGCCAGGCCGTGCACCTTGGCAATTACGGGCTGCGGCAGATTGACGATACTGGTCATAAGTTTTGCACATTGTGCGAACAGGGCCTCGTAAGACGCGCGCTCTGGATGTGCACGCATTTCCCTAAGGTCATGTCCAGCACAAAATACTTCGCCCACCGCCGCGATAACGACGACTCGCACACTATCATTGTTTCGAATTGCGTCTAGTTCCGCCTGAAGGGCGGATATCAGGCCGGTAGACAGACTGTTACGCGCCGAAGGGCGATTGAGCGTCAATATCGCTACGCCGTCCGAATAGCTCCGTATTAAAAAGGAAGGTTCTGTTTGTTCACTTTGCTCGACTTTTGCCATGTTGGCTCATTTCCAGAATGCTTATTGGAACATATATAGACTTCTGGGATAGCGCCGCCAACCGCAGCCCATAGAGAATTAGCACTACCATAGTACCGCTTCTTAAATAAATGAAACAAAACGTTTATTCAGTTGACTGGGAAATTTTTCGTGTCATACTGCCGCGTTCTCGGGCGCTGTAGGGTGCGCGACGTCATACATATACGGATTTTCCAAGCCATGAAAACCTATTCCGCGAAACTTAAGGACATTGATAAGAAATGGCTTCTGGTCGATGCCGAAGGCATCGTACTCGGACGTCTCGCGGCGATCGTCGCCACGCGTCTCCGGGGCAAGCACAAACCCAGTTATACGCCGCATATGGATTGCGGTGACAATGTCATCGTGATTAACGCCGAGAAGATCAAGCTCACGGGCAACAAGCTGGCGGATAAGACTTATTACCGCCACACCGGCTATCCTGGTGGTATTCGCAGCACCTCGCCGGCGAAGATTTTTGCCGGACCGACACCAGAGAAGGTGGTCTCAAAGGCGGTGGAGCGAATGATTCCCAAGGGGCCGTTGGGACGTAAGCAAATGAGCAATCTCAAGGTTTATGCCGGATCCGAGCATCCCCACGATGCGCAGCAGCCGGAAGTTCTCGACGTCGCCGCCATGAACCCGAAGAACAAGAGGAGCGCGATCCGTGGCTGAAGAAGAAACTCGCACACTCGATAATTTGGCTGAGCTGAGCAAGGTCGCCGAAACGCAGGCGGATGCCGCCGCGCCAGAGCCTGTCATCGACGCCCAGGGTCGTACCTATGCCACCGGCAAGCGCAAGGACGCGGTTGCTCGTGTATGGATTAAGCCAGGTTCCGGCCAGATCACGGTTAATAAGCGTGACGTCGAGACCTATTTTGCGCGTCCCGCGCTTCGTATGATCATCAATCAGCCTTTCGACGCCACCGGACGGCGCGATCAGTACGATATCGTTTGTACGGTGGGCGGCGGTGGCCTGTCGGGTCAAGCTGGAGCGGTACGCCATGGTCTCTCTCGCGCTCTCGTAGCACGCGAGCCAGACCTCAGAACTGTACTCAAGTCCGGCGGCTTCCTCACTCGCGATAGCCGTGTTGTCGAGCGCAAAAAATACGGTAAGGCCAAGGCCCGACGAAGCTTCCAGTTCTCCAAAAGGTAGGTTATTACGGGATAACGTTTGCCGCGATGCGGCCGTACTAAATGCGGACGGTGATATTTGGCGGGGAGGCAGACCAGACTCGACCCCTATTGGGTGCGCTGTCCAAGCAGATCGTCGAGGACTCCTTGATAGATGCCGGCAGCGCGGTGACCGAGGACTTGGCAGAGAGCGGGCATGTCTATGGCAGCCCAGCGATAGCACATAGTCGAGTCGACAAATATGGCGATATCGTCCTGCTGCACAAAAACAAAATGTATGAGACATGAAAAATAACGGCGCCAACAAGATTAGGATCGGCATCCATGGTGCAAGCGGTTATACCGGTAGCGAGCTACTGCGCCTTCTAGCCAGGCATGGAGGCATGGAGGTCACAATGCTTTCGGCTGAGCGCCGCGCCGGGCTCCGTCTCGCCGAGGTGTTTCCCCATCTCGCCGCGATGAACGCACCTGATCTCGTTAGTATCGACGCCTTTGATTACGATGCCCTCGACGCGGTCTTTTGCTGTCTTCCGCACGGCACGACGCAGGAAGTCATTGCGGGTCTGCCAGCTCATCTCAAAGTGGTTGATCTCTCGGCAGATTTCCGCCTCGCCGACCCGTCGGTTTATGCCGAGTGGTACGGACAAGAACATCGCGCTGTCGATCTACAACGGGAGGCAGTGTATGGCCTTACTGAGTTGCATCGGACCGCCATCGCCGCAGCTAGGCTGGTGGCCAATCCAGGCTGCTATCCTACAGGCCCGCAACTCGCTCTCGTCCCGCTCCTTGAGAACGGACAGGTGGAGGGCGAGGATATTATCATCGATGCAAAATCCGGTACCAGCGGTGCCGGTAGAGAGCCCAAGCAGGGCACGTTGTTTTCCGAAGTGGGTGAGGGGGTGCATGCCTATGGTGTGGCTGCGCACCGGCACAGCCCGGAGATCGATCAAATTCTGTCGCAAGCGGCAAGCACACCGGTCTCGGTTACCTTTACGCCGCATCTCATACCGATGAACCGGGGCATCTTGGCGACCATCTATGTCCACCTCGCCAAAGGCGCGTCGGCTACCGATCTGCGCGCGACACTCACCAAACGTTATTACGATGAACCCTTCGTGCACGTTGTTAGCGAGGGCGTTTCCCCAGAAACACGCCAGGTGCGTGGGTCAAACCATTGCCTCATCGGTGTCTTCGCCGACCGGCGCCCTGGTCGCGCCATTCTACTAACGGCCATCGACAATCTGCTTAAGGGCGCTTCCGGCCAGGCACTACAGAACATGAACTTAATGTGTGGCCTGACCGAAACCACCGGGCTGGAACAACTCCCGCTTTTTCCCTAAGCCATGGACACCGAGAGCGCGCATATCCTGCCTTTTCGCAATATCTGGCCACGTTTCGCGCCGAGCGCTTATGTCGCCCCAGGGGCAAGCGTGATAGGCGATGTTGAGATGGCGGAGCAAGCAAGCCTCTGGTTCGGCGGCGTCATCCGAGGTGACGTCAATTATGTCCGCGTCGGTTCAAGATCTAATATTCAGGACGGTACGGTTATTCATACTGCGACCAAGGACGGTCCCACCCTGATCGGTGAGGACGTTGTGATCGGTCATCAATGCCTCCTCCATGCCTGCATCTTAGAGGACGCATGCATGATCGGTATGGGTGCGGTGGTGATGGATTATTCTGTGGTTGAAACCGGTGCCTGGGTCGCTGCCGGCGCTTTGGTGCCGCCAAACAAGCGGGTCAAGAGCGGTGAATTATGGATGGGAACGCCGGCCAAATATGTTCGATCAGTTAGCAACACCGAGCGCGAGGAAATCGAACGCGTCGCCGCCGCTTATGCTGAGCGTGGCCGGGAGTATTCAAAAGCGAATCTATAGTCCAGGTCCGAACTTTGATGAAGTTCCCCGAGCCCGGCTCGTTGTCCACCATGCGGGTCACCGTACGCTGCCGAAAAACGATATACTTTTCCCAATCCTCCCTCTGCGCCTACACTAGACTCGTCAGGTCGGCCGGCGTCTTCTAACTTATGGTGAAAACAAACTTTTTGACTGGAGAACGCTGACTTTGTGTTCGCGGGTAATATATTTCTCGTCAATCCGTTGACTTTAGCCCTACATCGGGATGCAATCATTAGCCCGTTCCAGGCGTTTCTGTCTGCTATCTGTAATTTCGTTTTTGTGGAGCTATTGTCGTCTCCACACTATTTCGGTCAATCCAATTTGAGCCAAAAAGCGTTGATATGTAGTTGAACTATGCTAGTAACAACGTCTGTTTCGCTCCACAATCAGAAAATTCAAGGTACCTAGCTAACGCGAGTAAACATGCCGAACAGTTGGAAAACACTGCGTATTTCCGCCCGCCAGTTGGCACCCGCGGTACTTGTTGTGGGATTGCTTTGCGTGGCGTCCTGCTCGGAAGTGCTGGAGAATGTCGGGGGCTATTTCGAGGACGATGTGACCAACGAACGCACTATCTTGCAAGCCGAGGGAGATCAGGAGTTTCCCAAGCTGAGCGACGTGCCTAATGCGCCTCGACCGGCTTCAACCAGCGAAGACATAGACCAGCTTAGCGAAGGTCTGATCGCAGATAGGGACGAAGCACGATATACCAACGAGACGTTGCGTAGCCGCTATGCCGAAGATGCACCCATTTTGAGCGAAAGGGTAGTGGCGGAGAGCGCGCTTGAGCCTCCACCTGAATCCAAGCCGCAGCAACGGGCGATCCAGCGGAAAGAATTGCGTTCGGCCGCGGCGGCTGAACAGGTGACAAAGAGGAGAGTGGCAAGATCTTCCTCTAGCCTGGCTGAGGAACGTCGCATCGGAATTATTGAGCCCGCATCGGAAGCTGTCCTGCGTGATCAACGGATCGGTAGCGCGGAGGAACGAAGAATTGTGGACATGGGCGAGGGGAAGCCTTACGGCGATGACGGCAGCCTCGTGAACAGCCGAAGTATCACTTTGGGCCGCACCCTGGGTTCGGCAGAAACAAACGAGACTGGAAGTTAGC
>CAZUXZ010000108.1:0-4478 GCA_964624055.1 uncultured Rhizobiaceae bacterium | reverse complement strand
AACTTCCCGTCTGAAATATGGAGATCGCGGACATCGCCGTCCCGCCAGAGTTTAGCGTTGCTGATAACTAAGTCCATTAATTACCACGCGTAAAATTCACCGCGCCGCCCATCACGGTGCTTTGTGCCGGCTTAGTCTCAGCGACCAGCTTGCCGCGCTTGAAGACATGAGTACAAGCCGGGTTAATGCGCAATACATCAGCTTTACTGGCGGCGTCGAACACTACCAGATCAGCCTGCACGCCGGGCATAACACCATAATTTTGTAGTCCGAGATTTTGCGCGTTGCGCCAAGTAATCATGTCGAAGCAAGCGTCGATCTCCTTGACGCCGGACATCTGGCAAACATGCAACGTCAAAGCTGCTGCATCCACCATATCGCCACGGCCAAGTGGATACCACGGATCCATGATCGAATCATGACCCATGCCGACATTGACCCCCGCCTCGAGTAGCTCCTTCACTCGTGTCATGCCACGCCGCTTGGGATAGGTATCCTCACGAGCCTGAAGAATGATGTTGTCGAACGGATTGGCAGTCACGTTCATACCGGAGCGCAATATCCAGCCCATCAAGCGGTATGCATAGGCATTGTTGTAGGAATGCAGGGCAACGCAATGACTCGCGGTGACTTGGGCGCCCATGTCTCGCTTGAAGGTCTGCTCAACCATAACCTCGACGAAACGCGCGTGGCTGTCATCGACCTCGTCGCAATGTACATCGATCATCAGGCCGCGCTTTTCCGCCTCGTCGAAGATAAACATTACGCTTTCGATACCGGCCTCTCGGGTGACTTCGTTGTGCGGAATGCCGCCTACCACATCGGCGCCCATGTCAAGCGAAGCGCGCATCTGCGCTTCGCCACCGGGATAGGATTTTATGCCGACTTGCGGAAACGCGACGATCTGAATATCGACCCGGTCCTTGAGCTCGTCGCGCAGTTCGATCAACGCCTGAGTGGACAGCTGCCCATCGTCACAAACATCAGCATGGGTACGAATGAAACCTGCACCTTGCGCCACCTCCCAATCGATGGCGCGCCGGGCCCGCTCCTTGATAGCCTCTATGGTGCGCTTGGGCTTGTAGTCGGTCCATATGTCGATGCCTTCATGCAGAGTGCCGGACTGATTATTGCGCTCCAGCCCTGCTGCCAGCACCGCGTCCAAATGAACATGAGCATCAATCAGCGAACCAGACACCAGTCGCCCGCCGCATTCGATCACCCGTTCCGCATCGGCGTCGATATTTTCTTCAACGGCAGCAATCTTGTCACCCTTGATGGCGATATCTGCATTGCGCACTGCCTCGTCCTTATGCGCCACATTAGCGTTCTTAAGGATGATATCCATGACGCTCTCCCTTAGCTCTGATACCACTCGCCCGGCGGACGCCAGAAGCGGTTGATGCCGACAGCTCGACCACAGCACCTTTTGTAAATTTTCTCGAAGGCGAGGTGGAACGCGCTGTTGAGTTATTCCAACCAGGCATGCTGCTTCTGGAACTCCGGCAGATAGCCGCGCAATTCTTCAAGCGTAGACATTGCCATCAATCAAGACAAGACCGACCGTTAAGCCAGACGCATCACATCATGTTTGCGCGGGCTTTGAGAGCGAGGCCGTAGGGGCACTCGGGTTTGAGCAGCAGGCGCTCCTCGGTGAGCGCTTCCGCCAAAGTCTTATCGCCGCCGCGGAGCGCCGCTTCGATCAGGGTGCGATGGATGATATCCCGCTGGGCATGGCTGCCGCCAAAAGGTTGGTCGGCGTGCCGGATGGGGAGCAGATGTTCGGTACATTGTGAGAAATCGTCGCGCCCGAAAGCAGCTACCGCACGCAATACCGGCAGACCCACCCGGCGCTCCATCTCCCCGTTGGTATTGGTTGCCTCGGCCGCCTTCTCCGCCGCCGCCAATTGCTTTTCCGCCGCATAACCGCGCTCGGCCGCAGTATAGGTCATCATCGCATGCATGTCGTTGAAGGCATAAAAACCGGCCTCACATAGCGCCTCGTAGCGGTCCGCGACATCCTGCCAGCGGGCGCCGACATCATCGCCCCTAAGGTGCAGCCGCCACAACAGCGAAGCAGAATCAAGCATCGTCACCTGGGCATCTTCCGAGCCAGGGCGAACGGAGGAATCGTAAAGCTTCAAGACTTTCGTCACATCGCCCTGATCGAGGTAGAAGAGCGCGGTGTGCCACCAATTGTGAAAGGCGAAGGCGTTGTCTTCCTGAGCCCAATGCGCAGCACTCTCCTCCATAAAACGTGCGCCTTCCGCCTGGCGACCTTCCATCTCCATGACATGGACGAGAGCATGGCGCGCCCAGCAATCCGCCGCGTCGATATCTAGGGCGCGGCTCGCAGTATCCTCTGCCCGGCGGTAATCGCCGCACTCTTCCTGACCGAAGGCAAGCATACCGAGCACCTGCCCATAGCCCGCCTCACCTTCCAGCCAAGCCGGCAGAGCACGGGCGATACTGCCAAGTAGATTGTCCCTATTGCCCATGAAAAAATCAGCAAGATGGCCCATTTGCAGTGCCAGCAGGTCGCGCGGATACTCCATCAGGACACTGTCGAGCCGAGTGCGCATGCCCTGCCAATCTCCTGCCGCCCAATCACGAAGCGCGGCCACATGGGAGCGCTCACGCTCATTGGCGCCATCCGCGAGGGCACCGAGGCGGGAGAGCCCGGCATTCACTTCCGCCACGGCACTCTTTTCCCAGAAACCTACAAACATATAACCACGAAAGATCTCCCCCATGACGAAATCCGGTGCCACTTCGAGTGCCTCGTCGATGATTGCGACCGGAACGCCGCGATAAAAATTGAAGGCAGAGAGTGCTCGTTCGTAAATTTCCAAGCTGGCGTCATCACCCACCGAAAAGGCCACACCGCGCCGGTCTGTCACTGACATGTCCTGGCTTCCCATTTTGCTGCTAACAACCAAGATTGAACCAAGCGAGCAGGCGAGACAATTTGCAACTGCAGTGCTACGACGACGTTGCCATTACGAGGGCAGCAGCCAGACCGCGCACAACTGCCTGGTCAAGCGACGCATCGGCTAGCAACCCACCTAACACGTCGTCGGCTATTGCATGAGTATTTTGAGTGTTCGACGCGAGAAGACCGCGGCTAATCGACACCAGTGAAATTCCCTTCCTTCCCAACGTATCAGGTCTGGATTAGTTGGACCTACTTAGAGCAACGAATGCGTTGAGCTTACCCCTCCCCCCCCTCTCACCCATAGCGAAGAGAAGCTCGTACCAGCTAGCCGTACAATACGTCGGTGCGGACGATGTATTTCACGCCGGATGCAATCTCCTCGCCAGCATGGAGGCATTGTTGCGGGTGGTTACCATGGGGAAAACAGAGTACGGCGCCCTTGGGCGTCGCGACGGCGGCGAGTTTGCCGTCAGGAGTCTGGAACAGGGTGCGCCCGCCATCATAGCCCTCGGACAAGAAAATCAAAAAAGTCATCTCGCTAAGCCGGTCGCCGTAGGCGTCTCGAACGAGCTCGCCATCCACGACGCGGCTTCCGGTCCAGGCGCCGTCCGCGTGCGGTGCAAAATAATCGCCCACACCGTAGCGGTAAAAACGAAACCGCGCATTGAGGCCTAGCGGCTTGAAGCTGGTATGGTTCGAGGGCTTAAAAAACTCCTTACAACGTTCCCAGATTAGGCCGTCTACGCTTTCATCGACTACCCAATTCAAATTATAGTTATGGCGAACGCGACGCGGCAAGGATACCGGCGCATCTCCGTGATAACCAAGGGCTTCGCTCAACGCCACCAGCCGGTCGCATTCCGCGCCGCTAATCACATTTAGCAACTGCCACACGCCCTTGACTTCCGGGATATCGACCCGCTCGATATGGGACTCAACAGAATCGTCGAAGGTGAAGGCACCGGGGCACTTCGCCGCCCAAACCGGAAGGTCGGGCTGATCGTGTCCTGGCTCCATCGCGACGGCATAAAAATCGTCGCTTGCGGGAATGGATGTTGGGTTCAGGTGGGTGGCCATGGTGCTGGGAACTTTATAGCAATAGAGTTTGTCAACAAATCCTGTCGCATACGAACATTGGCGTCAAAACCGATTGATCCGAAAGCGCTTTGTGCGCTTTGCTTGCCCTATCTCTCCAACCCTCAATCCTCCGGTGTCGAGGGACTCGTTGTTGGCGGCGAACTAGGCAGCAAGCTAGTTATTTGGTCGGGGCGAGAGGATTTGAACCTCCGCCCCCCTGCTCCCAAAGCAGGTGCGCTACCAGACTGCGCTACGCCCCGATATGCGGGTAGGTACTGCTTTCGCGGTAATAAATCCAGCGACTTCTACACTGCACGACAAATTCGCGTTACCGATCAAAGATTGAAATTTTGCCAGAGCTGCCGACTTCGTCCTTAGTGATGCCCTCGCTCTTGTCGACTTTGATGTCAGAGAGGTCGGCGCGGCGGATTTCTGCTCCCCAGAAATCGGCACCGTCAAGCTTGGC
>CAZUXZ010000107.1:0-3057 GCA_964624055.1 uncultured Rhizobiaceae bacterium | reverse complement strand
AGATTTTTGTTGGATGCCGGCAATCGCTCGGTCAGCGGCCAGGCGCGCGGCCACGCTTACTTGCGTCGCCAGAGGGTTGAGGCGCCCTAGACCGAGACAACGATAGGCCGCCGCACCATACGAATGCCACGGCCCCACTATGACCGGAATCATGCCGGCATGCTCAAATCCCGCTGCGACGATGCGTTCAAGAAGTGCCATGTCAACGCGGCCAAAGCCGTACATGATAACGGACTTGGCGCCGGGCACCGGCGCCAAATCCGCGAACCGACCGCCGAGATTTTCCTTCAGTCGTTGGAGGGCCGTAGCCTCTTCCCTCATCCGCTTGCCATAGACAGGATCGCGCATCGCCCGCAATCCGTCATCGAGCCGAGAGAGCAGCGGAACCCTTGGCACTATGGCCAGCCGGGCCTGCGCCACGACTTGCCGACCCGATATCAAGAGTTCATCCTTTTGTTAGGAATGGCCCGCATAATCATAGCACCGGCCGGTTGTGTGCATTCAAGATCAGCGATTCCGCAAGCCAAAAATCATAGGCCGTATTGATATCGAGTGCCTCGAAGGGGTCAATGGCGAGCGGCTTTACCTTATCGCCGAGAATGATCCTACTGCGGCGCAACGCGTCGACGCGGGTCACATAGATGGCGCTGTTCTCCTCGTATAGCGGCTCGCGCGATTGCTGGCGACGTGGTGCGTAGGGGAACAGCCGCCGCCCGTAGCCATCATCCTGCATCAGCCAGAAATCGCCGCGATCTTCGGTAACGGCCATATAACAATCGATGTCATCGCCGCCGGCCAGTGCCGCGTCGCGAAATTTACGGATCGTCGCACCGGTGCGAAAAGGCGATGTCGGTGCCAGGGACATGACCCAGTTGGCCACCATTCCCTCAGCCTCCTTGATGTCAAGAATGTGAAGCAGGGCCGCTTCCGTCGGGCTGTAGTCCGCTGCCAATTCAGCGGGTCTCAGGATCACTTCCGCGCCATATTGCCGAGCTACCTCTGCGATCTCATCATCATCAGTCGAGACAATGAGTGGTTCCGTGGCCCCGGATTCCAGCGCGGCCTCGATCGTATAAGCCAACAGCGGCTTGCCGCTGAGCGGACGGATATTCTTTCGCGTCAGCCGTTTGGAGCCGCCTCTGTCGGGAATGTTTGTAATCAAGATTTCGAGATGGTCAGTTCCACCAACTTCAGGGTCTCCTGCAGCGTCACCACGCCAGTCAAGCGAAACTTGGAATCGAGCACGGGAATAAGAGCGATGCCGAAATCCCGGAACAGTTGCAGGGCTCGCGCTTCGTCCGGCGTGTCGAGAAACTTGAAACTATGGTTGACAAAATCGGCGAGCGGCGCACGCACACCGACGCCGTGCAGCAACGCTCGAAGAATATCACCCTCGCTGATGATGCCGACAACCTTCTCGCCCTCTACGACGACTGCGCTTCGGCTATGACTGTGTTCGATGACTTCGGCCGCGTCCAACAGCGTGGCGCCATGGGCAACGACATAGTCTGAGGAATCATTAATCATCCGCCAGTTTCCATTACAGTGTTAGTCGCTTGATTAGAAGTCGATCATCAATCGCCATACCCTCCAAGCAATCAATGATGCGGCTTGAAGACTTTCCGTCGCCATAAGGGTTGGTACAGGATTCTAGGCGCGCCTGAAACTCTTTCGAAAGCGCCTGAGTCACGCCTTGCTGAATCGCCTCGAATTCGATGGACACGTCAATCACATTGGTACCGCGCACCCGGTCAAGCTGGCGTCGACCGATATTGATCGCGGCGACTTTGAGAGTGGGCGCCTCCAGAATGCCAGAACTCGAATTGCCAACTATAGCGGCAGCATTGGCAAGAAAGCCGAGATAATCTGCCCGCGGTAGATTGTCAAACATTTGGGTATCGCCAGAGCGGAACTTAAAGAGAGCGCGCCTGACTGCCCCCGCGCCAGCATCATTGTTAGGCAGCACCCAGATCTTCTTGATATCCATGCCCTCCAACGCCCGACCTAGGGTCATAGTCTGCTCATAGGCGCTGTCCATTTCCTCGGTCACCGGGTGCTGTACGACGAGAAGGTAGGGTCGGTCGACCTCAATGCCGTATTTGCGGCCCAGTGCCTCGCGTCCAGGGAAGTAGCCATCGACGATCTCGTCCAATTGCGGCGCGCCTACATTGTGGATACGAAAATCTTCCTCGCCAAGATTTATAAGGCGCGTGGCGGCATCTTCATTAGCGGCGAAATGGAGATGTACCAGCTTACCGATGGCATGCCGGCTGACCCCGTCGATATTACCAGAGCGCTCGCCCGCCTGGATATGCGCGACCGGTGTATATGTGTAGGCGGCGGCAGTCGCGCCCATTAGCTGCTCCGCTCGGTCGCCGGACAGCACCACCCAGGTTGGACGTAATCGGTTCAGGGTATCGGTGAAGGAGGTCAGGAATACACCAAGGGATTTCGACATGGTGTAATGATTATGTCCCTCGAGCGCCATATAAATCTCGTCGGAAACAGCGAATCCGTCATCGCGAATTTCGTCGACCAGAGTGCCATAGGCCGGCAGCAGCAGCATGTTAGTGGCGCAGATATCGTATTCGATTCCGCGACGCTCGCAGAGTTGCAGTATGGGGCGAATATAGCCCCATTCGCTTCGCGAGCCGGTGAGAAAGAGGAGTTTCATCGGATCGGTTCAAAATCGTCCCAGGTCAAAAGAATGTTCTTGCCGAGATCACGCGCAGCGCAACGCCCGATCACCTCAGTCATGCGGTGCGACGGAATCCCAGTGCCGGGCCGCTTCGACCAAATCATGTCTTCGGTGATTACCTCGCCGGCCTTGATCGCCCGCATTGTCACCAGGCTACGGAAAGCCCAGGTACGGATTGGCTGCTCCAAGCCATGCACTTCCCGACTCGTGCCGCGCGCTGCCTCGATCTTTCGGATACCTTCAACGAGGGCAGCGAGATCATCAAAATCGATCGAAACGGACTGATCGGGCCCGGGCTGCGCCTTGTCGAGGATGACATGCTTCTCGATGATTGCCGCTCCCAAAGTAACGGCGGCGAA
>CAZUXZ010000106.1:0-2784 GCA_964624055.1 uncultured Rhizobiaceae bacterium | reverse complement strand
ACCACAACGATCGGCAAGGCGGCGACAGTCGCCAGTGCCGCCTGAATTCCAAACACCCCAGAGTACAAGAACATGTTGATCGGCATAGTCACGACAGTTTTTTCGGTCAGCACGACGGCAAGTAGAAATTCACTCCAATTGAGGATGAAGATAAAAAGTGCCGTGGCAACCACACCGCCCTTGATCAGCGGCAAGGTCACACGGAAGTGCGCTTGCCAGCGAGACATACCGTCCATCATCGCAGCTTCTTCGATTTCATGCGGTACATCGTCGACAAAACTTTTTAGCATCCAAAAGGCGAACGGCACCGTGAGCGCCACATAGGCAAGAATAAGCCCAATATGGGTGTCGCGCAGGCCAAGCCAGCCCAACATTATCAATAAGGGAATGGCAACTATGATCGTCGGTATTCCACGCACCGTGAGGATGGCGAGCGCCAATTTGTGACCGCCGGCTTGGTAGCGTGAAAATCCGATGGCCGCCAGCAACCCAATTAGTAACGCCAGAAAAGTGGCGGCACTCGAAACTATAAAAGAGTGCATTAGCGCGCGCCACGAAGCGCCATTACCATCCACCCAGCCGGTATTGAAATCAACAGCGATCAGCGGCGCATAGTTGGCCCAGGTCGGTTGATCTGTGATCCATACCGGCGGCGTGGCAGCCCACTCATGTGTCGGTTTGAACGAGGTTGAAATCATCCAAAATATGGGAAAGAGAGCGAACACGAGGCCAATCAGAAGGCCAATTGCGTGCCGCAATCGAAACGGTTTTTGCTGCATTCAGGTCAAATTCCCAACATAATTAAGTTCCACTCCCGCTCAATTGGCCCGATAGAAACCAAAAACCAAACGCCAAAGACGCATTAAGTTTGCGCCCCCGGATAAATGGATAAAACTCGTCCGGTTGCGCCAAGACCATGTTCTCCCGGGCTTCAAACGCTCTTGTCAGTCACCGCTTTAGATGGAGAAGTATTTGTTCAATGGGTCCCCGACCCCCGCACAGGTTTCTTCCCTTTGCTAATATAAAATGCATCGCCGCACCCGTATGTCTCATTGTTGATATACGGGCCGGTATTCTTGACTTTGCCGTCAAAAACCGTGGCTGCCTCATCGACAATGCGATTGAGTTAGAAGGATCGATAAGTATATTCCCGCTCGCTATCGCCGGCCGGGCTGTTCAGACTGCCAGAGTCCTAACACCTCGTTTAGTCAGTTGCTAGCCGACGTGCCGCCGTTTCGAATTGAGCGTCACAGAAAAGGTCAGACCAGCGCAGCTAGCGCATCTTTATTTTTTCTTTTCTCTTTTCAGTTTCCGTTTTTCTTTTGGATTAAGCTTGGCTGTTTTCTGAGCTTCTTTCTTGCCCTTATCTTTCTTTCCCTTGTCCGCCATATTCGTTCCTCCATTTTTCAATCGGGAGCGACACTAACTAGTCACGGACTAGGATAACACAAAGAACATTGTTGCTAGGCCGGCGATATTGGACACACCCTATATTCCACGTAATCCAAGTATGATTATGCTACCACTCCGCTTATGGCTAGGTATCGGCAAGGGTCCTGCGTGGCGGCCACGCGTATCGATTACGACATGGTATGGGTGTATAGAAATTACGCATTCTAATCATCGCCCTTGCCTGGATCTCGTTCGCCGCGTTCAGCACATTCGACGTGTCTGGCACCTATGCCGCCAACGATCCGCCCGCTATTAAATATTTTCACGTCGCCACCGAGAATACGCCCAAGGGTTGGCCCCGTTAAAGTTGAATGAATTGGCAGAATTGCAACTCTTTAAGTGCGCATAGGTGAAGATATTTTCCAACGCCGAGCGTTATGGCGTAGCTACATTGGCAATTTACTTCAACCGTCCAGCCAGATACTTTCGCCTGCCATTGAGCGAAACAGCAGCAATCACGCAAATCTAAAGTGGGAGTAAGCAATTAATGAGTATCACAGAAATTGCATGGGAATTCTTCGAAGCCTGCGAGACCGGCAAGGGCGGAGAGGTCTGCAAAGCGTGGTGCCATGACGACGCTACGTTTTCATGCCAGGCTGGGGCGTTGGCAGACGTGACCAGTGTCGCCGGCTATGCCGATTGGATGAAAGGGATTCTCGCCCCCCTACCCGACGGCCGTTATGAGCTGAAGGCCTTTTCGGCAGACGAAGGGCGCAGTGCGGTGACCGTCGCCGCCGTATTCAAGGGGACCCACACCGGCGAAGGCGGGCCGATACCGCCGACCGGCAAAAGCACCGCGACTGATTACGTCTATGTTTTAGATTTCGACGGCGGAAAAATCTGCCATATGACGAAGATCTGGAACGACCTTCCGGCGCTCCAGGACCTCGGTTGGGCATAAACTAACGCCTGGCACAGCTATTGGATGGCGGTGGCGGGCAGATAAATACCGCATTACAGAAACGAGGAGCCGCCAAATCCAGGCGCCCGCAGATCCGTATTTTTGGTGCGATGCTCGGCGGCCCTAAGGCTCCATCTGCGTCGCATTTTCAATCATGTTGAAATGCGGAGAAAAACCAGCCAGCGCCGGTGGCACGTCGGCGACTACACCGTGTGCCAAAACCCCAGGGTCGCGACAAGCCCGACAGCCACCGCACGGCGTCGCTGAATTCTCATCGCCACAATGTCCCGGGGTGCGCTTGCGGCCCCATTCGCTTAAATTTATACGCAACTGCTAGTAGCACCACAGGTGCAGGCACAGACAAGCACTATTAATTGAACACGATGTTGGGCATGTAGCACGATACGACCCAGTTCGGCTGATCGACAATC
>CAZUXZ010000105.1:0-35550 GCA_964624055.1 uncultured Rhizobiaceae bacterium | reverse complement strand
ATAAGCGTCTGCGCCGAAGAGACCATAGAGCCAACCAGCAAGCAGCAATCCTGCACCAAGACCGGCGCCATAGGTCAGGCCGCCCAACAAGCCTTGCGCCGAATTGGCATATGAATCGGGTACCACGCGCGTAATGAACAGCATGGCGCCGAGATGCATGGCGGCGAAGCTCGCTGCATGGAGTATCTGCGCTAAGGCAACGATCCACAGTTCCACTGTTACCGCCAGCACCACCCAGCGCAACGCTCCCAACCCCGCCGCCACAACGATTAGCCCGACCGGCCCCATGCGTCGCACCAGAGGTGCACCAAAAGCGAAGAGCAGGATTTCCGCCACCACCCCCCCGCCCCATAGGAGACCCACCGTTAGGTGCGAATAGCCCACCGAGGTCCAGTGGATAGCAGAGAAGCCGTAATAAACGCCGTGGGCCGCCTGAATCATCGCCGTCGCAAGGATAAACAGCAAAAATGGCTGGCTGGCGAGCAGTGCCTTTAGCGGCGAGAGCCCCGGCGCCCGCTGCTTCGCCGGCGCGCGCGGCAGGATGAGCGAGGTGACGAACAGTACCGCCAGCGTCGCCAGCAACAGGGTTACGATGGTCGCCACCGGTAGATTCCCACGTAGATCTAACAGCCAACCGCCAACGACGGCGGCTATGACGAAGGAGACCGAGCCCCACAGACGGACCCGGCCATAACCATGCTCTGCTGAAACCGACCGCAGCGATATTGTCTCGGCGAGTGGCCCGACGCTGGAATAGACGAAGAAAAAGACGAAGCTCGCCACTAGCAACGGCCAGAAACCTTCTACCCAATAAAAGACGGGCATCACCGCCAACGCTGCCAGGGCACAGGCGATCAACGGCTTGTTAGGATTGCCCGAGCGGTCGGCCTGCCAGGCGACAACGGGCCCGGCTGCGGCCCGCAGCCAAAGTGCAACCGCCAGCAATAAGCCGATCTCCTTCGAGCCCATGCCGCGAGCCTCGAGGAGCAGTGGCCAGAACGGGAACAACACGCCACCGACCAGGAAATAACCAGCATAGAAAATAGCGAGGCGGGGGGCGAGATGACATGGTGTCATTTCTTTGTCGGTGGCGGGTGCCATATATTGGATTCCATGTGGGAGCACGTGGCATAGTGGGAAAAGCGTTGGGCCTGAGCAAGGGGGAAAGATGAGCGCGGGAAAAGACGGCGGGCACCGTATCATTCTGGTCGATGGGTCGGGATTTGTGTTCCGTGCCTTTCACGGCCTACCGCCACTAACGCGCCCGGACGGCACGCCGGTCAACGCTGTGCTCGGCTTCACCAACATGCTGTGGAAACTGCTACGCGACAACCAAGCGGACTATTTCGCCGTCATCTTCGATACCGCACTCAAGACCTTCCGCAACGATATATATCCCGATTATAAGGCCCACCGCCCGCCGCCGCCGGACGAGTTGATCCCGCAATTCGACTTGGTGCGCGACGCAACACGCGCCTTCAACGTGCCCAGCCTCGAAATGCATGGCTATGAAGCCGACGACCTGATTGCCACCTATACTCGCCTTGCAAGCGAAGTCGGCATGCGTGTCACCATCGTCTCTTCGGACAAAGATCTGATGCAACTTGTCGAAGATCATCAAGTACTGCTGCTCGATCATTTCAAGAACCGGGAGATCGACGCTAAAGGCGTGGCAGAGAAATTCGGCGTCGGACCCGACAAGGTGATCGATGTCCAAGCGTTGGCTGGAGATTCCTCAGACAACGTGCCCGGTGTACCGGGCATCGGCATCAAGACGGCAGCACAACTGATCAACGAATATGGCGATCTCGACACGCTGCTCGAACGCGCCGAAGAGATCACACAACCAAAACGACGGCAGAACCTGCTGGAGAATGCCGAGATGGCGCGCATTTCACGCGATCTGGTAACCCTGCGCCAGGATGTCCCCAATATCGAGCCGCTTGAAAACCTAATCAAACGCGAGATTGACTCGGAAGTTCTAATGACCTTCCTGCAGGAGCAGGGTTTCAAATCTGCGATTCAGCGTATCGGCAGCCAGCTCGGCTTCGGCAGTGCCGCGTCCGAGCCGGAGCAGCCAACAGAGTGTGACTACAGCCTTGTACAGAGCGTGGACGCTCTGGAAAGATGGATCGCCCGTATCTGTACGACCGGCATGGTGGCATTCGACACCGAGACTACCTCGCTTGATGCGTCGCGCGCCGAGCTGGTTGGTTGCTCGCTCTCCCTCCGCCCAGGGGAAGCGTGCTACGTGCCACTCGGCCACCGAGAGCCCGACCTCTTGGCGAATGGCGGGGCGATCAAACAGATCCCGGTCGCAGAGGCGCTATCGATCATGAAGCCGATGCTCGAAGACCCAGCAATTCTCAAGATCGGCCAGAACATTAAATATGATATGCGCGTCATGGCGCACTACGATATCAAGATCGCGCCGATCGACGATTCGATGTTGCTCTCCTATGTCCTTGAAGGCGGCCTGCATGGCCATGGCATGGACGAGCTTTCCAAGCTCCATTTCGACCATATGCCCATTCCATTCAAGGAGGTCGCCGGCACCGGCAAAAACCAGATCACCTTTGATCAGGTGCCGCTGGCGAAAGCGTGCAACTACGCCGCCGAGGACGCGGACATCACGCTTCGCCTACGTCAATTACTCAAGCCGCGTCTAGTGCAGAAGCATCTGGTGACACTTTATGAAAGGTTGGAACGGCCACTCGTACCGGTTCTGGCGCGCATGGAGTCCGCCGGCATCAAGGTCGAGCGGGCACAACTCGCGCGTCTCTCGAAGGATTTCGCCCAGCGCATTGATGCCCTCGAGAAAGAGATACACGGCCTAGCTGGACGGACCTTTACTATTGGTTCGCCCAAGCAACTCGGCGAAATTCTATTTGACGAGATGAGCTTAGAAGGCGGCAAGAAAGGTAAATCCGGCGCCTATGCCACCGGCGCCGATGTGCTCGAAGGTCTCGCCGCGCAAGGCCATAACCTCCCCGCCCGGATACTCGACTGGCGCCAGCTTACGAAACTCAAAAGCACCTATACAGACGCTCTCTTGGAACATATCAATCCCGAAACCGGTCGGGTCCACACGTCATATTCGATGACCGGCACCAGCACCGGACGACTTTCCTCGAACGACCCCAATCTGCAGAATATTCCGGTGCGCACTGAAGAGGGCCGCAATATCCGCCGAGCCTTCGTTGCCGAGAAAGGCAACGGGCTGCTTTCCGCTGATTATTCGCAAATTGAGCTCCGAATCCTTGCCCATATCGCTGGCGTCGATACCCTCAAGCAAGCCTTTCATGACGGCCTCGACATTCACGCACTGACCGCGAGCCATGTATTCGACGTACCGCTCGACGGCATGGACCCGATGGTGCGGCGCTCCGCCAAAGCAATCAATTTCGGCATCATTTACGGTATCAGCCCGTTCGGCCTTGCGCGACAACTAGGTATCGCGCAAGGCGAGGCTAAGGCCTATATCGAAGCCTATTTCGAACGCTATCCCGGTATTAAGGATTATATGGAGAGTACTAAGAAGACCGCACATGAGAAAGGTTATGTCACCACGCTCTTCGGTCGGCGCTGCCATTTGCCAGGCATAAATGAAAAAAAACCGGCCCATCGTGGCTTTTCCGAACGCGCCGCGATAAATGCGCCGATCCAGGGTACCGCAGCAGACATCATCAAACGCGCTATGATCCATATGGAAGCCGCTTTGGCCGCAGCGGGGCTGAAAGCGCGCATGCTGCTCCAAGTGCATGACGAACTGATCTTTGAAGCGCCCAAAGACGAGATCGACGCCACAGCCGAGACCGCGCGTCGGGTGATGGAAAGCGCCGCCCATCTCGACGTGCCACTCACCGTCGATACCGGAGTTGCCGCCAACTGGGCCGAGGCACATTAGCGCCGGATATCAATCCTTGCTGGAAAATTCCCCAGTGAACAGCAAATCGAGCAACAAGAAAAAGTAAAGGGGGGCAGAGATGGCCGGAACCAATCAGGATTGGCAACGGGACTATGTCGGTTACGGCGCAAACCCACCAGACCCGCAATGGCCGGACGGCGCCCGTATCGCGGTCAATTTTAATCTCAATTACGAGTGTGGTGGTGAATCCAATATTCTCGATGGCGACGACAGTTCAGAGGGTATGCTCAATGATATCGGCTTCCGGCCGGTGCCCGGCAAACGCAATCCACTGGCTGAATCAGCGTTCGAATATGGTTCACGCGTCGGTGTCTGGCGCATCTTGCGTATCTTCAAAGAATTCGACGTGAAGATGAGTATTTTCGGCGTCGCCACAGCGCTAGAACGCAACCCGGAAGCGACACAGGCTTTTGTGGAGCTTAGCCATGAAATCGTCAGCCACGGTTACCGCTGGATTGATTATCATTTCGTCGACGAAGCGGAAGAGCGCACACATATTCAGCAGGCGATGATGCGCATCCAGAGGATCACCGGGATCAAACCGGTCGGCTGGATGACCGGACGGCCTGGCCCTAACACTCGCCGCCTTCTCGTCGAGTACGGCGGCTTTCATTATGACCGCGACGCTCTCAACGACGAATTGCCCTATTGGGTGACGGTCTCGGGTCTGCCGCATCTTGTCATTCCTTATTCCTACGAGACCAACGACAATCGCTGCGACCAGTCGAATGGCTTCGCCCAATCGGACGACTTTTTCCAATATATGCGCGATGCCTTCGATCTGCTCTGGGAGGAAGGCGAGGACCGACCGAGCCTACTCTCGATCGGTCTGCATGACCGGTTGATCGGACGCCCGGCGCGCGCCGTTGGCCTGATAAAGCTGTTGAATCACATGCGTGAGAAAGGAGATGTGTGGTTCTGCACCGGCGCGGACATCGCCCAGCATTGGCGCAAAACGCATCCCTACGAGGTATAATTCTCAGACGCTACCTATCTAGCCTAGCGTCGCATGGCGGAGGCGTGCTGCGATGATCGACATGCGCGTGGTTGCAATCAACGACAGCACGATACCGCCAACCAACGCATAGAGTCCCCAATGGAGGTGAACATCGGCGATTAGACTAAGATTAACCGCCGCCACGGCTAGCGCCATGAGGAACACATCGAGCATCGACCAGCGCCCAAGGATCTCCGCCCGCTTGAGGCTGATCTCAAAATTCTTGCAGCGCGCGTCCGTGCCGCGCCAAAGATTAAACGCTAGAAAGAGTTTTACCAGCGGCAGCAGCATCGAAAAAATCAACATGATGAAAAAAAGCAGAAACTGGCCACGCTCCCACAATACCTCGAGAGCCTGAATCACCGATACCCGGTCCTCGAAAAAGAGCAGTCGGCGCACGGTCATGATCGGCACCAGCCAACCGACGGTTAGAAAAGCGGCGGAGGCGAAGAGTGCAAGGCCGAGCAATCTATCCACACCGCAAGCCTGCGCGGCGAGGCTATGGCCATCACTCGCAGCAAAAACTTGTCGCAAAAAACTTCCCATACCGGTCCCTTGCGGCATATGGGCATGATATAGCCGTTTGCCAATAACGCGTGTGCTCGTCAAATCACAAAGCGGCTGGTCTCCTTTTTGAGCGCATGGATAAGGCTAAGTGCGGTGATGGCGGAGGTTTTTGGATTATCCGGCATCGGCTTGCCGCGCATTTCCATGACCATATCACCGAACGCGCCCTTCGCCTCGATGCGCCCGCTATTTATCACCGCGTTCGGGTCGGCTACCAGGCGGACAAAGGTATTGTCGAATCCCGCCCCGGCCATGGCGATGGTGGAGGCAAGATTAGCATTCTGCGGATAGTCGAGGGCTGCCTCCTCGGCGCGCCCCTCATAGATGACGGTCTTTTCCTTTAGGCCATGAAGGTCAAAATTCCGCTCCGCCGGCGTTCCCTTCCAGGCATGGCTCGGCTTGGTCGAGACATAAGTAACCTTCTCGAGACCACCGATCTTGAGGGCACCGAGGCCGTCCAGTCCCGCAGTCGCCCCGGCAGGCACATGGAGACGCGCGCGCCCAGCCTCGGCGGCTGCTAGCAACCGGGCGCGATACGTTCCATCGGCGAGGGCACCGGTGGCAACGACCATAAGGTCGATGCCAGCTTCGAGCAAAGTCTCTCCATATTGATGCAGCGCGGCCTGCCCGGCGCATTCCGTCACCATATCAGGCCGCGCGCAAATTACCTCCTCAGCAGAGGTAAACACAGCAACCTCCGGCGCAAGTTCTTCCCGGGCCTCAGCAGCGCGCGCTGGACGCACCGCCGCGCCGCAAAGGCGTGCGCCGGAGCCGTTCTCTTTCAAGCCGTCGACGACCATGCGCCCGATGGCACCAAGCCCGATGATCACAGTTTTCATATGCCGACCCTTCTCCGTTTTACAGCACTTGTTCGGCGACGAAGCGCAAGGCTTCCGGCGAAGTGCCGCCGCTTAAAAGAAGTGAGGAAACTTTGCCTTCCTTGGCAATATCTTTCCAAACCGCCAAGCGTTCCTTGATGCGTGCGGCCGGGCCGACAAGGGAGATAGCGTCGACCAGTTCTTTTGGCACAGCGGCTTCAGCCTCCTTCTTCTTGCCGGAGAGATAAAGCTGCTGGATTTTTTCCGCCGCTTCCTCGAAGCCCAGGCGCTTGGCGTAATCATTATAGAAATTCTTACCCGGCGCCCCCATGCCACCGATATAGAGCGCGAGATAGCGCTGGATCGGCTGGCGGCACATTTCGACACTAGCGCCCATGGCCAGCGGTACGATAGGTGCAATTTCGAAATCCGCCAGGCTCTTGCCGCTGTCGGCTGCGGCGAATCCAGCACCAAGATCGTCATGATAGACGTCGAACCGTTCGGGCGACATAAAAATGGGGAACATGCCATCAGCGATCTCGGCTGCCAAGCGGATGCCCTTTGGGGTCACTGCTGCAGTAAAAATCTTAAGGCTCGGATCGCCGTGCAGGATACTTTTGAGCGGCTTACCGAGGCCGCTGGCGCCTGGGCCCGTATAAGGCAATTGATAATGATAACCCTCATGATTGACCGGCGCCTCGCGCTTAATGATTTGGCGAATGATCGAAATGTATTCGCGTGTCCTCGTGAGCGGGCGGCCATAGGCGACGCCGTGCCAGCCCTCTATCACCTGCGGGCCGGACGGACCAATACCGAGAATAAATCGGTTGCCCGAGAGTGCCTGCAGGGTCATCGCAGTCATCGCCGCGCAGGCCGGAGTACGCGCCGGCATTTGAATTATACCAGTACCAACATTGATGCGCGTGGTCTGCGCCAAGACCCAGGCGGCGGGCGTCACCGCGTCGGAACCATAGGCTTCCGAACTCCAGATAGAGTCGAAGCCGAGCCGTTCGGCCTCAAGCACCGAATCTATGTCGACCGAAAATTTTTTCCCCGAATAGCCCTGAAACAAACCGAGACGCATAGCGGATTTCCTCTCCCCAATGATTGAGTCCCAGCATATGCTATCCGGGAAAAGGATTCATGCTGAACGAACAACAAATTGACAATTGCCAACGCGATAGCTTCCTCATGACCAAGGATTTTGTTTCCTATGAGGTGCACGACGCGCTCCTAACGAGGGCGTGTGATATGGCCGCCGAACTCGATCCAGCGACATACCACACCTTCTTCTTTACTACCGATCAAGAGCGAACCAGCGACGAGCACCTTCTTGACTCTGAGGGAGAATTGCACCGAGACAAGGCAGTTTCGCTTAACAAGGGCGGCCACGCTCTACATGACCTCAATTTGCTGTTCGACTAATTTTCGCGCCAGTTCGGGCTTGACGAGATAGCGCGAGGTAAGTCTGAGTGATCCTCTCTTGCTGCAATTCACGGTGAATTTCAAGCCATCCCGCATGGGCGGCGAAGTGTTTTCGAATATCTCGCGTTATGCTTTTACGCGGCACGTGATCGATGGGACCTGCCGTTACTTGCGAGAATATTAACTGCAGCGCTGTCCCAAGATACCACTCAAAGGCTTTACGTCGGGTAAATAATTCTGGCGGCGGGACCCGAATTCCCGTTAACCTATCAACCCAATTTAATGTAAATCTAGATCACACTGGGAGGTACAAAAATGAAAAAACTGCTTATTGGCGCAGTGGCTTCGCTCGCACTTGCCGCCGTGGGTGCCTTCGGCATTGACACTGCCAAGGCCGATGAATTCTCACCTGCCATCGTCTTTGATATGGGTGGCAAATTCGATAAATCATTTAACGAGGCAGCCTATAACGGTGCCGAAAAGTTCAAGGCGGAAAGCGGCGTCACCTATCGAGAGTTCGAAGTGACCAATCCGTCCCAGCGCGAGCAAGCCATGCGCAACATGGCGCGACGCGGCGCGACCGTAATCGTCGCCATGGGTTTTGCCCAGGCCGCAGCGGTGGAAACTGTGGCCAAGGAATTCCCTGACACCAAATTTACCCTAATCGATATGGTGGTCGACCTGCCGAACGTTCAGTCGGTGATTTTCAAGGAGCATGAGGGTTCCTTCCTGGTCGGAATGGCGGCGGCGATGGCCTCGCAGACCGGAAAAGTAGGCTTCATCGGTGGCATGGATATTCCACTCATTCGCAAATTCGCCCTTGGCTATGTCGAAGGCGCGAAGCATGTGAACCCAAACATCGAGATATTCCAGAATATGACTGGAACGACACCGGCAGCGTGGAACGATCCTACCAAAGGCGGCGAACTGGCGCGCAGCCAGTTCGACCGTGGCGCGGACGTGGTCTATGCCGCGGCCGGTGGCACTGGCGTCGGCGTATATCAGGCCGCTAAGGATGCCGGCAAGCTCGCCATCGGCGTGGACAGCAACCAAAACTACATCCACCCGGGCACCATGCTGACCTCGATGGTCAAGCGCGTGGATGTCGCCGTTCATGAAGCATTCATGTCAGCCAAGAATGGCACCTGGCAGGGCGGGTTCAAGGTTCTCGGTCTGGCTGAGGACGGTGTCGGGTTCGCGCTCGACGAATATAACCGCGACCTCGTTTCCGCCGGTATGGAAGCCAAGATCAATGCCGCACGTCAGGACATCATCAGCGGCAAGATCACGGTAACGGACTATATGGCGCAGTAGGAAGCGATGCCGCTTTCCCGAAATAGGAAAGCGGCGCTCCCGGACGGACAGAAAGAGGTTAGGAATAACCCATGGCAGCGTCGGATGACGGGCAAGTAGTCTCGCCCCCTTCCGACGCCGCGCCACCTCCCGCACTGGAGGTGATCGGTATCGAAAAATGGTTCGGCACCGTTCGCGCCAATAGCAATGTATCAGTGCGCGTGGCACCGGGCACTATCCACGGCATCATCGGCGAAAACGGCGCCGGCAAGTCGACCCTGATGAGCGTCGTCTACGGCTATTATCAGGCCGATAGCGGCGAAATTCGCGTCAATGGCGAGACGATCAACATTAAGGGCCCGGAACAGGCCATCTCACATGGCATCGGCATGGTGCATCAGCATTTTATGCTGGTGGATACTTTTACAGTCCTCGAGAACATTGTGCTCGGTGCGGAGAGCGGACGCATACTGGCGCCAAGCCTAGCGGCCGCGCGCGACGAGCTCAAGCGCCTTGAGCGCGACTACAATCTTGATGTCGATCCAGACGCCATCGTCGGAGAACTGCCCGTCGGCGTACAGCAGCGGGTGGAAATCCTCAAGGCGCTTTATCGCGGCGCCGACCTCCTCATTCTCGACGAACCCACCGGCGTGCTTACGCCACAGGAAGTCGATCACCTGTTTCGCATCCTAGCGGCGCTCCGCGAGCAGGGCAAAACTATCGTTCTGATCACCCACAAGTTACGTGAGATCATGGCACTCACCGACGAAGTAACGGTGATGCGCGGTGGCGAAGTGGTGGCCCAGGTGAAAACGGCCGAGACCACGCGCGAGAATTTAGCGGCGATGATGGTCGGACGCACGGTGCTCCTACGCGTTGAAAAAGGCGATGCACATCCTGGCGGAGTGCTACTCGAGGTAAAGAATTTGAGTGTCGTTGACCGTACCGGACTCATTCGAGTAAAGGACGTCAGTTTCTCGCTACGCGCAGGCGAAATCCTTGGTATCGCCGGCGTCGCCGGGAACGGCCAATCGGAACTGTTGGAGGCACTCTCCGGAATTCTCCCGGTACAATCGGGCCATATCCGCATAAAGGGCGAAGAAATTTCAGGTGCAACGGCGCATGCGCCGCGAAATTTGCGCGCTGCCGGCGTCGGACATGTACCGGAAGACCGCCAGCGCATGGGCCTGATTACCTCATTCGAAGCCAATGAGAGCGGTATTCTCGGATATCACCGGGATAAAAAATATAATGGTCGCGTACTGATGGATTACCGCGCAACGATCGCCGATGTCGACCGCCAGATGAAAAAATTTGACGTCCGCCCGCCCCTACCGCGTCTTAGAACCGGCGCCTTCTCCGGCGGTAATCAGCAGAAGATTGTGCTCGGTCGCGAGATGGATCGCGACCCAGAGATACTTCTTGTCGGCCAGCCGACACGCGGTGTCGATATCGGTGCCATCGAGTTTATCCACCACCGACTGGTAGAAATGCGCGATTCCGGTAAGGCGGTGCTGCTGGTCTCGGTCGAACTCGACGAGATCATGTCGCTCTCGGACCGAATTCTGGTAATGTTCAACGGCGAGATCGTCGGCGAGATTGCGGCGGACGGAGCCGACGAGCAAACCCTCGGCCTGATGATGGCGGGTGAGCACCAGCCAACGCGAACGGCGGACACCTCATGAAAGGCCTCGGCGCACCGATTGAAGCGCCACGCTGGGTAACCCATCTTCTGGTGCCGGCAATCAACCTGGCTCTGGCGCTGATCATGTCTGGCCTGTTGATCCTGGCACTTGGCGAAGACCCATTCGAAGCCATCTCGATCCTCGCTTACGGCGCCTTCGGTTATCCAGAAGCGATCGGCTATACACTCTACTACACAACCAATTTCATCTTTACCGGCCTCGCCGTAGCGATAGCCTTTCATTGCTACCTGTTCAATATCGGCGGCGAGGGCCAAGCCTATCTTGGCGGACTCGGTGCCGGGCTGATCGCGCTTGCCATCGGCCATTGGCCAGCGCCCATCGTGATTATTATTGCCATCCTGGCAGCAGCTTTATTCGGCGGAATTTGGGGGTTTATCCCTGGTTGGCTGCAGGCCAAGCGCGGCAGTCACATCGTCATCACCACGATCATGTTCAATTTCATAGCCGCCATCTTGATGACCTATCTCATGGTGGAAATCCTCATCGAACCGGGTCAGCAGGCCGCCGAGAGTCGGGATTTCGAATCCGGCGCTTTTTTACCGCGTATCCATGACATCCTCGCGCTGATCGGCCTTGATGCCGGCCATTCCGCTCTCAATCTCTCCTTTGTCCTGGCAATTCTGTGCAGCGTTGGGTTTTGGTTTTTTGTTTGGCGCACGCGCTGGGGTTATGAGATCCGCACCGTCGGGCAGAATGAGTCCGCCAGCGTCTATGGTGGCATCCTACCGTCACGCGCGATCATCGTCGCTATGTGCATCTCCGGTGCACTTGCCGGCCTGGTCGGCGTCAACGAGATTCTCGGCGTGCATCACCGCCTGCTGCTGGAGTTTACCGCCGGTTACGGCTTCGTCGGTATCGCCGTCGCTCTGATGGGACGCAACCACCCTTTTGGCATATTTTTCGCCGCGCTTCTGTTCGGTGCACTCTACCAGGGCGGCAACGATCTCGCCTTCGACATGCCGAGCATTCGTCGCGAAATGGTTGTAGTGATCCAGGGTCTCGTGATTCTCTTCTCCGGCGCGCTCGAAAATATGTTCCGCCCGCGTATCGAGGCACTCTTCGTGCGCCGCCCCCAGGCTGCACCCGCGGCGGAATAGGTTGGATCTTATGGGCGACGCGGTAACATTTATTGTTCTCATGTTCGACGCCATGCTGCGCGTCTCGACGCCGCTCATCCTCGCCGCCTTTGCCGGCATGTTCGCCGAGCGCTCGGGCATCGTCGACATCGGCCTCGAGGGTAAAATGCTAGGTGCCGCCTTTGCCGCGGCAACCGTCGCCCTGGTGACCGATTCGGCCTGGCTCGGCCTAATGGCCGGTCTCGGCGCGTCGATCGGCCTCGCGATGATCCACGCTTTTGCCTGTGTCACTCATAATGGCAACCAGGTGGTCTCGGGCATGGCGCTCAACATCATGGTCGCCGGGCTCGGCCCAGTGCTGGCGTTCAACTGGTTTAACCAGGGTTCACAAACGCCGATGATTGATGAAGCAGCGCGGTTTCGGCCAATTCATTTCCCATTCGCGGACCGCCTAGCAGACATTCCAGTGATTGGCGAGCTGTATAGCGAAATCATCAGCGGCCACAACATCATTGTTTACCTCGCCATGGGCATGGTGCCACTCGCCGCCTGGTTCATATACCGTACCCGCTTTGGTCTACGTTTGCGCGCCGTCGGCGAGAACCCCGAGGCGGTCGACACTGCGGGCATCTCGGTGAGCGGCATGCGTTACCGTGCCATGCTGGTCTGCGGCATTCTCTGCGGCGTCGCCGGCACCTATCTCTCGATCGCCATGAACACCTTCTTCGTGCGCGACATGACTGCGGGCATGGGCTATCTCGCCCTCGCTGCGCTGATATTTGGCAAGTGGAAACCACTACCGACGCTTCTCGCCTGTTTCCTCTTTGCTTTCGCCCAGGCGCTAGAGGCACGCCTGCAAGGTGTCGACATCCCGGGCGTCGGCATCGTCCCGGTGCAAGTTATCCAGGCCCTGCCCTATGTCTTGACGGTCTTGCTACTGGCTGGTTTCGTGGGCAAGGCGATACCGCCTAAGGCAAGCGGTATTCCCTATGTGAAGGAAAAATGAGCGCAAACCTTCAGGAGATGATCGACTACGCGGCGACGGCGCGCAGGAATGCATACGCGCCCTATTCCGGCTTTCAGGTCGGCGCCTGCATCCGCGCCGCGAGCGGCAAATTCTATGCCGGCTGCAATGTCGAAAACGCCGCCTATCCGCAAGGCCAATGCGCCGAGGCGACGGCGATCGGCGCGATGATCGCCGGTGGCGACAGGGAGATCGCCGAGATCGTGGTGATCGGGGAGAGCGAACATCTGTGCACCCCCTGCGGTGGCTGCCGCCAGCGCCTGAGCGAGTTCGCCGACCCTGAAACGGAGGTGCATATTTGTGGACCGAACGGCCTCCGCCATACCATTTCAATGGGCGCGTTGCTGCCATACGCCTTCAACACCGACAATCTGGAGGATTGAATGACGCCAGACCCACAGCAGACCGCCGAGACAATCCGCACCAAGGCGCCCAGGTTCAAGCCCCGCGTCGCCCTTGTTCTCGGCACCGGCATCGGAGGTCTGGCCGATGCGGTCGAAAATCCCACGGTCATCGATTATAGCGATCTACCGGGCTTTCCCCGCGCAACAGTCGAAGGTCATGCCGGTCGGCTAATACTTGGCGAGCTGGCCAGCGTCGAGGTGGCCTGCATGCAGGGACGGGTACATCTCTATGAGGGCTACCCGGCGACCGATCTCGCGCTCCCCATCCGCGCACTACGCCTCGCTGGCTGCGACACCCTGGTGCTGACAAATGCTGCCGGTGGTCTCAATGCGGATTTCTCGCCCGGCAGTCTGATGATGCTCGCCGATCACATCAATATGACCAGCGTCAACCCCCTCGCTGGCGCAAATGACAATCGCTTCGGCCCGCGCTTTCTAGATATGACGGAAGCCTACGACCAGGACCTTCGCCAACGCCTCGCCGTCACTGCTAAAACACTCGGTATCACGCTAAATGAGGGTGTCTATATTGCCGTATTGGGGCCCAATTTTGAGACTCCGGCGGAGATTCGCGCCTTCCGTACCTTGGGCGCCGACGCAGTCGGCATGTCGACCGTGCCGGAATGTCTGGTGGCGCGTCACTGCGGCATGCGAGTCGCGGCGATCTCGACCATTACCAACCTTGCTGCCGGCATGACCGACGAAGAACTCAGCCACGATCAATCACTTGCCGTCGGTGCCAAGGCAGCGAAGAATTTAAACCGCCTGCTGCAGGAATTTCTAACCGGCCTCTCGCGGGAAACGACCTCATGAGCGAAGATATATTTTTGCCCCAGGAAATTATCCGCAACAAACGCGACGGCAAAGCTCTTTCCGACGGTGAGATCGAGTTCATGGTCGCCGGGCTAACCTCCGGCGCGATTTCGGAGGGCCAGATCGCCGCCTTCGCCATGGCGGTCTTTTTCAACGGCATGAACATGGCAGAGCGGGTGGTGCTGACCCGTGCCATGACCTATTCAGGCACAGTGCTCGATTGGTCGGAGGCGGACTTCGACGGACCGATCCTCGACAAGCATTCCTCCGGCGGTATAGGCGACAAGGTTAGCTTGATCCTGGCGCCCATCCTCGCTGCCTGCAGTGCGGCGGTGCCGATGATCTCGGGCCGCGGCCTCGGCCATACCGGCGGCACGCTGGACAAGCTTGACGCCATCCCCGGCTACACCACCACGCCGGACCTTGAAGTGCTGCGCAATACAGTCAAGAGGGCAGGCTGCGCCATCATCGGCCAAACGGCAGAATTAGCGCCTGCGGATGGGCAACTCTACGCCATTCGCGACGTCACCGCGACTGTCGAATCCCTTTCACTCATTACCGCCTCGATCCTTTCCAAAAAACTTGCCGCGGGACTGGACGGGCTTATCATGGACGTTAAATTCGGATCAGGTGCTTTCGCCGTCGAGTTTGACACCGCGCTGGAACTTGCCGAGAGCATCGTCTCCGTCGCCAATGAAGCGGGGCTGCCATGCACCGCTTTTCTCACCGACATGAACCAATGCCTCGGGCGCAACGTCGGTAACGCGCTTGAAGTGCGCGAAGCGGTCGATCACTTGACGGCTACTGTGCGAGACGAGCGTCTCATGGGCGTAACCCTCGCCCTCGCCGGTGAACTGCTAACTATAGGTGGCTTAAGCGCAAACGCGGAAGAAGGCCGCATCAACGCTGAGGAAGTCTTGAATTCGGGCCGGGCAGCGGAGCATTTCGCCCGCATGGTAACGGCGTTGGGTGGGCCGGCGGATTTTATAGAGCGCTTGTATGAACATCTTCCCAAGGCGGCGATCATGCGGGAAGCCGCCCCCGAGCGGCCCGGTATCGTGGTAGCGGTGGATGGGCGCGCCCTCGGCCTCGCGATCATTGATCTAGGCGGCGGTCGGCGGCGGGTCGAGGACAGTATCGATTATTCGGTCGGGCTCTCCAACATTGCCTCTATCGGCGAAAGCGTTGGGCCTTACCGGCCGCTCTGCACGATTCACGCCGCGAGCGATTCGGATGCTGAGCGCGCCGCTACAGCAATCCGTGCCGCCATGACAATCGGCGAGCAAGCGCCGTCATCCACCCCTCTCATTCGCCATCGGATTGGCCCCGTGCCGTCATGAGCCGCGCCTTCGTGCTGGTGATGGACTCGCTCGGCCTCGGAGGGGCGGTGGATGCCGACACATTCGGCGATAAGGGCGCCGACACGCTGCGCCATATCGCCGAGGCGCGTCCACTCGCCATCCCCAACCTAATGCGGCTTGGCCTTAGCGCGGCGGCGGAGCTGAGCGGAGGCGCGGCGCTGCCCAATGTGGCAGCAGCCGGGCCGGTCATGGGCGCCCATGGCGCAGCGCAGGAGCAAAGCCGGGGTAAGGACACGCCAAGCGGCCATTGGGAAATGGCCGGTGTGCCGGTGATAACTGAATGGGGCTATTTCCCGCATGAGACGCCCACCTTTCCCGCCAAACTTACCAACGCACTGATCGCGCGCGCGCGCATCCCCGGCTTATTAGGCGATTGCCACGCCTCTGGCACTGAGATCATCGCCCACCTCGGTGACGAACATATCGCGAGCGGCAAGCCGATCGTCTACACTTCCGCCGATTCAGTGTTTCAGATCGCCACCCACGAGGATAGCTTTGGCCTAGAGCGGCTCTACGAAATTTGTGAGATCGCCCGCGAACTGGTCGATGACTACAATGTCGGACGCGTCATCGCCCGGCCGTTTATCGGTGAGTCGGGCGCCTACACGCGCACCGGAAATCGGCGCGACTACACCCTCCCGCCGCCCAAGCCAACGCTCTTAGACCAGTTCGAACAAGCGGGCGGCGCAGTGGTCTCTATCGGCAAGATCAGCGATATTTTTGCCCATCAGGGAACCGGACGCGTCCTCAAGGCTAACGGTAATGAAGCGCTTTGGGAGAAAACGATTGAGGTAGCGGAAGGCGAAGAAGATAGGCTTCTCGCCCTGACCAATTTTATCGATTTCGACACACTTTACGGTCACCGACGCGACATCCTGGGCTATGCCGCAGCTATCGAGGCCTTCGACCGCACACTACCGCGTTTTGAGGCTGCGCTACGGGCGGGCGATCTCGCAATCATCACTGCGGACCATGGCTGCGATCCGACCTGGCACGGCACGGATCACACGCGCGAGAATGTGCCTGTGCTGGCTTTTGGACCCGGCGTGCATCCAGCAGCGCTGGGCCTACGCGACAGCTTCGCCGATATCGGCCAAACTTTGGCTAGCCATTTGGATGTTTCGCCGTTAAGCCACGGCAAGTCTTTTCTCGCGAAGCTTGGCGCCCAATAGTATTGCCGCGCTGCGCTTGCCTCACCTCCCCAGGCCTCTTCCCCTGAGGGGAGAGAATTCTTATTAGCAGTCTAGCGTATTATCTCGTTCCCACTGCGAGAGCGAGCTGGAATATTCGTTCCACTGCCTATTTTTCAGCTTTACATAGCTGCTAATGAAGGATTCGCCAAAGCCCGCCCGCAAGACCTTGTCCTTATCGGTCAGACGGATAGCGTCAAGCAGATTGAGCGGCAATTTTCGAAGTCCTCGCACCTTGTGGCCATCGGTATACAGGTTTATGTCCTGGCGCTTGCCAGGGTGGCGCTTATTCTCAATGCCGTCGAGACCCGCCACCAAAATTCCAGCCTGCAAGAGATAGGGATTGGCAGAGCCATCCATTAGGCGAAGCTCCAGCCGCCCGGCGTCAGGGATACGCACCATGGTCGAACGGTTGTTGCCGCCAAACGCAATGGAGTTTGGCGACCAGGTGGCACCGGACGAAGTGACAGGCGCGTTGATACGCTTATAACTGTTGACCGTCGGGTTCCAGATTGAGCACATCGCCGAGGCGTTGTGCAGCACACCACCGAGGAAGTTATAGGCCAATTTCGAGAGGCCGAGCTCTCCCTTTGAGTCATGGAACAGATTCTTGCGCCCCGCCTTGTCCCAAATTGAGACATGGGCGTGGCAGCCGTTGCCAGTCAGATTGGTGAAGGGTTTCGGCATGAATGTCGCGCGTAAGCCATGGTCCTCGGCGATTGTCCGGGTCATGAATTTGAAAAACACATGACGGTCGGCGGTCTTCAGCGCGTCGGAGTAATCCCAGTTCATTTCGAACTGGCCGTTGGCATCTTCATGATCGTTCTGATATGGCCCCCAACCGAGTGCTGTCATGCTGTCGCAAATTTCTGTGATGACGTCATAGCGCCGCATCAAGGCGGACTGGTCGTAGCAAGGCTTGCCTTGAGTATCGAGAGGATCGGAAAGCTCGCTACCGTCTGGAGTCAGCAGAAAGAACTCGGCCTCGACGCCAGTCTTCATGCGGTAGCCCTTTTTCATCGCGTTGGCGAGCTGGTTCTTCAGCATAACGCGCGGTGTATCGGACATCTCCTTGCCATCCATCCAGCAATCGCCGGCGAGCCAGCCGACTTCCGGCTTCCACGGCAGAATGATGAGACTGCCCGGATCGGGGACGACTAGCATGTCCGGATCAGCGGGGGTGCTGTCGAGCCAGGCAGCAAAGGCGGCGAAACCAGCGCCATCCTTCTGCATGCCGCCAATCGCCGAAGCCGGTACCAATTTAGCGCGCAGTACTCCGAAATAATCGACAAAACTGATAAGAAAATATTCGAGCTTCCGCTCCTTGGCGATCTTCGCCAGGTCTTTCGCCATACCATCACCCTGTTTCGCTAGTTCGTGGATAGAAAATCATACACTGGGACATGTGCCCGCGCGCCAACAATAGCCGTAATTTTCTGGGAATCCAGTCGGTTCCGCGGTCTTTATTTCCCAGGAATCCAGTCGGTTCCCGCCAATGGCACGCCGGCCATCGCCGCTGCCTCTATGGTGAGCGCTACCAAATCTTCAACTTCGAGATTACGTATATGGGATTTGCCGTTAGCGCGCGCAATGGTCTGCAGCTCGAGGGTGAGTGCACTCAAATAATTATGAACCAAACGACCGCCACGCTTAGGATCAAGGCGTGCTTCGAGATCCGGGGTCTGCGTTGCGATGCCGACCGGGCAGGCGCCGGTGTGGCAGTGGTGGCAAAAGCCTGGCTCAGTGCCGAGAGCGCGGTAATCTGATTCATAGTCCGGCTTGTTGCAGCCGAGCGCGATCAATGCCCCAACACCAATCGCAACTGCGTCGGCGCCGAGCGCGAGCGCCTTAGCAACATCGGCACCGGTACGGATGCCGCCCGAGACGATTAATTGCACCTCGCGGTGCATATCCATCTCCTTCAAGGCTTCAACCGCCTGGCGGATGGCCGGCAGGGTCGGAATGCCGACATGCTCGATGAAAACGTCCTGGGTCGCTGCGGTGCCGCCCTGCATGCCATCGAGGACAATCACATCGGCGCCTGCTTTGACGCAGAGTGGCACATCATATTGCGGCCGCGTCGCGCCGAGCTTGCAGTAGATCGGCTTCTGCCAGTCAGTGACTTCTCGAATTTCCTGGATCTTGATGGCGAGATCGTCGGGGCCGGTCCAATCGGGATGGCGGCAGGCACTGCGCTGGTCAATGCCCTCGGGCAATTGCCGCATACCGGCAACGCGCTCGTTGATCTTCTGGCCAAGAAGCATGCCGCCGCCGCCCGGCTTCGCACCCTGGCCGATAACAATCTCGATACCATCGGCACGCCTCAGATCGTCAGGATTCATGCCATAACGCGACGGCAACACCTGATAGATAAGGGTTTCGGAGGATTCGCGCTCCTCGGGTGTCATGCCACCGTCGCCGGTAGTCGTGCTGGTACCTACTGACGTTGCTCCACGGCCAAGCGCTTCCTTGGCATGTGCGCCGAGCGCACCAAAGCTCATGCCCGCAATGGTGATGGGTGTTCTCAAATAGATCGGTTTCTTGGCATGACGTGTCCCCAGCGTTACGGCGGTCTCGCAGCGCTCGCGATAGCCTTCAAGGGGGTAACGGGAGGCGGAAGCTCCGAGGAACACCAAATCGTCAAGGCCCGGAAGTTTACGTTTCGCGCCGAAGCCGCGGATGGAGTAAATGCCCTCATCCGCCATGCGCTGGATCTCGGCGATGACCGCGGGAGGAAAGCTTTCCGATTCCTCCAAGGGGCGGGCGTCGAATGCGTCGGGCTGCGCGGCGGGTTTAGTAGCTGCTGGCATTTTCGACATGGAAATTGTAGAGCTTGCGGGCCGAGCCGTAGCGACGGAAGTCGTCTGCTGTGCGTTCGACGCCTGCCCGGTGGAGAAGCCGGCTGAGGAATTTAATATGTGCCGGCGTCATCTCCTTTTGCACGCAATCGGCGCCAAGCGTGCTGGTCTCACCACGCACGTAAATTTCGGCCTCGTATATCGAATCGCCGAGATCTTCATCGGCATCACCCAACACTACGAGGCAACCCGCTTGGGCCATAAATCCACTCATATGGCCGACCGATCCGGTGACGACAATATTCACGCCTTTCATCGAAATACCGCAGCGCGAGGAAGCGTCGCCGTCAATAACAATCAGCCCCCCACGGCCCGAGGCGCCCGCCGCCTCCGCGGCATTGCCTGAGACGCGGATGATCCCGGACATGATGTTTTCGCCGAGACCCTTGCCGCACTGCCCAGTAACGGTCACTTCCGCTGCTTTATTCATGCCGCCGCAGTAATAACCAACCGGGCCTTCGATGGTGACACGGTGCGGCGCCTGGAGGCCAACCGCTAGGGAATGCTTGCCCTTAGGATTAACCACCCGCCAGCCATTCGGCTCCGAATCGCTACTGGCCTCATGCAACCGGGCATTGAGCTCGCGCACACTGGTGGTATCAAGATCGACGATGTTCATGCCGCCTCGGCCATCCGTTCATGGTACCAGCTATAGACTGTAGCGGGCTTAGGTTCCCATAGACGCGCGGTCTCAATACCGGGCAGCGTCGCCAAAGCACGATATTCAGACGCTATCGCCACCCAGTCTGCTGTCTCGCCTAACACTGCAGGCTTGGCGGCAATCGAATCGCGCAACACGGCGAAGCCATCCTGGATCCCGATAGCAAAGGTGTAGAAGCCGTCCAACGTATCCAAGGAATCGGTTAAAGCGTCTTGCAGCGAACGACCGAGGCTCATACGGTGAGCGATATAACGTGCTGCAACCTCGGTATCATTGTCGCTGTCGAAGATAATTCCGGCATGACTTAGCCTCGCCCGGATACTGTTATGGTTGGAAAGCGAGCCGTTATGCACAAGGCAGAAATCCCGCGCCGCCGAAAACGGGTGAGAGTGCTTCGGCGAAATACCGCTTTCCGTCGCCATGCGGGTGTGGCCGATAGCATGACTACCGGTCATTTCCCGCAAGCCGAGGCGCGACGAAACAACGGCTGGAAGACCCGTTTGCTTGAAAACCTCCAACCGGCGACCCGCCGAAGTAATATGAAGCGACGGATACTGCACAGCTAGAAATTCGCGGATTTTTGGCTCTTCTTCTGGCAAAACAAACACCGCGTGGTCTGCATGTTCGTAAAATTCGATATTTTTCTTCAATAATAGCTCAATATCCGATGAAATAGCCGGCCAATCTACGATTTCGGTGGCTAATAGGGTCAGTTTGAAGCGGTTTTGTGGTGGCTTTGGGCCGTAAACGGCGAAACCAGCGCTGTCCGGTCCGCGCTCGGTCATTTCTGCTAGCATGGGTGTTAAAAGACTGCCGAGCGTGTTCTCGAGTTTAGGATTCTTGAGAAACAGGCCGACAATTCCGCACATGCCTTATAATTTCCTCGCGTTTGCAATACACTGAAAGGAACATAACATTCATTTGAAGAAAAATCAACTAAAATTAACTTATTTTTCCTAGCAGGAAAATTTACACATGAATTTTTCGTAATTTCGTTGTCCAAACGCATGAGCAGATTGTATAGCTTTACCTGGTTGAAGGAGAGCGGTCTTTCGGTTCGAATTTGGAATATGGGCATGCTCGAGGATCAAAAAGATAAGATCGCCGAATTCATTCCGGCGTCGGAGCGGGACAAGCGCGATAACCGGCTTGAATTGTGCATCGGACGAGAAGTTCGCCAACTGCGCCAAAAGCACAATATGACCGTCACCGAACTCGCGGATCTAGCGGGCCTGTCCTCCGGTATGTTGTCGAAGATCGAAAACGGCCTGACCTCGCCGTCCCTAGGCACACTCCAGTCCCTCGCCTCGGCGCTAAACGTGTCGGTCACCTCTCTAATGCGCCGTTTCGAGGTTCGCCGGGACGCTACATTCGTGCAAGCTGGCGGTGGCCTCAGGATCCAGCGTCGCGGCACCCGCGCTGGGTATGAGTACCGCTTGCTCGGCCATTCTCTCAATATAGATATTTCCATGGAGCCTTTCGTCATTACGCTGACCGACAAGTCCGAGGTTTTTCCGGCCTTCGAACATGACGGCACGGAGTTCCTCTATGTGCTGGAAGGCCGCATGGACTATCACCATGGCGGCGCAACCTATTCCATGGGACCAGGCGATTCGCTCTTCTTCGATGCCGAGGTAGCACATGGACCAGAGAATTTGGTCCAAACCCCGATCCGCTTCGTGTGCGTCATCGTCTCCTCAACCGACCACGACTAACGCCCAAGCCAGCAGTTTCATTACCGCAGCCCCCAGTTCCATGACGTAGGCTTCACGACAGCGGCCACAGTCGGTACAGATTTCTAAAACGACCAACGGACAGCTGCGGCTGCCCCATTGCAACGCGCCGTCACGCAGATAAGAGCCAGCGCGGTAGCAGTCGAGCTAGGGGTAGAGTGCGCTACGGAACTTTGGAGTTGATCGGACGTGAATCCAATTCCGTGGCAGTTGCGGCATTTGCGCGCGCTAATTGTACGCACACCTGCATCATCGCAGGGCGACGAGGCGCTACTTTGACTCAGGTCAGCAAACTATTGAGGAAATTCCATGTATGGCTTGAGGCTTAGGCCTTTGGACCCAGTCTGCCGCTGCGGCCAGCGCCAAGGGGCCGAGGCGCGTCCACATCAAGCGGCCAGCGGGCGCGCGGCGCAGCGTCTAGTCCGTCCACGAGGCTATGACCGAGGCGCTCAATACCGGCCCAGGCGATCATCGCGGCATTATCGGTGCAAAGCGCGAGTGGGGGCACATATAGAGTCATGCCCGTTTTTTCTGCCAACGTTTTTAGGCGCGTGCGCAACAGGCTGTTAGCCGCAACGCCGCCAGCAGCCACCAGAGCGTGACCCTCGGGGTGGTCGGTTCGAAACTGGCGGATAGCGTTGTGCCCGCGGTCGAGCAACACATCGGTCACGGCGGCCTGAAAAGATGCGGCAAGATCAGCTCGGTCTCTATCGTTTAGCCCCCCTTCGATCGCTTGCACTTTATGAAGAAGCGCAGTCTTGAGTCCGGAGAAGGAGAAATCGCTGCCAGGCCGACCCTTCAGGGGGCGCGGCAAATCAAAGCGTTGAGCATCGCCTTCCCGCGCCGCCCTCTCGATGGCTGGCCCCCCGGGATAGCCAAGGTCCAAGAGCTTGGCCGCCTTGTCAAAGGCTTCTCCGGCGGCATCATCGATTGTGGTGCCGAGGCGTTGGTAGCGCGCCACACCCTTAACTGCAAGAAACTGGCAATGACCACCAGAGACCAGCAGCAAGAGATAGGGAAACTGCAAATCCTCGTCGATCAGACGCGCACTCAGGGCATGACCTTCGAGGTGATTGACCGCTACGAATGGAAGTTTATGCACCCCAGCCACGGCCTTACCAGTCATCAGCCCGACCATGACGGCACCGATCAGACCAGGCCCGGCCGTCGCGGCAACAGCATCGAGATCGGAAAACTTCACTCCCCCCTCACGCATGGCATGAGCGATTACTCCATCGAGATGCTCTATATGACTGCGCGCCGCAATTTCCGGTACGACACCGCCATAGGGGGCATGCTGGTCAAGCTGCGACAGCACTACATTGGCACGAATCACTCGCCCGTCCGTCACCAACGCCGCAGCAGTTTCATCGCAGCTCGTTTCGATTCCGAGAACCAACATGTCACAAACAGGCGGCGAATGCCTAATCGTGCGTATCGAAACGGAAGGATTTGGAGATAATCTGCCACCTGCCGTCGAGCTTGAGGAAGGTTAGATAATCAGTGAAATAGCGAGGCGGAATAGCGCAATTAACCTTTGCAAGTGCCGTCGTCTCGTCGGACATATCAATTGAAATGATCTGGTCGTAGCGCGACAGACCCTGGCTCTTCGGCGACTCCCGCCCATTGACCACCTCAAACCATTTGTCGCGCGGCCAGTCGAGAAATTCGCCGCCGGTATTTGAGAAGAGATGGCATTCCGGATGAAAGACGCTACTAAGCTTTATCGTATCGCCCTCATAAAGGCCGTCAAAATAGGTCCAAAGCGCGCTGGTGATATCTTCGTAATTCGTGTCCATGAGCCGTTTCTTTCGGTTGCGGGGCGTTGTTTCGGGTTGGTGGGCATACTGCGTCCAGCGAACCCCACGGTCCACCCCCAAATTGCCTTACGCCGCGCCTCCTGTATAAGAAGACGCAGAAAACGAAAAGGAACCGCACGGCGTGACTATCGGCCAGCCGCTTGTAATTGGAACCAGGGCAAGCCCCCTCGCTCTCGCCCAGGCGACCGAAGTGCGCGTCCGCCTCGCCGCCGCCCATGGCGAGTTGGCTGAAGAGGGCGCGATAGAAATTCATGCAATAAAGACCAGCGGCGACAATTTCTTCGACCGCCCTCTCGCCGATATCGGCGGCAAAGGTCTCTTTACCAAAGAGATAGAGGAGGCGCTCATTTCCGGCGCGATAGATATCGCCGTCCATTCCATGAAAGATGTACCAACCTGGCTGCCGAACGGCCTCGAAATCCCCTGCATCTTGCCACGCGAGGATCCGCGTGATGCGCTGATCAGTAGTGGCTTTGATAGCGTGCAAGCACTGCCACAGGGGGCACGGATTGGCACCGCCTCGCTACGCCGGCGGGCGCAATTGCTTCATCTCCGCCCCGATTTCAAAATTGACATCTTGCGCGGCAACGTGGGGACGCGCCTACACAAGCTATCAGAAGGCGCATTTGACGCAACGCTTCTGGCTGTAGCGGGGTTGAAACGACTCAACAGCTCGCAAAGTATCTCCGCACTGCTGGCACCAGAGGAAATAATGCCAGCTCCTGCGCAGGGCGCCATTGGCATCGAATGCCGGACCGACGATGAACACAGCCGAGCTTATCTCGAGGTGCTATCCCATGACGAAAGCGCCGCGCGCATCTCCGCCGAACGAGCGCTGCTGGCGACGCTCGACGGTTCCTGCCGTACACCGATCGCCGCGCTGGCCGAATTGCGCGATAGCGGAGAACTTTACTTGAGGGCGCTAATCGCCAAGCCCGACGGCTCGGTAATCCACCGCACAGAGCGCCAGGGCGCGGTGGGCGACAGCGAAGCAATGGCGCAAGATGCCGGCGCAGAACTGCGCGCCGCCGGTGGTCCAGATTTCTTCGACGATTGACTGAGGACCATGACACCCCTCGCCCTGCTGACCCGCCCCCGCCCAGATTCGAAAGCTCTGGCGGCATTGTTGCAGAAACAGGGAGTCAGCAGCCTGATCGAGCCGGTTATCGAAATCCTACCGCTCGCCGGCGCTAAACTTCCCAAGCTCAGCGATATGCAAGCGCTGCTCCTAACCAGCACCAATGGTGTGCGAGCGCTGGTAGCACTTTTGGGGCCACCACCGGAAGCACGCCATATCCCTCTGCTTGTGGTCGGGTCGGCGAGTGCCAATGCAGCGTGGAAGACGGGTTTTACCGACGTGCGAACTGCAAACGGTGATGTAACAGCACTTGCCGCCTTGGCTCGGGAGCAGCTCGATCCAACCGCGGGGCCACTTCTTCATATCGCCGGAAGCAAGGTGGCAGGCGACCTCGCCGGCGAGCTGCAGAGGGGCGGCTTCGAAGTTCGCCGCCAAGTTCTATATGAAGGGCGACAAAGCGTAGCGCTGTCACCAGCTTCCCATGAGGCTCTGAGGGAAGGTAAAATTAACATGGTTCTGTTTTTCTCTCCCCGTAGCGCACATGCCTTTGTTAGACTAGTTCGTGCGGCGGCGCTCGAGTCGGCGCTCGCACAATCTGCCGCGATATGCCTCAGCGCGAATGTGGCAGAAGCGGCGGAAGCGGTCGCATGGCGTCGGGTACGCACCGCGCGCAAGCCGGAGCAAGCGGCGCTGCTTGAGGAAGTGGTGCAAGAGGTCAACATGGCCCACCATGGCCGATAGGAACAAAAAAGGCATAAAAGATTCGCGTGACAAGGGCGTCGCGAACAATCCCACGGCGGACGAAACGCGAAGCGACGTTAAGCGCTTCGGTGAATCTCGGCGGCGCCTGCCCCTCGCTGCTCTCTTCTTACTTCTCGCGTTAATCGGCGTCGGCGTCTATTTTGCCTGGCCGAGCATCAGAGGCAGCTTGGAAGCTACGCCACCAGAAGACGTGACCACAACGACAGAGCCTGTGGCCACCGCACCACCAGAACCCTCTCCAGCTTTAGTCGCCCTCGGCGAACAGGTTGCGGCACTCGAAACCGCCTTGGCAACACAGCAGACAGCGCTTGAACGAGCGGAGGCCGATTTGCTGGCGGCACGCACTTCCCCGCCGGAGCCGGACCTCACCCTAGTCGCCCATGCATTGGCGCGGCTCGAAGATATGGAGGAGCGCCTGAGCGCTACCCAGACCACCACCCAGGCAGCGCGCGCAAGGGCGGCCATTAGCGAAGAGCACGCATCCGCTACCGTGGTCGACTTCCAAACACTTGAACGGCTTAACGCCTTGGAGCGCGGTCTCTCCACAATCGAAACTAGCAACAGCACCACTGAGATCGACGCCTTAAGGTCGGAACTAGCAAGCCTTGGCGAACAAATTGCGATACTACGCCAATCCGCTGAGAAAAAAGACCAGCAGGAGGCGAAGAGCGGCCGTGCCATGATAATGGTACTCGCCTACTCTAGGCTGTCGCGCGCCGCTGCCGGAGCGGCACCCTTTGCCCGAGAGGCGGAAGCCTTCGTCGCGGCCGCGCAGGATAATGGCGAGCCGGGCATCGCCTTCAACAACGCTATGTTAAAACTCGCTGCCCATGCTTTGGCAGGTACGCCGACTCATGCTGAGCTCGCCACCCGGTTCGACGATATGGCGATTGCAGTGGTTAAGGCGGGAGCCAATGCCGATGACCAGGGCTGGGTCGACGCAACAATCGGCCGTTTACGCCGTATCGTTACCGTGCGCCGGGTTGGCGGCGAAATTGCCGCGAGCAGTCTCGAGGGACGGCTAAACGCCCTCCATCAAGCACTGTCCCGCGGCGATCTCGCTGGCGCGGCCGCACTCGCCGATGCACTACCATACAAATCGCGGCGTGGCGCCAAGGATTGGCTGCGCGACGCGCGCGCCCGCCTCGCTATCGAGCAAGCTCTTGTCGTGCTAGAGGCGGAGGTGATGGAGCGCGTCGCCGCACGCTGGTCACCCGCGAAGCGGAACGAAGAATGATCCGCGTTATCGTCTTTTTCCTTATTGTCGCCGCGCTCTCAGCTGTTGCGGTGTGGATCACCGACGAGCCAGGCCGGGTGGTCATTTCCTGGGGCGATTGGCTGCTCGAAACCTCGCCGGCGGCGCTGGCGGCTGCGGCAGCGATCTTTGCCGCTCTGGGCGCATTAATTTTTCAACTCGCACGCTGGCTCTGGACAGGTCCCCGCGCTATCGCCCGGGCGCGCCAATTACGCCGCCAGCGGCGCGGCTATCTTGCACTAACCCAGGGGCTAGTCTCTGCCGCCGCCGGTGATCCGCGTGGCGCTAGGCGCCTCGCCCGGCGCGCTAATCTCATGCTCGGCGAGCCGCCACTCACTTTGTTGCTGTCGGCTCAGGCGGCACAGCTTGAAGGCGAAGACGATCTCGCCAAGGCCTATTTTGAAGCCATGTTAGAGCAACCGGAAACCGAGTTTCTCGGGTTACGCGGCCTCCTCGTACAAGCCAATAAGGCGGGCAACAACCAGGCGGCACTCGCGCTCGCCGAGCGCGCCTTCGCGCTTCGCCCCCATACCCCCTGGGTGCTGACCACATTGTTGGAACTGCAAAGCCATGCCGGGCACTGGCCCGACGCACTCGCCACACTGCGCGTGGCGCTGCGACAAAAGGCGCTTGACGTGGAGGCCGGGCGGAGACGCGAAGCCGGCCTTCTGCTCGAACGGGCGCGCGCCGCGCGCGATGCCGGCGACGGCCGCGAAGCCCGAAAATTTGCCGAGCGCGCGATAGAAGCTGCGCCGCATTTCATGCCAGCAATTATCTTCGCCACCAGCCAAGCTCTCGCCTTCGACCGACGCTCCCATGCGGAGCGGTTAATCTCCCAGGCCTGGGCGGAGACGCCACACCCGACCCTCGCGCGCTATTTCAACGAACTGCATGCCGACGACGAACCCCTTGCGCGTGCCAAGAATTTCGAGAAGCTGGCGAAGCGTAATCCCAATCACCCGGAGAGCCATTTGCTGCTCGCCTCCGGCGCGCTCGACGCCAAACTATGGGGCACGGCACGGGGTCATTTGCAAGCTGCACTCGAGACGCGCCAGAGCGCCGGCATTTACCGCAAGCTGGCACAGCTCGAAGAAGCCGAAAACAGCGACGTGAAAGCAGCGCGGCGCTGGCTACTGGAAGCAAGCGACGCCCGCTCCGATCCCTTGTGGGTGTGTACTGATTGCGGCGTACCGGCAAGCCACTGGTCCCTCGCCTGCCCCGTATGCAGCGCCCTCGACAAAATAGAATGGCGCCAGCCGGCGGTAGCTCCGGCCACCCTGGAAGCGCGCAGCGAACGCCCAACCGGCGCGACCGAAAGCGCTGCAGCCAAGACAAGCGAAGAGATACCCCCAGACGCCCACACCAAAGCAACAAAACTGGCTTGAGCCGGCGATTGACGGCGTGACACGGCGGGAGTAGCGTGGCTTTCTTGATGCCGCCTTAGCTCAGTTGGTAGAGCATCGCATTCGTAATGCGGGGGTCGCAAGTTCGAGTCTTGCAGGCGGCACCGTGTTTTCAGTGACTTAGCCAATTCTCACGAACCCAAGAGTAGCTGTTCGGGACACTCTTGGGGCAGTGGGTTTCAAAATGGCAACCATTGAGAAGCGAAGAGGCAAGTGGAGAGCTAAGGTCCACAAGTCTGGGTGTAGCTTTGGCAAGACCTTTATTAAGAAGTTAGATGCCATCAGGTGGGCAGCGCTCACTTCTATACAGAGACCGACGAACTGATCTTTATCAGGAACTAATATCTACACAATAAATATGTTTGGCCCTTTTGGCATACCTTAAGGGAAAAGTTTTCCGACCTTCATCGACCCCAAATCGTTAACATAACCTTCTGAGTTCTAACTATTTTGATCTCGGCGTAGGGCGTCCAATACCGTAGAGGGGTAGGAGGAAACAATGGCAGAACTGGTCAAGGTTTCGGTGACTAGAGGAATTGCAGAAATCACGCTGAACCGGCCTGAGAAACTAAACGCCATGTCACGGCTTTTGATTAAGAGCCTGACGGCCACAATCACGAATGTATCTGACGATAATACTTTGCGCTGTGTTGTCATCTCCGGCGCCGGCAGAGCTTTTTCGGCTGGCGCAGATATTGCAGAGCTAAAGAACCTAACCCCAGGCAAAGCGGAAAAGTTTATTAGGTTGTTACATACGGCATGCCAGGCAGTGCGGGATTGCCCCGTACCCGTGATTGCAAAGATAGACGGCCCGTGCCTGGGTGGTGCTCTAGAACTCGCGGCAAGCTGCGACATGCGAGGTGCTTCCGAACGTTCAACCTTCGCGATGCCAGAGGTGCAGACTGGCATTCCTTCAGTGATTGAAGCAGCGTTACTTCCTCGGTTGATGGGCTGGGGTCGGGCATCGGAACTGCTATATACGGGGCGCACGCTTACAGCTGAGGAGGCTTTGAATTCTGGCATAATAGAAAAAGTAGCTTCGTCCGATAATCTCGACCACGCGACAGCTGCATGGACTAATGCAATATTGTCAGCAGGACCTAATGCGCTTCGCGCCCAGAAGAGCCTTATGCGCCTGTGGGAGCGGGTCCAGATCGACGAAGCCATTGAAGTTGGTGTTGCATATTTCCGAGAAGCCTATAGCAGTGACGAACCACAGAATAGACTGCAATAGGGATATGGAACATGAGTGCTTTGGGGGAGGCAGAGCGAAAAATGGCAATCAGTGTGTCAACTTTTGAGGATGTCTTAATAAGTCAGGCATTCAAATTGAGCGTAACCCCACTAAATACCGACAATCTAGCCTCATAATGCACAAGGACCGGTTTATTACTAAGCACGATATTAGGCGCTATGATATCCCAAGAGCAGGCTCGTTGTTATTCAAGTGTGGCCCGTTCTTAATTATTCGTAGGAGCGTCCAATGGATAGAGTTATGGGTTTAACACCAGAACTGTCACGGGCATCAACAATATTAATGCAGGATATGATGTGTGTTGTGGAGTCAGAGCATGTTTTGGTTACTGCAGATGTGAATACTGACGAGAATGCTGTAGGTGCAATAGTAAACGCCTCATACATGCTGGGCGCAAAGGTTGTCAGCATGACGCTGGCACCTGCTTTGCCATTTCAAGGCGGGCTGGCAAATCCTTTTCTTCCTGATCCCTTAGTTGCTGCCGCTCAAAATTGCGATGTGTGGATAGATCTTTGCATGCCATATATCGCGGGAGCGCATGTGTATGACCAAGCCATGAAAAATGGCCGTACTCGATACTTACTAGCTGCCGACTTAGGAGCCAATGGCATTGTTCGCATTTTTACCAAGGCAGATCTTGAAAAGGTTCTTACCGTTTCGGACATTTTTAATAACTTACTCGCTGAGTCATCAGGGAAGAAATGTCGGTTCTCTTCTAAATTAGGTACAGATGTCAGCTTTATATTGGCAAAACAGGAAGGTCTAGAAATTAAGCGAGCTACAACTCCTGGTGGGTATTTTGTACCTGGCACGGTGATGGTGCTCCCTGAATTAGATACTGTTAAAGGAACCATTGTCTGTGAATCCACTTTTCACGAATATTATACAACTCTCGAGGAACCATACGTTTTTACTGTGGATGGAAGGATACAAGACGTTAATGGTGGTGGAGCAGAATTAGAAGCGATACGCCGTTCGCTTCGACGAGCTGGAAATGGTGAATATGGAAATATAGTACATTTTACTTGTGGATATCATCCGGCAGCTCGTTTTACTGGAAAATCATTTATAGAAGATCAAAGAGTGATAGGATGCAATGCCATAGGACTTGGTTTGCCCCAGTGGATTGATGGCGGAGGAGAAAACCATCCTGACTGTGTTATGCGAGAACAATCTTTTTGGATTGAAAACGAAAAAATAATTTCTGAAGGAACAATTATAAATCCTAACATTTTATCAGATGCCGCCGCAGATCTACAAATTGTTTATGGATAACCTTTATTAATATAGTTCGAGATTACGGTCTCATATTATAAAAAATATATTTGAATATCTTCGACCAAAATTGAGGCTAAAGATATGGATATAAAAAGTACAGATCCGAATTTTTCTCTCGGGGCGGGCTTGGAATCCACTCATAGTCCTTTAGCTGAAGCGAGCCATGTACCAGGATATATTTATACCTCTCCGGAAATACTTGAGCTTGAGAAACAAAAAATTTTCATGAAAGATTGGCTATGTGTAGGACGGGTCGAGGAGTTCGAAAAACCTGGCGACTTCATGACATTCCGAATCCTATGCGAGCCGGTCATAGTCAATCGGGACAACAAAGGAAAACTGCAGGCGTTTTATAATGTTTGTCGTCATCGAGGTGCAGAGATAGCAATAGGACAGGGCAATGCTTCACAATTCAGCTGCCCATATCATGGCTGGATTTATGATCTCGAGGGAAATTTTATTGGCGCACCATTTGCAAAAGAAACTCAGATTCTTGATCGCTTACAGTGCAGCCTAAAAAAAATAAAGGTTGATGACTGGGCTGGATTTGTTTTTATTAACTTTGATCAAGATTGCTGCTCTTTGATTGAATTTTTAGGTCCGGTTGTTGGTGCGGCAGAAAAATTCGAAGCAGAAAATTGTCGTCTTTCCGACAAGGTAGCAATCAATATAAATTGTAATTGGAAATTAGGAAGAGAGAATTTGGCTGACTGGTACCACGTTGCGGTTCTTCATGACCCCAGTTTTGGAAAATATACAAAGGCCAATGCAGATAATTTTAAACTTTTTGATCGAGGCGGTTATCATCTTCGCTACAACAGCGGACCACTCGCACCCGATGGAAAGTCATTGTTTGGGCCCATGCCACAAGTCGCAGATGAACCTGCCGACTTAGCATTTTCGTACTATCTTCCACCAAGCATGAATTTTTTTGCGAGAACTGATGCGTTATACAATTTCGTGACCTGGCCGACTGGGCCAGAAACCATGGAACACAAAGTGTATATGTTGTTTCCAGAGCAGTGGTTTGAGGATCCTAATTTTGAACAAAAAAGGAAGGTCTATTTTGATTTCGCCAAACTTATTCTGGAGGAAGACATCAGTGTCTTTAGCTCTGTACAGAGAAGCTTTAAATCGCAGTCGTTTGAACCTGGGCCCATGGTGTGGTTAGAAAAACCAATTCACCACATGACAACAGCTTATTTGGACCGCCTTTTTGGTACTTAATTATCAAAAACTTTTTATGAAAACTTTTTTAAACTGTCAGATTTTGTTCCACAAAAATTTTGACGTGAGGCAAGATTGACAGACCATGCCATCAGAGTATCCTGATTTTAGGTCACTCAGTGAGCTATTCAAAATTTGGTCTAAATGTTGCCTATTATCGATTTCTCGCGGTTGACGGAGCATCGCAATCGTCATACGGGGGTCGCTAGTCTAGGTCTTGCACGCAGCACGGTGGTCCTATTTGAGGGCGTCATTGCAGCAGCAAATTAAGAAAATTGGCATGTCCGGGAGCTCAACCATATGAAAGTTGGCGCGTTTCTAATGCCCAACCATCCCCCTGGGCGAGACTTTGCGGAGGGGCATTATCATAATCTAGATACGATTGAATTCTACGACGAGATCGGGTTTTCAGAGGCCTGGATTGGCTGTCATTACACCGTGCCGCGTGAACCCAACCCAGCACCCGACCTGTTGGTTGCCCAGGCGCTAGTACGGACCAAGAATATCCGCGTATCACCGGGAGGTTACATGCTTCCCTATCACCATCCGGCGGAGCTAGCCCACCGCATTGCTTGGCTCGATCATATCTCGCGGGGGCGTTGCTATATCGGTATCGGCTCAGGCTCGATTCCGACCGATTGGGGACTCTTTGATATCGACGGCTTCAGCGGCCAGAACCGGGAGATGACAGAAGAGTCGCTCGAGATCATGATCCGCCTGTGGGAAAGCGAGGAAAAATTCGACTATGAGGGAAAATATTGGCGTGGTAAGCGCCCGCCGGATGATCCCGAAGATCTGTACAAAATTCACATCAAGCCCTTTACTAAACCCTATCCTCAGCTAGCTATCGCCGGCTTTAGCGCCGGATCTCCGACTCTTGAGCTTGCCGGGCGCAACGGCTATATCCCGCTCTCTCTAAGCTTCGGCAACGGCTATCTCAGTGGCCATTGGGAAGCGGTTGAGAAGGGCGCGGCAGAATCTGGCCGCGTGGCGGAGCGCAATATCTGGCGCGGCGGCCGCGACGTCTATATCGCCGACACCGACGCAGAGGCACGCAGGAGGGTGAAAGAGGGCGAGATTGGCGATCAATATGAGGGCTTTTGGCTACCGGTCCTCAATCGCATTGGCATGCTGGAAAGCTGCAAACATCACCCGGATGTACCGGATTCCGACGTCACCCTCGATTATATGATCGATCACAATATGTGCGTCGGTAGCCCCGAGACGGTGAAACAGAAGATTGCCGACATCGCCGGCATCTCCGGCGGGTTCGGCCAACTGTAGATTACTTCGTACGACCATATCGGCGCCATGCAGGGTTGGCGCGAATCAACAAGGCGCCTTGCTCAGGAAATCATGCCGAAGTTTTCTGACCTCGGCGCATAAACCACCCTAATCGCAAATACCGAAAGAGAGAGCCTAATGATTACGCTGCACACTCCCGTCACCATCGCCACGCCTGCGTCGCGCTACAGCCATGGCGCCGAGGCCGGACCCAATGCCCGCTGGCTACATGTTTCCGGCCAGGTGGGCACCAATGCCGACGGCAGCCTCGCCGAAGGCTTTGAAGCGCAATGCCATCGGGTATGGCAAAACACCCTTGCCGTTCTGGAAGAAGCGGACATGGACGTAAAAGACATTGTCAAGGTGAACACGCTTCTGATGTCCCGCGACACTTTGACCCAAATGCGAGAGATCCGTGATTTCTATCTCGGCGACCACCCAGCCGCCTCGACCCTCTCCATCGTCGCCGGTCTCGCCCATCCCAACTGGTTGGTTGAAATGGAGACAATCGCAGCTAAGGAGGTATAACAATTACCAACTAAAATGGTTGATTGACTCGTGTTGCGATCAAGCGTCAGACTATTGATAAATTGGTAAAATTCAACGGCGCCCGCAAGGGGTCCGTGTTTAACACAACCAGGGGAGACGATCGCTATGAAAAGACCGACAATGGGAATCTTTGCGCGTTTTGCCGTGCTCGCCGTTATGGGCTTGTCACTCGCATGGAGTTTCTCGCCCGATACAGCTTCGGCCAAGACCAAAGACGGCAAATATCTCATCTATTACAGTATGAGCTATGTTGGCACTGCCTGGCAGACTGAAGCAAAAAACGTCATAACCGCAATGGCCTTATTGCCGGAATATCGCGACCGAGTGGAGCTTCGCGTTCAAGCTGCTGTGGCTAACGCAGCACGCCAGATCCAGCAGATGAATGCAATGATCCAAGCCGGCGCAGACGCGATCCTTGCCTTCCCGATTTCACCCACAGCGCTGAACGGCGTCATCAAGAACGCATGCAATAAAGGTGTGACTGTCGTAGTGATCAATGGCGTTACCGAACCTTGCGCCTATGTGGTCAAGATTGACGGCGTAAAACTCGGCGCCTACCGCACCAAATATGTAGTCGACAAAATGGGTGGCAAGGGCAACATCGTTGCCATCACCGGCGTGCCCGGCGTGTCCTACAGCGAGGAGCATCATCAGGGCGTCAAGGAAGAGATCGCCCGCAATCCCGAGGTCAATCTGCTGGCCGAGCTGGTCGGCTTCTGGAGTCATTCCCAGGCACGCCTCGAGATGCGCAATTTGCTTGCTACACATGGCTGGGACGAGATCGACGGCATCGTCGTGCAGACCGGTTGCTACACCGTCTCGCAGATGCAAGTCGAAGATGGTTGGTGGCCCGACAATCCCATCATCCCATGCGCTGGCGAATCGGCCAATGGCAACCGCCTACAGATGCTGCCTACCTCATCCGGCATAGAGGGTGCACTCGGTAAATCGGGACAATCCATTGGCTCGGGTCTCTGGGCTGTGGGATACTCCTTCCGCGTCGCCATGCAGGTGCTCGACGGCGAAAATGTCGATCATCTGATCTATTACACCGGCGTCGAAGTGACCGAAGATAATGTCACCCTGTGCGAAACCGGCTCAGCCGCAGAATTCGCCGCTGGCTGTAACACTATCAAGCCAGGCTCGGTACCGCCTGATTACGCCATCGATTTCTGGTCGCCGCAAGTGCCGGAAATGGGCTTCAAAGCTGCTCTGCATGGTGTGCCGGACGACTATTAATAGGTTCGCCACGCGTTAGATAGCGCCGAGGCATGGCCACGCTCGACCATGTCCCGGCGCCTTCGCGCCATCGCGTGACAAAATGAACAATTCCGCGCCCGCGATTGAAGTTACGGGCCTCTCCAAGCGATTCGACGCAACGGTGGCGCTCGACGATGTTTCATTTTCCGTCGCCAAGGGCGAAGTTCGAGCCCTTATCGGCGAAAACGGAGCTGGTAAATCGACCCTAGTGAAAATTCTAAGCGGCCTAATTCGCCAAGATTCAGGCAGCGTCAGTCTTTTTGGCGAGACGGCCGGTATCGGGCGACCAGCCCGTGCCCATCGTTTCGGTATTCACACTGCGTTTCAGGAAATGACCCTGGTGGACGATCTGACGGTTACACAGAACATGCTGCTGCCCTACGAGCCGGCACCGTTACTCGGACAGATCAACCGCCGCAAGAGCTATCAATTGGTAGCGCAACATTTCGCCAATTTAAAACTTGAGAATGTTGACCCCGGTGCGCTGGTAAGCGAGCTAGATCTTTCGACCCGACAAAAAATTGA
>CAZUXZ010000104.1:0-3151 GCA_964624055.1 uncultured Rhizobiaceae bacterium | reverse complement strand
AGGTATTCCTTTGGGTGTTTTGTCTGCTGTGAAACGCGATACCATCTTTGATCACATTGGAAAGTTCTTCGCGGTTCTGGGCATTGCCGCCCCTAGTTTTTGGGTAGCCATTATGCTCATCCTACTGTTCGGCGCTATACTCGGCTGGCTTCCTACGTTCGGTCGCGGAGGCATCAGTCACTATATACTTCCCGCGTTCGTGCTTTCCTGGGGAGGTATGGCTGGAATTGTTCGCCTAGTACGCTCAAGTATGCTTGACGTGCTAGACAGCGAGTACGTTAAATTTGCGCGTGTCAAGGGTCTCCCAGAGCGTATGGTTGTTTATAAGCATGCGCTAAAAAATGCCGTTATTCCGGCCCTTACCTTTAGCGGACTAACGCTGGCTGGGCTGCTTAACGGCTCTGTGGCGATCGAAGTGGTTTTTGCCTGGCCAGGGATCGGCCGATTGTTACTCCAAGGCATCACTCAGCGGGATTTCCCCATCATTCAGGCCACCGTACTGGCTGCAGGACTGTTCTACGTTGTCGTATCCCTACTTGTGGACATCCTATACGCCTATGTGAACCCGCGGATAAGGTATGAATAACAAGGTGTGCAATGGCAACTGCAATTAATTCTGGGCTTAGGCCAGGTTGGTGGCGTATAGCGTCCCGACGAGTCATGAATCTGAAGCTACCGTGGATTTCAGTGTTTATCATGCTTATATTGCTGGTTTGCGCTGCTTTTTCTGCACTGGTGGCTCCCCATGATCCTACTGAGATCAATATTCTGAACGCCAAATTAGCTCCCGGAGAAAACCTAAGTAACCCACTAGGCACAGACATACTTGGGCGGGACATGTTAAGCCGCCTGATTTACGGCGCTCGCACAACTGTGTTCATCAGCTTGGTGGCCCTGGGCACAGGCGCGGTAGTTGGTACAGTAGTTGGCCTGGTAGCTGGTTTTCGGGAGGGGTGGTTCGACGCTATTACCATGCGCACCGCCGACGCTGCGCTCGGGTTTCCCACCATTTTGGTTGCCATGGTGATTGTGGTCATCATGGGAGCTGGAATCGAAAGTATAATTCTTGCCGTAGTGTTGACTGTTTGGGCTCGATTCGCCCGCATTATCCGAGGCGACGTACTCAGCATAAAAGACATGGACTTCGTTGTTGCCGCTAAAATTGCGGGGGTGTCCATGCCGATAATCATCTGGCGTCATATATTCCCGAACACCGTCAATACGTTGATGATTATCACTAGTCTTCAAGTAGGGCAGGTCGTCCTGTTGGAGGCGTCACTTAGTTTTCTGGGCCTAGGTCTACCTGTTGGTGAAGCCGCTTGGGGGATCATGGTATCTGAAGGCAAAGCGGTGATTCTGGAGGTCTGGTGGCTGTCTCTTTTCCCAGGCATTGCCATTACAGTGGTGGTGTTGGCCTTTAACTATTTTGGCGATTGGATGCGAGACGCCTTGGATCCAAAGTTGAGAAGACTCTAGCGACGCAAACGACGTTTCAAATGAACGAACATAGTTCACCGCTTAACAAGTAAGGAGGTCGTCAAGGCAATCCCTGACTCTATTCTGGCTATTTGCCGGAAATATACTAATTTGATGGAGGAAATGTCATGGTGGCAAAAATTATTCTAGGATTGTTTCTAGTATTGATGTTTGCTTGCAGTGGTTCAGATGAACCTGCAGCAAACGACACCAGCGCACCGACTGCAGTTTCTGGCGGAGCGTCCCAACCCACCACCGTTCCCGGATCTGCTGATTCACCAACTACGGGAACCGTATATTCCGGGAATTTGAAGATTATGGTAGGAGATTTCGGAAGTGAACGATTCGATGTCGGTTACTCGCTTGGATTGGCAGGCGATATGAACTATGGGCGAATCATGCATGGTTTCCTCATATCCGACAATGTAGAACGGGAGATGGTGCCAGGAATCGCCAGCGCCTGGAATCTTTCTCAAGATGGTCTAACTTGGACCTTCACCATTCGTGAAGGTGTGAAGTGGCAAGACGGGACAGAGTTAACCCCGGAAGACGTATATTGGACATTCCAACACCTCTTTAGTGCTGATGCGAAAGATTTCCTCATCGCTCCGTCGTCACTAAGGATGTCTCGTCAATCCGATGGTATAGAGCTGGACGGGCGAGACGTATTGTTGAAGACCACTATCCCTGCCCCTGAAATTGGAAGTACATTGTCTGAGACAGGTCCTGGTTGGTTCCATGTCATGCCAGCCAGATCTGATTATCACAATACAGACGACGAAGCTGCTTACGATAAGAATCCCATTGGCGCCGGTCCTTTGAAACTAGTGGAGCACATTCGTGCAAGCTCCATGACATTTGAGCGGTTCGATGACTTCTACTATCAGCCCGCCAATGGTTTCCCTGAAGACAAAAGAATACCTTTCGACGAGGTGACCCTATACCTAGTGCCAGAGGAATCTACGAGAGTATCGGCTATACGAGCAGGCGATGCCGACATTGCTCCAGTCAGTTTGGCCGCTCAGAGCCAAGTAGAATCTGGCGGTGGGCGTCTGGTGTTCGGTGAAGAAGGCAACTATGTTTGGCTGCCCTTCATGCACTGTTGGGCGGATCCCGCCTTATCTTGCGCCAATAAGGATTTTCGTCTGGCCCTGCACTACGCTATAGACAAGGAACTCATCCGAGACCAACTTTATGGTGGTGAACAAGTATTCCAGGTCAAAGGTTGGGGCGCGGTCACTCCTAGCACCATTGGGTACACCACGGACCTAGATCCATTCGAGTTTGACCCAGATAAAGCTCGAGAGCTTATGGCTTCTGCTGGTTATCCTGAAGGCAAGGGAGCGGACAAAATAGTCCTGCATACCTGGGAGTCCACATCGATGCCCCTCCAAACCGAGGCTGCCCAGCTGGCTGCCGACTTCTGGAGAAAGGAACTGGGTCTAGATGTAGAAGTGAGGGGCGGTAACTCTCAAGCCATCAGAAAAGCCTGGGGCAATGCCGAGCTAAAGGGTCAACTCATCTGGCGGGATAATGAAACACGTCGCGACGCCCTCAGCATAACGGTGAACGGATATGGAGACCCCGAGGGAAATATCCGCCGGAGTGATGACCCGGAACTTCAAGCTCAAGCACAAGCTGCTACTCGCATTGTAGACAACGATGAAAGAGCAAA
>CAZUXZ010000103.1:0-48467 GCA_964624055.1 uncultured Rhizobiaceae bacterium | reverse complement strand
AAGTCCTTGATACAAATAGCGCATTGTACAGTGGTTTCCTAACGTGTTGGAAACCCCTGTCAAATCAATAGGTTACAAACGTATCTCTTAATTTTAAGTCCGTCGCGTATACCAGTTCCGCCACGCGGGCACAGTAGATTTAGAAGTGATTTCAGTGGATTAATAGATTCCTATTCAGTTGTTTCATAACTAGTAGCATCACTTCTGTCGCAAACTCGTCGTCAGATTTTCTTTTTTCGTTCACGTTACGGCCCTCGACAGCAAACCATCACTATCCAGTACTGCCTTAGCCTTCTTGCTCGCTTCATTTGGTTTTAGGTGCGCGTACTTTTGTGTCATTTGCGGCGTGGTGTGTCCAAGAATTTTCTGGAGTTCATACAACTCGACCTTCCCACTCTTCACGAGGTTACTCGCGTAGCTATCACGAAGGGAGTGGAGTGTGAACTTCCCCTATTAAGTTGTCGAATGACCGATGGTCACCGGGTGTCTGAGGGAATGTGAGCATTTTTACCTTCCCGGCGTAGACCATCTTCACCACGTTATGATTCTTCTGCCGGAGCTTGAACGAGTCACCCTCGGCCATGCGTTTGCAGACAATAATTTAATCTTTTGGCCACCTATTATTCATAATTTTTCTCCTTATTTTTCATGCTGGGTATCCCGTGAATGCGGGAAAACGAAAAAGGTGTAAAATCATATTTCACTGTACATCTGCCCCCTGTTAACACTCTCTGCTGAACGCATGGAAACTCTTCAATTTCTGCGGGTTATCGAGTCTACCAGCTCTGAGCCGGGATCAGCGGTGCCGGTGCCGACTCATTTGAAACGCGCGCAAGCGCACGTATATATATTGAAAGACGATGATCCAAGGCAGGTTTCATAGCGGATGGCTGTTGGCTGCGGTTGCCGGACTGTGGCTTGCTGCCTGCGGCCCGTCGCAAACCACACTGAGTGAATCCTCTGCGGGTGATTGGCAGCCGGCAGCGGAAGGTGTGGCGATCCACATTATGAGCAATGGCTGGCATTCCGAGATCGTCGTGCCCAGAGCCCTAATACCCGCCGACGCGATACCGGAAGCGGGTGATTTCCCCCGGGCTCGCTATCTCAGCTTCGGCTGGGGAGATGCGGAATATTTTCCGGCGCCGGACAAAACCCTGGGCAAGACCCTTCGCGCGGCACTCTTACCGACGGCCTCGGTGGTGCACCTGGCGGGTTTGACGTCGCATCCGCAAGACGTATTTCCCGGCAATGAAATTATTGAGCTGGGCATCTCACGCGAGGGGTTTGATCGCCTCATCAATCATATCCACGCCAGCTTCGCACGTGAGGAGGACCGGCACATCATCCCGGGCCTCTACAGCTTCAGCCGCTTCTATCCGGCGACCGGCGAGTTTCACCTGCTCAACACCTGCAATACCTGGACGGCGGAGGGGCTTGAGCGCGCCGGACTGCCAGTGCAGATCTTCGGCACCGTCAAGGCCGAATATCTCATGGCGCAAATCCGCCAATTAACTTCCCCATAGAAAGTGCTGCCAGATAAGGAACAGGGAATTCCTGAAGTAGACAGCGAGTGGATCGTTCTTCAAATTATGATTTAATCCGCCTTGTGTTGTTTCGTCTATGGAGGCCATCAATAGATTGCGTCAGTGGCTAGTAGGCTCTCCTATCTGGTGAGTAAAAACATTAAAAGGAGGAAGTGCAGGTGAAGATTTTCTTTGGGTCATTCATGATCTTGTGTCTTTTGTCCTCCACACAGGCTGTGGCGCGCGATACACGGCTTATGCTGCCAATTTTCGAGGCCATGAATTCCAGGGGCTCGGAGCGGCTCAACGAAAATGAAATTCAATTCTTTTTCGGTGAACAACCCCATCCGCCGATTATTGAAAGTTTCGGCACTTTTGTGAGCAACAAGAAAACCAACGCATTCGCAAGGAAGGATAAAACGGCCTGCGAATGGGCATTTCTTTCGGCAATGCTTTCTTTTCAAAAGCGAGCCCTGACAAAGGGCGGCGACGCCGTGATCAATATTCACAGCTATTACAAGAAAGAGGATGTGTCGAGCGAGCATGAGTATATGTGCGGCGCGGGCGCGATCGTGGCCGGGGTGACGTTCCGCGGCGAAGTCGTCAAGCTGAGATTGGGTTCTACCAAAGGCAGCAGTAGCGCCAGTGCAAATTCACAGGCAGTTCTTTCAGAAGATTATCCAGTGGACGCCAAGCTAAAAATGATCAAGCAACTTTTTGAAGATGGCCTGATAACTGAAGAAGAGGCGGCGGCGAAGAGGTCTAAGATTTTGGAGCAATTAAATTAATATGGTTAAAACATTATCAAATACAAAACAGGCAATGCCCATATAGATAGCTATCGCTTAGTTATATCCTTGAAACATCGCCAAATGCGTTCCGGAAAACACCGTTAAATCAATATCATACAAACGTTCTTCTTAATTTTAACTCGGTCGCGTATACCAGTTCCGCCACGCGGGAACGGTTATTTGAATTAATTTTCAGTGGTTTCATAAATAGTGCTTTAGCGCTTGTCATATTCTTGCTGTTAAATTTTCCTTTTTCGTTCGCATTACGACGCCCTCGGTAGCCTCTTCTGCTTCATGCTGGCTCATGCTTAATGTAACCCACCCAGTCTCAAGTAGTCATTTTAAGCGTAATGCGTAGCGCAGAGTTTATGTCCTGATGGATCCCGAACGTAAGCAAGATAGAGCTTCCGTTCTCCCAAAATTCGCCAACCAGGTGGGTCTTCGATACTCACTCCGCCATTAGCGACAGCGGCATCATGAAAGGCTTTCGCCTGTTCCGGAGTCTTGCATGTAAACCCTAGGGTACCTCCGTTAGCGACTGTAGCCGGATTGCCGTCCATAGGTTTGGTAACAATAAGGGTTCCATCCGAGGTGCGATAATAAACTCGCTGTGTTTCTTCGTTAAATTCTCCCTCCGAGACACCAACTGTAGCCAAAACGGCGTCGTAAAAAGTTCTGGCCGCTAAAACGTCATTCGAACCGATCATTATATGGGAAAACATTTGGATTTCTCTCCTTTTTGGTGATCCATCGCAGGTAAAAAACTTATCCAGTGTGCGTGACTTATGACCGACAAACAAGATTACCTGAACAGTGTGTAAATACTGAGAAATGTACTGACTACAGAAAGAAAATTGACCACAGACCCTCTTTCCTCGGTCTCCTCGTAAGAAGTTACGTCAGCGCAATCCTCCACCCCAACACAGTCCCTACTGGCGCAACCTGATAACCCAAGACTGACGATAGACAGAACAAAGACTAAGGCTAAAACAGTTTTTCTCATAGTTACATCCTCGCTACCCTATGTGTATCCTTACCGCCACCTGATGATGAACCCCATCGGCCAAATCACCTGTTAGACGTGCGGACCGCAGTAGCTGAACAGTCTCTTCTCAAACTCCTACCGGTGCACTGTGAGGGTCTTGACCCATGGCTCCATCTGCTCCATCTCCTCAGGTTGAACTCTACCTGCACCTGTTTCGACATGTGAGACGAAAGCGCAGGAAAGTGAAACTGGCCAAATTCAGTTTTTCCGATGTATCCGGCCGGGTCATATTCGGTTCATAACCCAAGCCCAGACTATTTATATAAGCGCTCGCCTCGAAGCTATTTTTCCGAGCGTCCACTTTGTTGACACGATACTTGGTGTAAGCTATTTAATCTCCTATGTTTTATTAGCAATAGAAATATCATGTCTATGAATTAATAGATGTAAAATAATTCAATATGGATGTGAGATAAAAATTATAATACAAATTAAAATTAATACATAAAAATATTAATCAAGGGAGTTAATGAATTTAATAATATCATTATTAAAACGATCAGTTTCTTCCAAAAATGGGCAGTGATTAGAATTTTCGTAGACAGTAAATTTCGAACCATTGATTTTATTATGAACAAATTTTACAGAATCAATAGGTAAAAGTTTCCCTTCCGCACCACCAGAAATTACCAATGTTGGGACATTAATTTTTGATAATTTATTTCTATAATCTTGCATGGTTTGGTCAAACAATACTGCACTCGCAATCGTAGCCGGCATTAGCATTGATTCTTCTAACATCCATGCTAAATCTTCATATGACGGGGGTTTGTTAAACAGCATTGGAATAAAATTCTTGAAAACTCGATCACGATCAGTCTGCACATCTGACATCATCGCAATAAGAGATGAAAGATCAAAAACACCGAGTTCCCAATCAGGCCATTTGAAATCTGAGGGGCTTTGATCTACGAATATAGTAGCCGATACATCTGTATTTCCAAACTGTTCAAAGTAATCCCAGATTACCATGCAACCCATAGACCAACCAACTAAAACAACATCTACTAGATTTTTTTCCTTCATAAAGGCGCGTAAATCTCTAGCATAGGACCCCATAGTATGCCCATGGCTGGAGTGAGATGACCTGCCGTGACCACGAAGATCAATAGATATAACATGAAAATCTTTTCCCAATTCTTTTACTTGCTTATGGAAATACTTTCCACTCATCCATACGCCATGTACAAAGACAATAGGACGACCCGATCCATTTTCCATATAGTGCAAGTTAATTTTTTCATTCAAATTAATATTTGGCATGATTTAACCTCTTCTAAAAGCATTCTATGGGGAGTGATTTTGGCTCGTAGATACGTGGAAAAATTCCTATCAACCCCCAAAATCAAGACTCTTCATACTTTAAAGTCCTTAGAGCATACCTGTTGCTCCGCGCAGGCTGTGAATCGCAAGATAGAAGCCTTTAGCAAATCTGTCTAAGCCTCGGATTTTGGCCAGCTGCCATCGGAGGTGACCGGCTCGTCAGCTGGGGTAACACCAAAATCTCGAAGTATTGATTTTAGCTCCTCCGCGGCTGCTCCTACGGCTGACTCGTCGGTACCGCGCAGGACCAAAGTCGTGCCGAACCTACTGTTGCGCACGAAGGGGTAGCTGCCGATCTCGAGGCTCTCATAGCGCTCCTGCAACTCACCAAGAGGGCGCGCGATATCACCCTCGCCCATCAATACCGAAACGGTGCGCGAGACAACCTTAGCACCGCCCTCAAGGCTAGAGGCGACGGTCTCAAACATGGCGCGCATCACTGCCGGAATACCGGCCATGACAATGACGTTCTCAATCCGGAAGCCCGGCGCGCGGCTGATCGGGTTATCGACGAGCTCGGCACCCTCCGGCGTATATGCCATGCGCATGCGCGCTTCGTTCAGATCGCGCCCGGAGCCATCGTAATAATCCTCAAGGATGCGGCGCGCCTTTTCGTTAATCACATAGCGCCGGTCAAACGCCTTGGCAACGCATTCGCAGGTGATGTCGTCATGAGTCGGTCCGATGCCGCCGGTTGTGAAGACGTAATCATACCGAGCTCTGAGCGCATTGACCGCGTCGACGATCTCATTTTCGTCATCGCCGACCACCCGGGCCTCAGCGAGGCGGATTCCCATTGCTGTTAATTGCTTGGCGAGATAGTTGAGATTGGCATCCTGCGTCCGCCCAGAGAGGAGCTCGTTGCCGATGAGAAGAAGCCCGGCGGTTACTATCTTCGGCTGTCTGGCCATGAAAATCTCCAGAATTTATAAGGATCGGGTGAGCATAGACGATTGCCCCGACATGGCATAATTTTGCTCTATGAAATTTTCTAGGCCCCTCGTCCGCTCGACCCTCGTCAAGCGCTATAAGCGGTTTCTCTCCGATCACGAGCAAGACGATGGCACCATAGTTACCGCCCATTGCGCCAATCCTGGCGCCATGCTGGGGCTGACCGAGCCAGGATCGGAGACCTGGCTGTCTCCGACGGACAACCCCCAACGTAAGTTGCGCTATACCTGGGAGATGATCCGCGTTGAACCTGGCGCGCGCGGGCTAGTCGGCATCAACACGACGCATCCCAACGGCATAGTCGCCTCGGCCATCCAAGCGGGAGAAGTGACCGAGCTATCGGGCTACGCGAATATCCGCCGCGAGGTGAAATATGGTCAGAATTCGCGCGTCGACATTCTCCTCGAGGCGGACGGCGTACCGCCCTGTTATGTCGAAGTCAAGAATGTCCATCTCATGCGCCGCGGTGGGATCGCGGAATTTCCTGATTCAGTTACCAAGCGCGGCACTAAGCATCTAGGCGAGCTTGCCAGGGTGGCCGAAGCCGGCGGGAGAGCGGTTATGTTCTATCTCGTGCAACGCGGTGATTGCGACTCCTTCGCCTTGGCCAGTGATATCGACCCGGCATATTCGGAAGCCTTCGCCACCGCACGCGCGAGGGGCATAGAGGCACTATGCTATGCTTGCGCCATAAGTGAAGAAGAAATCCGCCTCGACCGTCCGCTTCCTGTCGATAGGGGCCGTTAACCAATTATCTTTAATATTCGGGGGCCGGTTGTGAAGCACGATATTTCCTTCCAGAAACCCGACGTGTTAATGATGTCAACAAGAAGTGCCTTATCAGCACCTGTTAAAATCTACATGGAATCGGAGGTGTTCCCAGTCCTTACGGATAATTACCGCGCTTTCCAAACCGCATACCGCGCTCAAGACTGGGGCGAGGCGAGCAAAATTCTGGAAAACTACCGCGAAACCGATTAGTTCAGCCTTGAACAACTACATGCCGTCTATTTGGAGCGGATCAAGGACTACACCGAGCAACCGACCGCCCCTGATTGGGACGGTGTCTATGTGTTACAAATGAAATGAACAAAAGTTCAGTATGGGCGGCTCTAGCTGGCCCTCCACCCAAATCGGTAATTTATGCATCGGCGAATAATGCTGTTATTATACTCCGGACTGGTGTTCCCCTGCGCCAACATCGGCGCGCGAAATTAGAAAGTAGGCGAATTGTACGAAACCAAACGAAGCCGGCCTGCGGCAGAGCCGGCCGTGCATAGCGCCGAGGTCGCAGAACGCAGCGTCAAGATTCATGGCTCGGAGGATTTCGAGGCCATGCGCCGGGCCGGCCGCCTGGCGGCGGAAGTGCTAGACTATATCTCGCCTTATATCTTACCCGGCATCACTACTAACGAGCTCGATCGACTGTGCGACGAGACGACCGTCAACCGCGGCGCGGTATCAGCGCCACTCGGCTATCGCGGCTACCCCAAGTCGATCTGCACCTCAATCAACCATGTCGTTTGCCACGGCATTCCGAGCGAAAAGCGGCTGCAAAAAGGCGATATCGTGAATATCGACGTGACTGTCATTCTAAATGGCTGGCACGGCGACTCGAGCCGCATGTTCTTCGTCGGCAAACCTTCTGCTAAAGCGCGCCGCCTAGTGGACATCACCTATGAGGCGATGATGCTGGGCATCGCCGAAGCTAAGCCCGGTGCAACGCTAGGCGATATCGGGCACGCTATACAAAGTTATGCCGAGGGCCACCGCTGCGGCGTTGTGCGAGATTTTTGTGGCCACGGCATCGGCCGAATCTTTCACGATGCTCCCAATGTGGTGCATTACGGCGAGGCGGGAAAAGGGCTGGAACTCAAGGAAGGCATGTTCTTCACCGTCGAGCCGATGATCAATCTTGGCACCTGGCAGGTAAAACTGTTGAAGGACGGCTGGACGGCCGTCACCAAAGACCGCTCGCTTTCGGCCCAGTTCGAACACAGTATTGGCATCACCGCCGGGGGTGCCGAAATATTCACCCTCTCGCCTGCGGGCTACACCAAACCACCCTACGAATAAGACTGATCAGTTGCCATCCGGACCCTTGGCGAGTCCAGAATCTGTATAAGCCTGTGATCTTTACCGAGCAGGCGCTGTTGGATTATTGCACGACGTTTTTGGGGCATGAGATTGACCGGAGCCATCGCCTTGTTCGGTCGTTCGGAAGAGGGGCAGAGGACTACAAAATCGATCTCCGGTTGCTATCTGCGCTACGCCATTCCTATCCGCCCGCTCAATGAAGGCTGGTCGATCTTGATAAGTCCACCAACAGGGTCGTTATGCGTTACGAACCGCCGTCTGACCGAGTGGAAGCCGCCCCCGGCGTCTGTATTGAACCGCCGCTCGACCTAGAGAGTGACACAACGCCAGAGCAATGCTAAGCGTCACTACTTTTCGCCGCTGCGTCCATCATATCTTTTATCATCGACGGCTTAGGCACGCTGGGCTTGGGATAAGCCTTGCGACTGTGGGACAGGCCCAACCCTAGAAACATCTCCGCCATCTTATATGTCAGCGGACCAGGATTGATCACCGGCACGGAGAGGTTCTCAGCCATATGGCCATGCGCCTGATGCATGGTGGTAGAGCCAAGCAGGATCACCTCGGCGCCATCCTCCTCGATACATTGGTTGGCGCAGGCAACGAGCTTGGGGAAAACGTCTTCCTCCTTGCCGCCGAGCAGGTTGGCAACGTCTGGCATGACGTTGATTGAGCGTACAGAGGCGAGGCGGTCATTCATGCCATACTCTTGGGCGGTTTTCTTGTAGAGCGGAATCCAACCATCCCATTGCGTGACAACAGAAAATTTGCTGCCCATCATAAGCGCCATCAGATAGGAGGCGCGTCCCGGTCCGATCACCGGGATGTCAAGCACAGAGCGCATGGCGTTCATGCCAGAATCGCTCATGGTGTCTATACAGACCGCGTTATAGCCCTCGTCCTGGGCAGTCATCGCCGCCTCGAATAGGGCGAGATCACCGAGTAGATAGTCGTGATAACAGTCAAGAATGGCGGGACCCGCCTTAACACCGCGGAAATCGAATTCGATGTCTGGACCGAACGAGACCGAATCGAGTTGCGCGCGGCGATTGCCCATACCGCTTTCATCGAAGGCGAAGGGTACGATTACCAATACTTTGGCCATGACGGTCTCCCCTGATGGCTGTTATTGACGGCATTATATTTGTCCGGACATGATGACCTATTCACGGCCTTTGGGAAAGAACCAGCTCCACAAGCCGTAGTCCTTGACGGCGGCTGGGGCGGGTCTCAAACTGCGCCCCCAGCACGAAGACCCACATCCCAGGCGAGAAAATTGGCGGGAAGATTATGAATTTGATCGGCGTTGATGTCGGCGGCACATTCACCGATTTGATCATCACCAATAGCGACACGCACCAAACGGAGATTCATAAGGTCCCGACAACTCCAGAGGACCCGAGCATCGGCGCAACGGCGGGCATCGCCGAACTGTGCAAACGCTCTGGCATCGCACCGGGCGATATCGATCACGTGTTTCACGGCACCACCATCGCCACCAACGCAGTCTTGGAGAACGATGGCGCGCTGACCGGCATGATCACCAGCAAGGGCTATCGTGATATCATCCATATAGGCCGCCATCAGCGTCCCGAAAACTATTCCATCATGCAGGACATCCCGTGGCAGTCGCGCCCGCTGGTGCGCCGACGCCACCGCAAGACGGTGCCCGAGCGCCTCACCCCGCCAACGGGAGAAGTGCTGGTGCCGCTCGACGAGGAGGCGGTGCGCCAGGCGGCGCGCGAGTTTAAACAAGCCGGCATTGCGGCGATCGCCATCTGCTTCCTGTTTTCCTATCTTGAGCCCAAGCATGAGCAGCGCGCGCGTGAAATCGTGCTAGAGGAATATCCGGAAGCTTTCGTCGCCACTTCGGCCCGGGTCGCGCCGCAGTTCCGGGAGTTCGAGCGCTTTACCACCGCCTCGATGAACGCCTTTATCGGCCCCAAAGTGCGCAATTATGTGCAGCGTTTCGGCGGGCGACTAAACGAAGCGGGCCTCGGTGCCGACCTCCACATCATGGGTTCAAATGGTGGCGTCGCAACGGCGCAGACCGTGGCCGAGCTGCCGGTAGTCACGCTTCTCTCTGGTCCTGCAGCGGGCGTGCTTGGCGGCGCCTGGACGGCGGGACTTTCGGGACGCAAACGTCTGATTACCTTTGACGTCGGCGGGACCAGCGCTGATATCGGTATCGTCGACAACGGCCAATACAGCGAGGCGACGGCGCGCGATACCTGGATCGGCGGATATCCCATCCTCGTTGCGATGATTGATATCGGTACCATCGGTGCCGGCGGAGGCTCAATCGCCTATGTCGATGCCGGCGGAGGCTTCAAGGTCGGCCCGCAAAGCGCCGGTGCCAGGCCAGGCCCTGCCTGCTACGATCAAGGTGGCACAGAGCCGACAGTGACCGACGCCAATCTTGCCCTCGGACGACTCGATCCCAACAATTTCCTCGGCGGAAGCATGGCGCTCAACGCGGCAGCGGCAGAGAAAGCAATCGACGGCCTGGCAGAGAAGCTCGGCCTCGAGCGTTTTGAGGCCGCCGAGGGCGTGCTCACCATCATGAATAGCAATATGGCCAACGCGATCCGCGCCAAGACGGTACAGAAGGGTATTGATCCCCGCACCTTCTCCCTCGTTGCCTTCGGCGGTGCCGGGCCATTGCACGGCGCCGAGGTGGCGGACCTGTTGGGCATCCCCGAAGTGGTCGTGCCGCCTCATCCCGGCATCACATCCGCCGCCGGGTTGCTGACGACCGACCTTAAATACGACCAGATTAAGACGGAGTTTCAGGTCAAGGGCTCGGTCGAGCTCGCCAAGATCAACCGCGATTTCGAAACGCTGAGCGCCGAACTGCTAGAGCAATTTGCCTCAGACGGTCTGACCGAAGACGAGGTCAAACAATTGCGCTTCGGCGATCTGCGCTATGTCGGTCAGGGCTACGAGCTGCGCGTACCGGTGCCCGGCGGCAAGATCGGCGACGCGGCGCTGAAACAGGTATGGCAGGCCTTTCACGAGCTGCATGAGCAGGAATACGGTCATTTCTTCGCCGACAGCCCAATCGAGATCGTCAATATCCGCCTTACCGGCGTCGGCAAAATGCCGAAAATCGCCAATCCACCGGCGCCGACGGGCGACTCAATAGACGCCGCCCTGGTGAAATCGGCGAATTCCGTGTTCCGCGTCGATGGTGCACTGCAAAGGCTGGAAACCAATTTCTACAATCGTGCTAAGCTACCGGCAGAGACAGCGATTACCGGCCCGGCGGTGATTCTGCAGAAGGACACCACCACAGTGGTTCCGCCTAGCTGGACCGCCAACCTCGACGCAGCGGCGAACCTGATACTGACGAAAGGCTGATTGAGATGACCGGAAATGGCAGCCAGAACTGCCCGAACGCAAGGACGATCGACCCTGTCACTGCCAACGTCATCCAGGGCGCTCTGGAGAATATCGCGGTCGAGATGGGCTACAAGCTGATGCGTATGTCCTATTCCTCGATCATCCGCGAATCCGAGGATTTCGGCGCGGCGATCATCGACACCGAGGGTCGCCAACTTTGCGAATCGAAACAGAGCACGCCGCTTCAAAGCGGGCCGATTCCGGGCTATGTGAAGGGCATGCACCAACTATTCGAGGAGCGTGGCGATACGCTCAATCCGGGCGATGTGATCATCCACAACTCGGCCTATCACGGCGCGAGCCACGGGCCCGACGTCGCCTTCATCGTGCCAGTCTTCGTCGACGGCGACACGCTGGTCGGCTATTCTGTCACCACCGCGCATCATCTCGATATCGGCGCTTTGAGCCCGGGCAGCTGCGGTATCGTCGACGCAATGGACGCCTATGCCGAGGGCCTGCAGTTCAAGGCACTCAAGGCCTATGACAAGGGGATCAAAAACGAGGCCCTGTGGTGCATCCTGCGCGACAATATCCGCGCCTCCGATCTGGTGGTCGGCGATATGGAAGCCCAGGTCGCAGCTTCGCGCATCGGCGCCGAGCGTTTCTTGGAGCTGATCGAGGGTTACGATCTCGCCACTGTCCGGGCCGCTTCCGACGCCCTAATGAATTATTCCGAGCGTCTCATGCGCCAAGCGATCGAGGAGCTGCCCGACGGCAGTTACAGCGCGGTCGGGCATTTTGACGGCTTCCTTAACGATCCCCAGCGGCGCGATTACAAAATCGTCGTGACGGTGACCGTCAAGGGCAGCGATCTCACCGTAGATCTCGCCGGCACGGCGGATCAATGCAACGACCGGCCGATCAACATGCCGCTCGAAGGCACGGTAGATTGCGCCATATGGCTGACACTGCGATCGATCCTCCTGGACAGCGCAGTCTATGGGCATATCCCACAAAATTCTGGCCTGGTGCGACCGATCAAAATCGAAGCGCCCGAGGGCTGCCTGGCTAATCCGATCTTCCCAGCCCCCACCATCGCCCGCTTCGCACCCGGCAATATTGTTGCAGACACACTGATGAAAGCGCTAACCGAGGCGGTGCCAACCAAGGTCGGCGCCGGGGTGGGCAATCTCAAGGTGGTCGCCTTCAGCGGCATCAAGGGCGAGCAGCATTGGGTGCATATGGAGATCCACGAAGGCAGCTATGGCGGGCGCTACGGCAAGGACGGTATGGACGCGGTCGATACGCTATATGCCAATACGCGCAACAACCCGATCGAGGACATCGAATCTCATACGCCGCTCCGTGTCACGCGCTACGAACTGCGCGACGATTCGGCCGCGGCCGGGCGCTGGCGCGGCGGTATCGGCTCGATCCGCGAGGTCGAGTTCCTCGAGGATAGCTTCATCTCCGTCGAGGGTGACGGCCACAAATTCGCACCCTGGGGCTATGACGGCGGCTCCGACGGAAACACCGCTAACCTCGAATATCTCGACGGTACAGGCATGCGCGAAGGGCTACCCTCGATGATGCCGAACCGCGCGGTGAGGGCCGGCGAATCTCTCGCGCTCACCGGCACCTGCGGCGGCGGCTATGGCGACCCGATGACGCGACCCGAGGTGGAAGTTTTGGAAGACGTACTCGACGGCTATATTTCTGTCGAACGCGCGCAAGAGGACTATGGCGTGGTCATCACGCCGACAATGGATGTGGATTCAGCGGCGACGGCGGCAAGACGCAGCGCCGGTGCCAAATAGACAAAAATAATTGAGGAGCGAAGCCATGAGGATCAAAGTCATTAATCCCAACACGACGCTCGAAATGACGGAGGGCATCGGCGAGGCGGCGCGCTCCGTCGCTCGACCTGGCACGGAGATCGTCAATGTCAGCCCGGAATTCGGTCCCACCTCGATCGAATCCTACTATGACGAATATGTCGCTGCCTGCGGCGTGCTCGACGAAGTGCGTAAGGGCGAGGAAGAGGACATCGACGCCTATGTCATTGCCTGCTACGGCGATCCGGGACTGCATGCCGCGCGCGAGATGACCGAGAAGCCGGTGATCGGCATCGCCGAAGCGTCGTTCTATACTGCGGCCATGCTAGCGGCGCGCTTCTCCATCGTTTCGGTGGTGCCGCGCATCCGCACCATGCTGGAGGAGCTAGTACGTGGCTACGGTATGCAGGACAAATGCGTCGCCATCCGCACCACACCACTCTATGTTCTCGATATCGAGAAGGACCCGATCGGCAGTTACGCCAAGCTGCAAGACGAAGTTCGCCGCTCGGTTAAGGAGGACGATGCCGAAGCAGTCTGTCTCGGCTGCGCCGGTTTTGCCAAATTTGCGGAGGAACTGGAGAATGAGCTCGGTGTACCGGTGCTCGACGGCGTCGTCTGTGCCACTAAGCAAGCCGAAGTCCTGGTCGAGCTCGGCAAGACCACGAGCAAACTCAAGACCTACCGACCACCGGAAAAGAAGCGCTTCGACGGCATGTTTGCCCACTTCTCCACCGACGGATCGGACGACAAGAAGCAGGCAGCGGCAGAATAGCATAACGTTATGATCCCGCGTTACAGCCGGGCGGAAATGACCGCCATATGGGAGCCAAAAAACCGCTTCCGAATCTGGCTCGATATCGAGCTTTATGCCCTGGAGAAGCAGGCAGAGCTCGGTATCGCGCCGAAGGCCGCAGTGACCTCGCTCAAGAAGGCGGTGAAGAACTACTCGGCGCAAATCACCGACCCGAAGGCGATCGACAAGATCGAGCGCGAGACCCGTCATGACGTCATCGCTTTCCTCACCAATCTCGCTAAATATGTCGGGCCCCATTCACGTTTCATCCATCAGGGACTGACCTCCTCCGACGTTCTCGACACCTGCCTCTCAGTACAGCTCTGCCAGGCCTCTGACTTATTGCTCGCCGATCTCGACCAGGTGGTGAAGGTGCTTAAACGGCGCGCCAAGCAGCACAGAAAAACACTCTGCGTGGGGCGTAGCCACGGCATCCATGCCGAACCGACGAGCTTCGGCCTCAAGCTCGCCGGCCATTACGCGGAGTTTCAGCGCGCCCGCAAGCGCATGGCGATTGCCAAGCTGGAGATCGCGACGTGCGCCATCTCAGGCCCGGTCGGCACCTTCGCCTCCGTCCATCCCAGCGTCGAGACGCATGTTGCCAAGCGCCTCGGCTTGCGACCCGAACGTGTCTCGACCCAGGTGATTCCGCGCGACCGCCACGCCGCCTATTTCACTGCCCTCGGCTTGATCGCCTCCTCAGTCGAACGGCTCGCCGTCGAGATCCGTCACCTCCAGCGTACCGAGGTGCGCGAGGCGGAGGAATATTTCGCCAAGGGGCAGAAAGGCTCCTCGGCCATGCCGCACAAGCGTAACCCGATCCTGACCGAAAACCTCACCGGCCTCGCGCGCATCGTACGCGCTGCGGTGACGCCGGCGATGGAGAATATGGCGCTGTGGCACGAGCGGGATATTTCCCACTCTTCGGTAGAGCGGGTGTTTGCACCGGACACCACCATCGCGCTTGACTTCGCCCTCTCCCGCCTCGCTGGAGTAGTTGAAAATCTGCTGATCTATCCGAAGGCGATGAAGTCTAATCTCGACAGCCTCGGCGGCCTGGTTTACAGCCAGCGCGTGCTGCTCGCCCTCATTCAGGCCGGTATTTCACGCGAGGACGCCTATCGCATCGTGCAGCAGAAAGCTATGCAGGTGTGGCATGAGGGTGGTGAATTCGAAGAACAACTATGGGCAGACGATGTGGTCAGAGGGCGTATGAGCCGCGCCGATCTCGCCGCCTGTTTCGACCCGACGCCCTATCTTGTCCACGTCGACACGGTATTCGACCGTGTCTTCGGATCCGCCAAGACACGTAAAAAACCGCGCCGCAAACAGGGCGCGTGACGTAAAAGGGAGACGTTCCATGAGTAAAGACACCGTCCTGATTACTGGCGCCGGCATCGGCATCGGCCATTCCTCGGCCCTCGCCTTCGCCCGCGCGGACTATCACGTCTTTGTTACCGACGTACTCGACAAGGAGGGGATCGAGACCGTTGCCGCCATCGAGGCGGAAGGCGGCACGGCGGAGTTTCACCATCTCGACGTCACCGACACGGCCAATGTCGACGCCGTAGTCAAGCTGGTAGAAGCGTCCAACGGCGCTCTTAACGCGGTTGTAGCTAATGCTGGTATCGCCCATAAGGTGCTGCTGGGCGAGATGACCGACGAGAAATGGACCCAGACGCTGGATGTCAATCTCTCGGGCGTTTTCCGCGTGTTGCGCGCTGCCGCACCCGCAATGCAGGCGGCCGGCAAGGGCGCCATGGTGGCGCTCTCCTCGGTGATGGGAACGACCTATGGCTGGCACGACCATGTACAGTACAATGCGGCAAAATCCGGCGTCGTAGGCCTGGTACGCGGCCTCGCCTGCGACCTTGGGCCAAGCGGTGTGCGCATCAACGGCGTCGCGCCCGGCTTTATCAAGACCGCCCAGGCGCTTTCGACCGTCCATTCGGTCGGTATGCCCGGCCTCGAGGCGGCGGCAAAATATATCCCCCTCGGACGCTATGGCGAGCCCGAGGACATTTCCGACGTGATCCTCTTCCTCTGCTCCGACGGCGCGCGTTACATGTCCGGCCAAACCATTGTTGTTGATGGCGGCCTCACTGTGGGCCGGTATTAGCGGTTAATAGGAACGTCAATCCTCGCTGAAGGCCGTCGGCGCGACACCGGCGAGCCAACCATCGTCAACTACCAGATTATGACCGTGTACCCGGTCAGAATCTGCGCTCGATAGGTAGAGCGCGGCGTCGGCGATCGCCTCAGGTTCCATATAATCTTCGCGCGTGGCCAACATACGGCGCAGGTATTTGAGGAACGCCTCGTCGCTCCACAATTTCCGTGTCATCTCGGTCCGGATAAAGCCGGGAGCAATGGCGTTGACGTTTATTCTGCTTGGTGCGAGCTCAAGTGCCAGAGACCGGGTAAGATTAAGCAGGCCACCCTTGGCCGCACAATAGGCATGGGCATCGGCGAAACCGTCAGTCGCCGCAATCGAGGTAAGGTTCACCACCTTGCCGCCGCCGTTTTTGCGCATCGTCGGTGCGAGCGCCTGAATAAGAAAGAAAACGCCCTTTAAATTGGCGTTGAAACAAAGATCCCAGTCGGCCTCTGTTGTCTCAGCGAAGGGGACGGTGTTGAAAACGCCAACGCAGTTGACGAGAATATCGACCGTGCCGAAGTCGCCAACGACCTCTTCGGCGAGCTCCCGGCAAGCGGCGGTCCGGGTCAGGTCCTTGCGGTATACCCGTACGCCCACGATCGGGCTCTCGCCCTCAGCGATATCGCTCAGCGCCAGCTTCGCGCCTTCTGCAGCGAACCGGTGCGCAATAGCTGCGCCGATACCGCCCAACCCACCCGTAACCAGAGCAACCTTGTTTTTCAGCTTCATATCCTACCTCTGCTTAGGTTTTTAAGTCTGGAGACAGTCGTTCAGTGATGGATAGAGCTTAGCTAATTTTTTATTTAGGCCTGCGCCTCCTCCTCGCCAAGCAGGGCATTGCGGAAGCGGTCCTTGAGATAGGCGCCGTCGCGCGGCGGCAGGACGCGGGAGAGCTTCTCCGCCTTGATTTTGGCGACGACAGCAATGGGGCCAGGTGCTCCGAGGAGAAGTGGTATGGCAGCGTACCAACCCGCCTGATCGCTTATACAATGTGTCTGATGGAAGCCACAGCTCGCGGCCACTCCGGCAATATCGAGACCCACTGAAGTATGACTTTTTTGCATGCCAGTCTCGCCATGATGCTCGTTATCCAGCACGAGAAGAGCGAAATTGGTCGGTCGCTGACTGGCGATGGTCGCGAGGGAGCCGAGGCCCATCGCCATGTCGCCGTCGCCGGTGATCACCAGCACGCGGCGTTCGGGCTGGGCCAAGCTAAGGCCGAGGCCAATCATCGCGGCATTGCCCATCGCGCCCCATAGAGGAAAATCAAGTGGATTGTTTTCGACCGCGGCGCAGTCCCAGGCAGCGGAGCCGAGACCGGCGATAACCAGGGCATCGTCGCGACGGCCAAGAAGCGCCGCAACGAGGTCGCGCCGGGCGAGCACGGCTTCGGGGCGCTCAGCCATTGCCGGGCATCTTGGCAAAATCCTTGGCACCGATGACGCGCTGGGCAATCAGAACTGCGGTGGTGCTAAGGGTTTCGAAGGCGAGTGATGCCGCCCCAGAAACCGCTTCATGCGCCTCCTCAGCAGCCTCGACGCGCCGGACGACGACGCCGCACCGTGCAAAATGGTCTCCGGCGTTTTGTCCCATGGGCAATTGCCAGGGATTGAACTCGCCCCATTCACCGCGCATGGTGACGATCATCAAAAGCGGAAATCGACAGGCACGTGCAAGCGAGAGTGCGTTTATGCAATTGCCGACACCGCTCGACTGCATGAGAAGTGCAGAGCGCGCGCCACCGAGCCATGCCCCGGCAGCGATACCAATGCCTTCTTGCTCCGAGGACAGCAGCACCGTGTGCATTTTATTGTCGTCAGCGCAGAGATTAATCAGCCGGTCGAGCCCGCTATCGGGAACGTAAGGGATTTGCCGAACACCGGCCTCGGACAGAGCCCGAAAGGCGCCCTCACCCCAACTTTGACCAGAATAATCCATATTTTATTAGTAAGCTAACTTATTTTTAAAAATCTCTGCCCAGAGCATGACGGGCTATTCACTCGCCAACTCTTCTTTAGCCTGTTCGAGGAGCTTGTCCATCTGTTGGCGAACGGCCGTTTTGTCCTCACCGCGGCCCTTAGCCTGAAGATCGCCTAGCACTTTTCGCAGAACGTCATCATCGCCGGGTTCATCGAAATCGGAGACTACCACCTGCTTGGCATAGGCGTCAGCATCGGCGCCCTCAACTCCCATGAGGTCCGCGGCCCAAAGACCCAGTAACTTGTTGCGGCGCGCCATAACCTTGAAATTGAATTCCTCGTCATGCTTAAACTTTGCTTCCGCCGCCGTTTTCCGTTCATCAAATCCATTACTCATGACCGTCCGCTCCTTGTTCATGTTTCTTGTCGCCCGCCCCGGGCCTCTTGTCGCATTGTGCCAAATAGGTGTCTTGTGGTCTATGATTTGTCCGCGATGCGTGCCGATTCTGAACGCACGTAGAAAATAAATTTATGAGTCCTTATATGAGGTTTGCGAGGCGCTTTGCAATGCGGGTAAAGACAGAATGTCCGGCGCGAGCTGAAATCAAGAGCTAAGGCCCAAAATCTGTTATGTGCACCCTATTGATTCTACATCGCCCGAAACATGACTGGCCGATCCTGATCGCCGCCAACCGCGATGAAAAACTCAATCGTACCTGGTCAAACCCAGCACGCCATTGGCCAGACCGCCCAGAAGTCGTGGCCGGGCGCGACCATCTGGCCGGCGGTAGTTGGCTCGGAATTAATGATCACGGTGTCGTTGCCGGTATCCTGAACAGAGTTGGTTCACTGGGTCCGAGCGTCGATAAGCGCAGCCGCGGCGAGTTGGTGCTGGACGCCCTGGATCACGCCGACGCACATGAAGCAGCCGAAGCACTCGCCGCCCTCGATAACAATGCCTACCGGCCGTTCAATCTAGTGCTGGCGGACAATAGAGGCGCCTATTGGCTACGCCATGACGGAGCATCCCCAATTCGCTATGAGGCAGTGCCGCCCGGGCCTTCCATGTTCACTGCGCACGACCGCAATTCGCCACAATCGCCCCGGGTAGCACGCCATTTAGCGAGCTTAGCGGAAGCCGAACCACCAGATCCTACGGCCGGAAAATGGGATTCTTGGATAAATCTCTTAGCAAGCAAAGAAAATAATGATAGAGACTCGTCAGAGCAGGCTGCGATGTGCATATCGACTCCGCCTGGATTCGGCACCGTCAACGCCTCCCTCATCGCGCTGCCTGCTGTTTCGGCGCTCGCAAAGCGACCGATCTGGCTATTTGCCGCTGGGCCACCCGATCAATTTTCTTTTTCTGTTATAGATACTTAGACTGAGCCATCGCGCCCAGAAATGATGTTGGCTAGCGCGTTACTAATTGGCACTTCAGGTGACATTGTTTTGCTAGGGCTCTTTGATTAAGGTTTTATCCAAATCATACCCAAACTGGGATGTGGCCCGCTGCTCCCATAACGCGGGCTTGACGTTTCTCTCCGTCGCGGAGGTTCGGGGATGTCCCGTCGTAGACGCATATTTGAAGGCAAGGCGAAGGTGATCTACGAAGGCACCGAGCCAGGCACACTCGTGCAGTATTTTAAGGACGACGCCACGCGTGAAGCGGGCGGCGAAACCACTACGATTACTGGCAAAGGCGTTCTTAACAACCGTATTTCCGAGCATTTGATGATCGGCCTGACCGAGATCGGCGTACCTAACCATTTCGTGCGCCGCCTCAACATGCGCGAGCAGCTTATCCGCGAGGTTGAAATCATCCGGGTGAAGGTGCTAGTGCGCAACATTGTTGCCGGCGATCTCGTTAAACGTCTCGGCGTAGACGAAGGCACAGCCTTGCCGCGCTCGGTGGTCGAGTATTATCACAAAAGCGATGAACTCGGCGATCCAATGATCTCAGAGGAGCATATCACGGCCTTCAGTTGGGCCATGCCACAAGAGATTGATGACATGCTGTCTATGGCGCTGCGCATTAATGATTTCCTCTCCGGTCTCTTTTACGGCGTCGGCATCCGCTTAGTCGATTTTGAGCTCGAGTTTGGCCGCCTGTGGCAAGGCGAAGAGTTGCGCATCGTACTAGCCGATGAAATTAGTCCGGATTCATGCCGCTTGTGGGATATGGAGACCAATCAGCGGCTAGACCGTGAAAGGGCGCGACTTAGCATGAGCGAAGCCGCGGAAGCCTACCAGGAAGTCGCGCGCCGGCTCGGTATCCTGCCGCAATCCGATGTCGTTGACATGCATGGTCGCAGCCATGCCAGCTAATCCCAATCTAAACGGAGCGGCGAACCAAGACCGAAAATGAAGGCGCGAATCCATATAACTCTAAAAAACGGAGTGCTCGACCCGCAAGGCAAAGCTATTCAATCCTCGCTGGGCGCGCTTGGCTTTTTCGGAATCGAAAATGTCCGCCAGGGAAAATATATCGAACTCGATATAGCCCAAAGCGACCCAGCCAAGGCCAAGGCTGAGCTTTCGCACATGTGCGAAAAGCTCCTCGCCAACACCGTGATCGAAAACTACGCCATCGATTTGGAAGCATGAACGCCAAGGCTGCTCGCGCGGCACCGAACCATATCGTAACGCCGGGCAAATCCCGGATATGAAAACCGCTGTCATCGTCTTTCCTGGCTCGAATTGCGACCGCGACATCAAGGTTGCGCTCGAAGCGGCAACCGGCACACCATCCGCCATGGTTTGGCATGCCGACCGCACGCTGCCCGAATGTGACCTGATCGCGCTGCCCGGCGGCTTCTCCTATGGCGACTATCTACGCTCGGGCGCGATAGCAGCCAATTCGCCGATTATGCGCGCCGTGGTCGATGCGGCAAAGCACGGCGTGCGGGTGTTGGCCATCTGCAACGGCTTCCAAGTCGCAACCGAGTCGGGCCTCCTGCCTGGTGTGTTGATGCCCAACGCCTCGCTCAAATTTGTGTGCAAGGACGTGCTACTGCGCGTCGAGACGGCGGAGAGCGAGTTTACCCGCAATTACTCGCAAGGCGAAGTGGTGCGCATGCCCATCGCCCACCGTGATGGCAATTATTTCGCTCAAGGAGATGAGTTGGACTCGCTTGAAGGGGATGGTCTAGTCGCTTTCCGCTATTGCGATGAACGAGGGCAATTGTCGGACGACTCCAACCCCAACGGATCGGCGCGCAACATAGCCGGCATTTTCAACAAGGAGCGCACCATCCTCGGCATGATGCCTCATCCCGAACGCCTGGCCGATACGTGCCTTGGCGGTACCGACGGCAAGACCATGTTCGACGGCCTCGTGACTGCGCTAGCATGAACGGGGATCCGTGCCCTGAAACCGCTCCAGACGCGGATACCATTGCAGCGCATGGCCTAAGCGCGGAGGAATATGCGCTGATCGAGAAGCGCATGGGCCGCGTGCCCAACATGACCGAGCTTGGTATCTTCTCCGTGATGTGGAGCGAACACTGTTCCTACAAATCGTCGCGCATCTGGCTCAAGAAGTTACCGACCGAGGCGGCCTGGGTGATTTGTGGTCCGGGCGAGAATGCCGGGGTAATCGATATTGGCGACGGCCAAGCGGCGATCTTCAAGATGGAGAGCCACAACCACCCCTCCTTCATTGAGCCCTATCAGGGCGCGGCAACCGGCGTCGGCGGCATCTTGCGCGACGTTTTCACCATGGGCGCGCGGCCAGTGGCCAACATGAACGCGCTCCGCTTTGGCGCACCCGATAATCCAAAGACGCGCCATCTTGTCTCCGGCGTCGTTGCTGGCATCGGAGGATACGGCAACTGCATCGGCATCCCGACCATCGGCGGCGAGTGCAACTTCCACACGGCCTATGACGGCAACATCCTGGTTAACGCCATGACCGTCGGAATCGCGGACAAGGAACACATCTTCTATTCCGCCGCAGCTGGCATCGACCATCCAGTGGTCTATGTCGGATCCAAGACCGGGCGCGATGGTATCCATGGCGCAACCATGGCCTCCGCCGAGTTCGACGCCGACTCGGAAGATAAGCGCCCAACGGTGCAGGTCGGCGATCCGTTCACTGAGAAATTGGTGATGGAAGCCTGCCTCGAGCTAATGGCGACGGATGCAATCCTCGCCATACAGGACATGGGCGCGGCGGGCCTGACCTGCTCCTCGGTCGAGATGGTTAGCAAGGGCGGTACCGGACTCGAGCTCGATCTCGATCGCGTGCCGACCCGCGAGGAAGGTATGACACCCTACGAGATCATGCTTTCAGAAAGCCAGGAACGCATGCTGATGGTGCTCAAGCCCGGCTCCGAGGAAATCGCGAGAGAGATCTTCGAAAAATGGGAGCTCGATTTCGCGATCGTCGGCAGAGTGACCAACACGGGCCGCATGGTGCTGAAGAGCGGGAACGAGATCGTCGGCGATCTACCGATTTCTCCCCTTGTCGATGACGCGCCGGTCTATGACCGCCCCCATGACCACCACGAATGCCCCGCGCCCATCGCGCTAGCCGATCTCTCGGCGGATATCGCTCCGCTGGAGGCGCTGCGCACCCTACTTGCTTCGCCCGATCTCTGCGCCAAGCGATGGATCTGGGAGCAATACGATCACATGGTCATGACCGACACCATCCTCAGGCCGGGCAGCGATTCTGGCGTGGTCAGGGTGCATGGGAGCCAAAAAGGACTCGCCATCGCTACTGACTGTACGCCGCGCTATTGCTTTGCCCATCCTCAGAGCGGCGGAGCCCAAGCAGTGGTGGAAACCTGGCGCAATCTGACCGCGACCGGTGCTAGGCCCCTGGCGATCACCAACTGTCTCAACTTCGGCAGCCCGGAGCGGCCCGAGGTGATGGGCCAGTTCGTTGGCTGCATCAAAGGTATGGCGGCGGCGTGCGAGGCGCTCGATTTTCCGGTCATTTCCGGCAATGTCTCCTTCTATAACGAGACCGAGGGCGTCGGAATCCTGCCCACGCCGGCAATCGGCGGCGTTGGGCTAATCCACGATATCGACCGCATGGCGCACATCGCCTTCGTCGCGCCAGGCGAACGAATTCTCCTGATAGGTGAGACCACCGGCCATCTCTCCGTCTCAATCTATGCTCGAGAGTTGATGAACCGCGAAGACGGACCGCCCCCAGTGGTCAACCTCGCCATGGAGCGACGCAATGGCGATTTCGTTCGTGACCTGATCGGAGCGAGGCGCGTCACCGCCTGTCACGACATCTCAGACGGCGGCCTGTTGGTAGCAGTTGCGGAAATGGCACTCGCGGCCCTCAGCGAGGGACGCGAGATCGGCGCGACCATTGACCTGCCCGATGGCGGCCTACCGCTCTGCGCCTGGTGCTTTGGGGAAGATCAGGGACGTTATCTCGTCACCGCGCCGGAAAGCACAGCAAAAACTATTCTAACCGATGCCACGAAGGCGGAAGTACCCATCCATTCTATAGGGTTGAGCGGAGGAGCCACGTTGACACTGGGCTCCTCCGATGCAATATCCCTACATGAACTCAAACAAGCCCATGAGGAATGGTTGCCCAACTATATGGCGGCGACCGACGAGCGTGAAGAATCCGGAGACTAAATGATGGCCATGGATTCAGCCGAAATCGTGCAATTGATTCAGGAAAGCATTCCCGATGCGGAAGTGCGGATTGATGACCTTAGAGGCGACGGCGATCATTACGCGGCATTCGTTTTGTCGGCAAGTTTCAGGGGGAAATCGCGCGTTCAGCAACATCAAATGGTCTATAAGGCGCTCAAAGGCCGCATGGGCGGCCAGCTCCATGCTCTAGCGCTGAAAACTGAGGTTCCCGCCAAAGACTGAGCGCTAGGCGGCACAGAATATCGAAGGAATGAATCGATGACCGACAATCCCGTAACCCAGCGTATACAACAAACGATCGGCGACAGTGATGTGGTGCTGTTTATGAAGGGTACGCCCGTGTTTCCGCAATGCGGCTTCTCTGCCACCGTAGTGCAAGTCCTCTCGCTGATGGGCGTCAAGTTCAAGGGCTTTGACGTGCTTGAGGACCCGGAAGTACGCGATGGCATCAAGAGCTTCAGCGACTGGCCGACGATTCCTCAGCTCTATGTCAAAGGCGAATTCGTTGGCGGCTGCGATATTATCCGAGAAATGTATGAATCCGGTGAGTTGTCAGAGTTTTTAACCTCGCAGGGTATCGAACAGCAGCCCCCCGCCTAAAACTCTCCGTCATGACGGCGGCCCCCGTGGCGGATCCCGTTTCGATCCGAGGCTATCATGCGCATATTTATTATGACCGTGATACGCGGCGCAGTGCTGCAGAACTGCGAGCTTCACTTGGCGAACGTTTCGACGTCGCAATGGGCCGCTGGCGCGACGAGCCGGTCGGCCCTCATCCGCAGGCGATGTACCAGGTCGCCTTCGGAACCGAGCTTTTTGCAGAATTGGTGCCCTGGCTCATGCTCAACCGCTGCGGCCTAAACATTCTGGTACACCCGATCACCGACCATGCCCTGGCCGACCATGCTAGATTCCAGCTTTGGCTCGGCGAAAAGCTCGACCTGGATATCGATTTTTTAGGAAAATTTGCGCAAACTTAATTCCACTCCACCCAATTAGCTTATTGCAAATTTGAGAGGCTAAACTAGTCGCGCGTTGGAGCCATCAAAAGGCGGCCCCGAATGATCTATACAAAAGAATCGTCCAACCTTAGCGTGAGTAATACTCGACCACCAAGTTGGGCTCCATCTCAGTCGGATAGGGAACGTCGGCCAGTTTTGGCGTGCGCACGAACTTGCCTTCCATACGGTCGTGATTGACATCCATGTATTCCGGCACTTCGCGCTCCGACGAATCGACCGCGGATAGCACCAGCGGCAGTTCTCGCGATTTCTCCTTCACCGTCACCTCGTCGCCTTCCTTCACTAGATAGCTTGGAATAGTAACGCGTGTGCCGTTGACTCGGACATGGCCGTGGCTGACGAACTGGCGCGCGGCGAAAACAGTGGGTACGAATTTCATACGGTAGACCACGGCGTCGAGACGGCGCTCGAGGAGGCCAATCAAATTCTCGCCGGTATCGCCCTTCACGTTCACTGCCTTCTCGTAATAGCCCTGAAACTGCTTCTCGGTGATGTTGCCATAATAGCCGCGTAGCTTCTGCTTAGCTTGCAGCTGGGTACCGAAATCGGACGGTTTGCGGCGGCGCTGGCCATGCTGGCCAGGGCCATAATCGCGCTTGTTCGTCGGGCTCTTTGCGCGACCCCAGAGGTTCACCCCAAGACGGCGGCAGATCTTATATTTCGATTCAAGTCGCTTGCTCATGTGACCCGCAATATTTGCGCGAAAGAACATCGCGGACCGAAAGGCCCGCGATGTGGCGGTACTATATACGGGCGGCTTCCGATGTCAAACGGAGAGGTAGAGTTAACCAGCAAAAATTCTAACTGCCCAATTTACCACCCGGTGGCGTGTTGGCTAGGGCTTTGACGATGCCGTAAAGACTTTGCACGTCCTGCTGTGACAATTGTAAACGCTGGAAGAGATTGCGCATATTGCGCGTCATCTTGGGTCGCATAGCGGGCGTTGGATAAAAGTTACGGATGTCCAGTTCGCCTTCCAACATATTGAAAAAATTTAATATTTCGTCTTTCTGGGCAGCCGAACCGTGGTCAGTGAGTAGGCACTCAGGCACCGTCTCGCCGGTCGCCGCATACCATTCGTAACTAATGATCAGGACAGCCTGAGCCAGGTTGAGCGAGGCAAAGGCGGGATTAAGCGGCACCTCGATTATCGCGTCAGCGAGTGACACATCGTCATTGTTGAGACCGCTTCGCTCTGGGCCGAATAGGATTCCTGCTTTGGCGACGGTATTTTGCCGCATATTCTCCGCCGCCTTGCGTGCAGTGATAACCGGCTTGATCATATCGCGCGCGCGCGCAGTAGTGGCGTAGACCGTATTTAGCTCCGCCACCGCCTCGGCGATCGTATCGAAAAGCCGCACCCGCCCGATCACCGCATCCGCGCCAGAGGCCGCGTTCAGTGCCTTAACGTTGGGCCAGCCATCGCGTGGCGCGACGAGGCGAAGATCCATGAGGCCACAATTCAGCATAGCGCGCGCCGCGGTGCCAATATTCTCGCCGAGCTGTGGACGGATGAGGATGATCGCCGGTCCTCCCGCGGAGGCGAATTCAGCCGCCTGAGCCTTTCCCTGGCGGCGGTCGGTACCCGCCACCGCGCTAGCCAGGATCGCCGGGCAATACGCTGCCCAGACCGTTGAACGCCTGGCCGATAGCAAGCTTATCCGCGCCAGATAATTCGCCGCCATCGGGCAGCACAATGGTTCTCAGACTCAAATTGTGGAAATAGATGCATCCCTCCAGCATTTTTCGCCCTATACCGTGCGCCGCCAATCCGTCGTACCATCCGGCCGATCCTCGAGGATGATGCCATTTTCCGCCAGAGCATCACGAATATTGTCCGCCGCGGCAAAATCTTTGGCCTGGCGAGCTTCCACGCGGCGCGTGATCTCTGCTTCAATATGACTAACATCCTTCGCTGCCTCACCACCCTTGAACCAGGCTTCCGGATCCTGCTGCAGAATGCCGAGGACACCGGCGGCAGCCAAGAACCGACCACGTCCCCACTCCCCTTCCCTGCCGTCAACGCTCGACAGATCATCTGCTTGGCGCTCCAGTTCGGCCAGGGCGAGCGGTGTATTGAGGTCATCTTGCAACGCATTAGCAAAGTCGTCATCGAGGTCTGCCGCATCGCAATCCGGTGCTCGCCCTCCGGCCTTCTGCAGCACGCGGTAGAGTCGGTCGAGACGCGTCCGCGCCTGCTTTACGCCGTCCTCGGTCCAGTCGAGCGGGTGGCGGTAATGGGTGCTTAGCATCATTAAGCGCAACACTTCGCCCGGCGAGCCTTCAAGTGCCTGGCGAATGGTGATGAAATTGCCCAGCGACTTCGACATTTTCTCACCATTCACCGTAAGGAAACCGTTATGTATCCAGTGGCGCACGAAGGGGTCGCCGGGGCAGGAGCATTCGCTCTGCGCCACTTCGTTTTCGTGATGGGGGAAGATCAAATCCGAGCCGCCACCATGAATATCCACAGTGGTACCAAGATGTTTACGGCACATCGCAGAACATTCAATATGCCAGCACGGCCGGCCGCGACCCCAGGGACTGTCCCAGCCAGGAAGCGATGGGTCGCTAGGCTTCCATAACACAAAATCTGCTGGATCGCGCTTATAGGGGGCGACCTCGACCCTGGCACCTGCGATCATTTCGTCTCGCTCGCGGTGCGACAACTTGCCGTACTCTGAGAAAGACGGGACGTGAAAAAGAACATGACCGTCCGCTGCATAGGCGTGCTCAGCGGCGATCAATGCTTCGATTATCGCGATCATCTCAGCGATGTGCTCGGTCGCGCGCGGCTCTACATCCGGCGGCAGCGCATTGAGCTCGGCGATATCCGCATGAAAGGCTTTCGTGGTACTCGCCGTGATCGCCATGATCGATTCTCCGGTGGCTTTTGCCGCCGCGTTGATCTTGTCGTCAACGTCCGTGATGTTGCGCACATAAGTGACGGCGCTCTCGCCATAGATTTGGCGCAGTACGCGGTAGAGTACGTCGAAAACTATGATGGGGCGCGCATTGCCGATATGCGCCAGGTCGTAGACCGTTGGCCCGCAAACATACATGCCGATGCGCGTTGCATCGAGCGGAACGAAAGGCTCCTTGCGACGCGTCAGGGTATTATAAAGAGAAAGCACCACCCGATTTTCTGACCTTTCTTATTGCCGTTCCGTCTCGTCATATCCGGTCGCTAACCGGTAACAGATTTCGCTTTTGAGGTCCACGCTCAGGGAGCGCCACGAAAGCGGTTGGTAATGGGATAACGCCGGTCCCTGCCAAGCGCGCGACTCGTCAGCTTGACGCCGGGAGGTGCCTGGCGGCGTTTGTATTCGGCCACGTCCAGTAGATGCCAGATACGGGCAACAACCGCTTCGTCATGGCCGCGCGCGATAATCTCGGTAGTTGCCAGCTCCTTCTCAATGAGACATTCGAGTATATCGTCGAGTACGTTATAAGGCGGCAAGGAATCTTGATCAGTCTGATTGGGTCGTAACTCGGCTGAGGGCGGCTTGGTAATTATGTTTTCCGGGATGACACGACCTTCCGGGCCCTTGAATTCGGGCCACCAATTCTGATTACGCCAGCGCGAAAGATCAAAGACCACGCTCTTATAAACATCCTTAAGAACCGAGTAGCCGCCGCACATATCGCCATAGAGGGTGGCATAGCCGATCGACATTTCCGACTTGTTACCGGTGGTGAGCACCATATGGCCTAGCTTATTGCTCAGCGCCATCATGATGATACCACGCGCACGCGCCTGGATATTTTCCTCCGTTGCGTCCGTTTCATGCCCGACAAAGGACTTGGCCATCATGCCGTGGAAGGCCTCAATCGCCGGTTCAATATCTATCGTGCTATAGACAAGGCCGAGCAACTCGCAACATTCAGCAGCGTCTAACAGCGACGCCTCGGAAGTATAGCGCGACGGCATCCGCACACAATGCACTCTCCCGGGCCCCAACGCGTCGACGGCAACGGCGGCGGAGAGTGCCGAATCGATTCCGCCCGAAATACCGATAGCGATGCCAGGAAAGTCGTTCTTGCCGACATAGTCGCGCAGGCCCAGCACCATGGCGTGATATACCGCCTCAAGACCTTCCAAATGTGGGGCGGGCGACATTGTGTCGCACTGCCATACACCATCGGCGTCTTCCGACCAGCGAGTCAGCAGCATATCCTCAGCGAACATGGCAGCACGGGCTCGAAGCGAGCGATCAGCGCCGAGCACAAAGGACGCGCCGTCGAAAACCAACTCGTCCTGGCCGCCGACTTGATTAAGGTAGATCAGTGGCAGGTTGGTCTCGACGACTTGTTTAACGGCGTTGTTGAGGCGCATATCAATCTTGTCGCGCTCATAGGGTGAGCCATTGATTACGGTGAGTATCTGCGCGCCCGATTCGGTAAGACATTCGGAGACCTCCTCAACCCACATATCCTCGCACACCATCACGCCAAGCCGGACGCCGCGGAATGCTATGGGGCCGGGCAAGGGACCCCGCTTGAACACGCGAAGCTCGTCGAACACTCCATAATTTGGCAACGCATATTTGTAGCGCTTGGCAGCAACTTTCCCGCCATCCAGCAATAGCGCCGCGTTGTAAAGTTTGCCATCTTCCCGCCACGGAGTGCCAAGAAGCACGGCCGGGCCGCCATCACTGGTCTCGTCTGCGATCCCTCGCACCGCTACCTCCGCTGCCTCTTGAAACATCGGCTTGAGAATTAGATCCTCCGGCGGATAGCCTGTGACCATCAGCTCGGCAAACATAACCAAGTCGGCGCTGCCGGCGGCGGCCTCAGCGCGTGCACTGCGAATCAGGGCAGCATTGCCGGGAATATCGCCGACTGTCGGGTTGCTCTGGCAGAGCGCGATCGTAAGTGGGCCGGACATAAGACAGTTTCTCTAAAGCATCCACGCGTCAATCGGCTTTTTTGACATGCGCCTGGGTGAACCCGTTTCGCAGCAGAAATTCGCGCCCCATTTTCACCCGCACCTCACCATCATAGGCGATGATATCGGCGGTGGCGTAGGTCTCGGACCAAAACTCGGGCAATAACAAACCAGTGCCGATGACATCGATGGGGGCGCGAGCACTCGCCATCACCTTGCACTTCTCCGGATTGAAGCCTGAACTCGCGATGATCTTGACCTTGTCGAAGCCGGCTTCGTCCAATTTGTCACGCATATGAAAAATCGCTGCGGCGCTCACGCCGGTGCCAACCAGCCATTTAAGTTCAGTCTCGCTTCGATACTGGCGCACGGCACGGGGCTTGTGCTTTTCCAGCACCGAGTAGGACCCAGCCATATCAAGGCCCTCGATATATCGTCCGCCATGTGTGTCGAGTCGTAGCCGAAGCTCGCCAGCAGCGGCGATTTCAGGAAAAGCGCGGCACACCTCAAGCGTGTCCGTGACTTCCTGGCCGAAATAGTCGACTAGCACCGTTAGCCCCTCATCGGGGAACACCTCGCGGTACATCTCCGCCGCGCGGAGCGTTGAACCGGCATACCCGACAAAGGCATGCGGCATTGTGCCGAAACCGTCGGAATTACCAAAATAGTGCGCGGTCGCGTCGTTGGAATTAGCAATAAAGCCGACCGCATCACTGTCGCGCTTAGCACTTTCGGAGCCAATAGAGGCGGCATAAGCCATCATTTCCGCCATCTCTTGACCGGCGCAATGGCGCGCGTCCATCGCCATAAACCCAACCTTCGGCAGGGTGACGCACATGGAGTAGGCATTGTACGCAGCTACACAGGCGGCCCCGAGTCGCTGAAGATAGAGGGTCTCAAGATCAACCAAATGATAGAGCGGACCACTGATAAAAAGGAGTGGTTCGCCGGCACCGACCCAATCGCCTTCCTCGAAGCGGCTTTCGATGGTGAATTCCGCACCCCGTTCCTCGGCAACACTATACAGCCATTCGACAACCAAGCGCGGTGCATAACAGACCGGACGGCGCATGAAGATAGCATAAGTCACGTTCTTATCGCCGAAGCGGCCGACCGCCTGGCGGGTTTTTACGAAGTAACGGTCGGTTTGACTGGTGATATTCTCTTGGGAAGGGGAGTTCGCCATAATGCACCCTGCCGGTTGCCGGTGAAATCTGAAGCGATATCTTTCTTAGGATGCCCGCCTGTAACGAGATTCTCGATTACGTTCTGCCTGCAGGCGCTCGGCTATGAGAAACGCTAACTCAAGCGCTTGCGAGGCGTTGAGTCGCGGATCGCAATGGGTGTGATAGCGGTCCGACAGGCCCTCTTCGGTGATTGCCTGGGCGCCACCGAGACATTCGGTAACGTCCTGGCCCGTCATCTCGAAATGCACACCCCCTGGATAAGTGCCTTCGGTGCGATGCGCAGCGAAAAAGCCGCTCACCTCCGAGAGAATGTTGTCAAATACACGGGTCTTGTAACCGTTTGAGGACTTGATCGTGTTACCATGCATTGGATCGCAGGCCCATAAAACCTTGCGTCCTTCACGCTCAACAGCGCGAATTAGGGGCAGTAATCCAGCTTCGACCTTGTCCGCCCCCATGCGGGCGATGATAGTAAGTCGGCCGGGCTCGTTCTCTGAATTTAGGAGGTCGATCAGGCGAATCAGCTCGTCCGGGTCCAACGACGGTCCTGCCTTGATGCCGATTGGATTGCACACGCCGCGCAGGAATTCAATATGGGCGCCGTCCGGCTGGCGCGTGCGATCGCCGATCCAGAGCATATGCGCTGAGCAGGCATACCAATCACCAGAGGTAGAATCGACACGGGTCAACGCCTGCTCATAGCCGAGCAGCAGTGCCTCGTGCGAGGTGTAGAATTCAGTCTCGCGAATCTGTGGTGTTGTGTCCGAGGTCAGGCCGCAGGCCGCCATGAAATCAAGCGTTTCGGTTAGGCGCTCGGCGAGATCGCTATAGCGGTCACTGAGCGGGCTGTTAGCGACAAAGCCAAGGTTCCAACGCTGCACTTGATGAAGATCGGCATAGCCGCCCTGAGCGAAGGCGCGCAGCAGATTGAGCGTCGCGGCAGACTGGCTATAGGCCTGCATCAGACGCTCAGGATCGGGCTCACGCTGAGCGGATTCGAACTCCATACCATTGACCATGTCCCCGCGATAGGCTGGCAGGGTCTTGTCACCGATTGTCTCTGTATCGGCGGAGCGCGGCTTGGCAAACTGTCCGGCTAGACGCCCCACTTTCACTACCGGACATTTTGCGCCAAAGGTGAGTACGACGGCCATCTGCAACAGCACACGGAAGGTATCGCGGATATTGTCAGCATGAAATTCGGCAAAGCTCTCAGCGCAGTCGCCGCCCTGCAACAAAAATGCCCTGCCCTCGCAGGCATCCGTCAATTTCGCACGCAAGCTTCGTGCCTCGCCAGCGAAAACTAGCGGCGGTGAAGCGGCTAGACGTGTCTCGGCGTCTTCCAGTCGGGCTGGATCGGGCCACGACGGTTGCTGCAGGATGGGTAGCCCGCGCCAACCGTCAGGGCTCCAGGTTCGGGTCATGTCATGCCTCCTTGGGCACCGCATAACGATTTAGGCGCTGCCTATACGCCCTTATCACAAGTTTCGCCAGTAATTCATTAAGACAATGAACAATGTTACTGGCCCTCCGGCTCGTACATAGTCACGAATTCCTCGGCCGAAGTGGGGTGCACGGCAACGGTATCGTCAAACTGCGCCTTAGTGGCGCCGGCCTTGATGGCGACGCTGAGTAGCTGTACCAGCTCGCCTGCCGCGTCGCCGATCATGTGGCAGCCCACAACCCGGTCGTCCTTTTTGTCGACCACCAGCTTCATAAAAACTTTTTCATCACGCCCAGTGAGCGTGTGCTTGAGCGGACGAAAGCGCGTCTTGAAAATATCGACGGCGACAAAATGGCTGCGTGCATCCTCTTCGCTCATGCCGACAGTGCCGATCTCCGGTTGGGTGAATACGGCGGTCGCAATGTTGTGGTGATTTGGTATCTGGGGATTATTGTTATAGAGCGTTTCGGCGAGGCAGCGGCCTTCATGGATCGCGACCGGGGTAAGGTTGACCCGGTCGGTGCAATCACCTACCGCAAAGACGTTCTCGACATTACTGCGCGAGCTCGAATCGACAGTTACCGCGCCCCTGTAGTTGCGTGCGACGCCGACATCATCAAGACCGATGCCGTCTGTATTGGGGTCACGACCGATGGCGAACAGCACCTGATCCACCTCTACTACGTCGCCATGGGTCGTCGTCACCGCGATACCGCCGGAGGATTTCTCTAGCTTGACGGCGTTCGTATTGAGTTGAACACCCACGCCTGCACTTCGCATCTCTTCGCAAGCGATCTTTCGGATATCCATGTCGAAGCCGCGCAGGATCATGTCGGAGCGATAGAACTGCAACGTCTCTACGCCAAGGCCGTTGAAGATGCAGGCGAACTCGCAAGCGATATAGCCGCCACCGATGATAACGATGCGCTCGGGCAATTCTGGCAGGTCAAACGCCTCGTTTGAGGTGATCGCAAGCTCAATGCCTGGAATGTCCGGCATTGTCGGCCAACCGCCGGTGGCGATGAGTATGGTCTCTGCGCTATGGGTCTCGTTGCCGGTAGCAACCGTATGGGCATCGACCAGATGGCCGCGTCCATCGATCGCGGTTACACCGGAATTCTTTAGTAAACCGCGGTAAATACCCTCGAGTCGCTCAAGCTCTTTGGTCTTGGCTTCGATCATCTCGTACCAATCGAAACTCGTATCGCCGACGGTCCAGCCATATCCCGTCGCGTCCTCGAAATCGTGACTGAAATGCGAAGCGTAGACGAGAAACTTCTTTGGTATGCAACCGCGATGAACGCAGGTGCCGCCCATGCGACTTTCCTCGATCAAGCCAACGCGCGCGCCATGACTGGCCGCGCGTCGAGCGCAAGCGACGCCGCCCGAGCCGCCACCGACGACGCATAGATCGAAATCGGTCATTGGCGACTTATGTGTCGATGCCGCCCATACAAAGGTATTTCACCTCCATGAACTCGTCCAAACCATAGTGGGAACCCTCACGTCCAACACCCGATTCCTTCATACCGCCAAAGGGCGCGACTTCAGTAGAGATGATGCCGGCATTGATACCGACGATGCCATATTCGAGCTGCTCCGCAACGCGCCAAATGCGGCCGATATCACGGCTGTAGAAATAGGCCGCGAGGCCAAACTCGGTGTCGTTGGCGAGTTGCACCGCTTCGTCATCAGTGTGGAAGCGGAAGAGCGGCGCGAGAGGCCCAAAGGTCTCCTCGCGAGCGACCTTCATCTGGGTGTTGACATTAGCGATAACGGTCGGTTGGAAAAAGCTGCCGCCAAGCTCGTGGCGCTCGCCACCGGTAACGATTGTAGCACCCTTCTCAACTGCGTCCTGGATATGCTCCTCGATCTTCTCGACCGCCGCCATATCAATCAGTGGCCCCTGCTCGGTCTCGCCCTGAAGGCCGTTGCCAACCCGCATCTTATCGCTCTCTGCGGCGAGCTTTTCGGCGAATTCATCATAGACGCCATCCTGCACCAGGAACCGGTTGGCGCAGACACACGTCTGCCCGGTGTTGCGGTACTTCGACGCCATCGCACCGGAGATCGCTTCGTCCATGTCAGCATCATTGAACACTATGAAGGGTGCGTTGCCACCGAGTTCCATGGAGACTTTTTTCACGGTCGAGGCGCATTGCTCGATAAGAATCTTGCCGACCTCAGTGGACCCAGTGAACGAGAGCTTGCGTATGATCGGGTTGGAGGTCATCTCGCCACCCATCTCTCGCGACGGACCGGTCAAAATGTTGAGCACCCCCGGCGGGAAACCGGCGCGTTCACCAAGTTCGCATAGCGCCAACGCCGAATAAGGCGTCGAGGTCGCAGGGCGCGCCACCACAGTACAACCCGCGGCCAGCGCCGGGCCGGCCTTGCGAGTGATCATCGCATTAGGAAAGTTCCATGGCGTGATCAGCCCGACAACACCGATCGGCTCCTTTGTGACAACGATTCGCCTGTCGTTAGTCGGCTGGGGAACCACATCACCATAAGCGCGCTTGCCCTCCTCCGCGAACCATTCAACGAAAGAACCGCCATAAACGATCTCGCCGCGAGACTCCGCCATCGGCTTGCCCTGTTCAGCGGTCATTATCATGGCAAGGTCTTCCTGATTTTCCATCATCAGTTCAAACCATTTACGCAAGATTTTCGAGCGCTCCTTGGCCGTCTTCGCACGCCATGCCGGGTAAGCACGGTTCGCCGCCTCGATCGCTCGGCGTGTCTCATCGGCGCCCATCGCCGGCACGGTGCCAATCAAGCTGTTGTCCGCCGGATTTGTTACATCGATGGTTTTGCCGTTATCGGAATCGGCCCAAGAACCGTCTATATAACATTGCTGGCGCAACAGTCTGACATCTTTGAGAAAAACACCGGAAGCGATTTCAGCGGTAGCTGTGGCCATGATTTCATCCCCATGTTCTAGAATTCATCCGCCCCAGGATGCTCGCATGTCGGATGCATCCGGGCTTTGACAGCAGCCTATCGCTCTCAGCCAGCGGCGGCAACCGCATCGTCTGGGGATCACCGAATTGTGAAGTTATTTGTTTTTTGCCATAAGACGCCACCATGGGAGGAAGCGAAAATCAGCGCACGCATCCGACGCGACGGCAAATCATCGCTGGCGCCGCCGGATTAAGCGTAGCTGCCTCCGTCAACGCCTGGCCGCGGCGCAGCAATGCCGGTTATTGGCAAATTAAGGAGCGCAATGTCACGCTGCACAATTTGTGGACCGAGGAATATCTTGATCTTACCTATTGGCGCGACGGCAAATATCTTGCCGAGGCGCTCGCCGATTTCGACTATCTCCTACGCGACCGGCGCTCGGACCAAATCGGCGAGATGTTCCGAGGCGTCTTCGATCAGCTCTTTTGGCTCAGCCAAGCGCTTGGCGGAGAAACCACCTTCGACGTGATATCCGGCTTCCGTTCGGTAAAAACCAACGAGATGCTGAAAAAGGCCAGCGAGGGCGTCGCCACCAACAGCCTACATACCTATGGCATGGCGATCGATGTGCGCGTCCTGGGCATCGACAGCGCGCAGGTCTGGCGGAAAGCTGTCGAGCTCGGCATGGGCGGCGTCGGGCTCTACCGCTCATCGGATTTCGTCCATCTCGACGTCGGTCCAGTTAGATTCTGGGGCGGCTGACAAGTTTACGAAAATTGGGTTTACGGCGGCGGCGAATATGGTGGAAAACCTTTATGCAGGGGTTTCTTCTCTTCTCGGAGAGAGCTGTTCAAGCTTTAGGCGCTCATCCAATTCCTTTTGCAGCTCGGCGGTCTCCTGCTGGCGGCGCCACATTTCGGCGTATTTGCCGTCGGCGGCAAGCAGTTCGGTATGGCGACCGCGCTCTACGATGCGACCATTTTCGAGCACCAAGATCTGATCGGAATCGACAATGGTTGAAAGGCGGTGGGCAATCACCAACGTGGAGCGGTCACGGCTCACTTCGCGGAGACTGTCCTGAATCTCCTTCTCGGTCTTGGAATCGAGTGCCGAGGTAGCCTCATCAAACAGCATGATGCGTGGGTTCTTCAGGATGGTTCGGGCGATGGCGACGCGCTGCTTCTCACCCCCAGACAGCTTCAGCCCGCGCTCGCCCACCTGCGTTTCATAGCCGTCAGGCAGAGAGACAATAAAATCGTGAATGTGAGCAAGGCGCGCGGCCAGCTCGATATCGTCCTTGCTTGCCTCTGGTCGGCCGTAGGCAATGTTGTAATAGATGCTGTCGTTAAACATCACCGTATCTTGCGGAACGATGCCAATTGCAGCACGCAAGCTATCCTGCTGCACCTCACGAATATCCTGGCCGTCAATGCAGACAGCACCTGCTTCGATATCGTAGAAGCGGAAGAGAATGCGCGAGACGGTGGACTTGCCCGCGCCCGAGGCGCCAACGATAGCTACCGTCTGTCCTGGCGGTACTTCGAAGGAGACATCATCGAGAATGCAACGACGCTCGTCATAGGCGAAACGCACATGGTCAAACCGGATCTCGCCGTCAGTTACCTCAAGTGGTTGGGCATCCGACTTGTCCTCAATCTCCGGATAAACATGGGTGAGCTCAAACATCGCCTCCATATCCGTAAGCGACTGCTTGATTTCGCGATAAACGAAGCCGAGGAAGTTTAGCGGAATATAGAGCTGGATGAGGTAAGTGTTTACTAGAACGAAATCGCCGATAGTCATGGTGCCGATGGCGACCTCGTAGCCTGCTTTAATAGTGATTCCCGTAAGGCCGATGGCGATTATCGCTCCCTGGCCAATATTGAGCATCGAGAGGCTTGTCTTGCTCTGTACCGCCGCTTTCTCATAGCGTTGGCGCGATTCGTCGAAACGCTCGGCCTCATGCTGCTCATTGCCGAAATATTTGACTGTTTCATAATTGAGCAGACTGTCGATTGCCTTGGTATGAGCCTCTGAATCCTGCTGATTCATGCGACGGCGAAATTTGAGTCTCCATTCGGTGACTATGAGCGTGAAGGCGATATAGGCGGCAATGGTAACGAAGGTGATGGCGGCATAGGAAACGCCGTAGAACCACCACAAAATGCCACACACCATGATGACTTCCACCAGGGTAGGAAGTATGTTGAACAGCATAAAGGTGAGTAGGAACTCAATACCCTTCACACCGCGCTCGATGGCACGAGACAGGCCGCCAGTGCGCCGCTCAAGATGGAAGCGAAGCGACAGGCGATGAAGATGCTCAAACACACGAAGCGAAACGTTACGGATGGCGCGTTCAGCCACCTTGGCAAACACCGCGTCCCGCAACTCGCCGAAAGCGACCGTCGCGACACGCAGAGCGCCATAGGCAATAAGCAACGCAATCGGCACCACGATTACGACGGCTTGATCCTCTCCCAATATGTCGATTGCCTGTTTATAGAGGATCGGTACGTAGACATTGGCCACCTTGGCCAATACCAGAAGGATCAGAGCCAAAACCACCCGCCCGCGCATCTCGAACGAGCGCTGCCAAAGATAAGGAAGTATCGTGCGGATGGTGTGCATATGCGAGCGTGCGGCGGGTGGCCGCATTTCTTGCGCTTCGCGGGGCATGTGGACCATAAACTCTCGCGCAGGTTCAAAGGCGGACCGAACGGCCCCATAATTGTTAGTTAGGGATTATTGCGGTATTTGGCAATCGCCTCCGGCTTTTGATCACAAACTCGGTCGGACGAAGAAGATCACAGAGAAATAGTGGCACATGGCACCTGCGAGAACGAAGACATGCCAGATCACATTGTGATAGCGTAGTCCGGTCCAGAGATGAAAGCCGACCCCGGCGGTGAAGAAGAATCCGCCGATACCGAACAAAATCAGGGCCACCCAGTGTAAATTGGTGACGAGAGGTTCAATGGCAACTAGCCCAGCCCAGCCGGTGGCGAGATAAAGCCCGATAGCAAGCTTCTCAAACTGCCCCGGAAAAGCGAGTATGAGCGCGACGCCGGCGAGCGCAAGGCCCCACACCACGCCGAACAGGCTCCAACCCCAAGCTCCAGGAATACTGTTAAGCGCGACCGGCGTGTAGGTTCCGGCGATAAGAAGATATATCGCGGAGTGATCCAACAGGCGCAGCACCTTGCTGAGCACGCCAAATCGAAGCACGTTATAGAGCGCGGAGGCAGTGAAGACGAGCAGGAGCGTACCGCCATAGATCGCAAAACTGGTCATCGGCAGCGCACCGGAATAGCGGCTTGAAACGATAACCAGCATGACTAGCCCGGAAATGCTAGCGCCAACGCCGAGAGCATGGCAGATATTGTCGACGAGCCTTTCGCCGAGCGTATAGGTATGCACCTCCGTTGCGCTCAAAACGAATTCTTCCTTACGAAAATCTCCAAGCTTTACATTAAATGGTTACCAAATTACGGCATTGCAAATTCGGTGGGATACGCGAAGACTAAGACCTTTCGATCAGGGACATAATTTTGGCGGCGGCCTTGGGGATATTTGTGCCAGGGCCGTAGACGGCAGCAACGCCAGCTTCAATGAGATAATCGTGATCCTTGGGCGGAATGACGCCGCCGCAAACAACTAGCACATCGCTCGCCCCTTGCGACTTCAATACAGAGATCAACTCGGGCACCAGGGTTTTATGTCCGGCCGCCAAGCTGGAGACACCGACGACATGGACGTCGTTTTCGATTGCCTCGCGCGCTGCTTCCTCTGGGGTCTGGAACAGCGCGCCGATATCGACATCGAAGCCAATATCGGCGAAGGCGGTGGCAATCACCTTAGCTCCACGATCGTGGCCGTCCTGGCCGAGCTTGACCACAAGCATGCGGGGCCGCCGACCTTCACGCCGCTCAAAGGCGGCGACGTCAGAGCGGATATTAGTAAATTCCTCGTCATTGGCATAGACAGAGGCATAAATGCCCGAAACCGCTCGCGTCGCCGCACGATGGCGAGTGAAATGTGCCTCCAGCGCGTCCGACACCTCACCCACCGTGGCGCGGGTACGCATAGCGTCGATAGATAAGGCAAGCAGATTGTCCTCTCCCTTGGCGCCTTCCATGAGGGCATTGAGGGCAGCCCGGCAGGCCTGTTCGTCACGCTTGGCACGAATCTTCTCAATGCGCGCAATCTGCGCCTCGCGCACAGCGGTGTTATCGACATCAAGAAGCTCCGGCATGTCGTCGCTGCTGGACTGATATTTGTTGACGCCGACAATAACCTCCTCGCGACGGTCGACTCGCGCTTGGCGGCGGGTAGCTGATTCCTCAATATGGAGTTTTGGCATGCCGGCCTCGACGGCGCGGGTCATGCCGCCCATCTCCTCGACCTCTTTGATCAGTTTCCAAGCAGCGTCGGCAATCGAATGGGTGAGAGATTCGACATAGTAGGAGCCACCGAGCGGATCGACCACGTGGCGTACGCCGGTCTCCTCCGCCAAGATCAATTGCGTGTTGCGTGCTATACGGGCAGAAAAATCGGTTGGGAGCGCCACCGCCTCGTCTAGCGAGTTAGTGTGCAGGGACTGAGTGCCGCCCAAGACCGCCGCCATCGCCTCATAGGCGGTGCGGATAACGTTGTTATAGGGGTCCTGCTCGGTGAGCGAGACGCCAGAAGTCTGCACATGTGTGCGCAGCATGAGGGAGCGCGGATCTTCGGGCGCGAATTGCTGCATGATTCGTGCCCAGAGGAGCCGCGCCGCACGCAACTTGGCGACCTCCATGAAGAAGTTCATACCGACACAGAAGAAGAAGGAAAGTCGCGGAGCGAACTGATCAATCGGCAAGCCGCGCGATGTTGCTGCGCGAACATATTCGAGCCCGTCAGCAAGGGTGAAGGCGAGTTCTTGCACCAGCGTCGCGCCCGCCTCTTGCATATGATAGCCAGAGATTGAGATGGAATTGAAGCGCGGCATGTTCTTAGCCGTGTGGGCGATGATATCGGCGACGATGCGCATCGAGGGTTCGGGCGGATAGATGTAAGTGTTGCGTACCATGAATTCCTTGAGGATATCGTTCTGTATAGTGCCCGAGAGTTTATCCTCCGCCACGCCCGCTTCCTCGGCGGCAACGATGAAGGCGGCCGTCACTGGCAGCACTGCTCCATTCATGGTCATCGAAACGCTGACTTCGTCCAAGGGGATGCCGTCGAACAATATCTTCATGTCCTCAACGCTATCGATGGCGACTCCCGCCTTGCCTACATCGCCGCGCACCCGGGGATGATCGCTGTCATAACCCCGGTGGGTCGCAAGATCGAAAGCAATCGATAGACCCTTCTGGCCGCCGGCGAGATTACGCTTGTAGAAAGCGTTCGATTCTTCGGCGGTGGCAAAGCCGGCATATTGGCGGATTGTCCAGGGCCGATTAGCAAACATGGTGGCACGTATGCCCCGGGTGAATGGTGCAAAGCCCGGCATCTCGCCATCGCTCTCCATGTTTTCGAGATCGGCTGCGGTATAAAGCGGTTTGACAGCGATGCCCTCTGGAGTCTGCCAGGTCAAACTATCCGCGTCAGCACCTTTCAGCTCCTTTTCGGCGAGCGCATGCCAATCGTCAAAGCTCATTGTAGGAAAATCGGTCATCGCCGAGCCCAAGTGTCTATTCGCAACCGCAAAAATTATGCGGCAATGCGTTATTTTGGTCAATCAGCCCCATAATCTGGGCTCCGGCGGGTGTACCAGGGTATCGTCGTAGCGCAATCTTGGTTCAAAATCTCGAGCTATCAGGAGCGGCCCATCAAGATCTACATAATCCGCCAAGGGCGTCAACAGAAAGGCCGGCGCCATGGCCAGGGACGAGCCCACCATGCAGCCAATCATCACACGAAAACCGCGCGCTCGCGCCTCTTGCACAAGCGCCAACGCCTCCGTAAGCCCGCCAGTTTTGTCGAGCTTGACGTTGATCATCGGGTATCGGCCTTCCAGTCGGTCGAGATCGGCGCGGGTGTGGCAAGATTCATCGGCACAGACGGGAATGGCGAGATCGCACCCAATCAAGGCATCGTCCTCGGCCACGGCCAAGGGTTGCTCGACCATCTCAACGCCGAACTCAGCGAGTGCCGGCAGTATGGTATCAAGCATTTCTGGTCGCCAACCCTCATTGGCATCAACAATGAGGCGCGAATTCGGCGCGCCGCCCCTAACCGCGCGCACCCGCTCAACATCGCCCTCGCCAGTCAACTTGAGCTTAAGAAGTAAAAGATGGGCCGAGGCGCGCGCCGCCTTGGCCATGTTCTCCGGCGTATCGAGGCTGAGCGTCATAGCACTCGTCACAGGCTCGGGCGGCTCGACGCCTGCAAGTTCCCAGGCGCGCTTACCGCTCGCCTTCGCCTCAAAGTCCCACAGAGCACAATCAAGGGCGTTGCGCGCAGCACCGGCGGGCAGCGCATCTTGCAGTGCCTGCCGCGTCATCCCCGCTTTTATGTCACCACGCCGGTTTTCGATTTCCGCCATCACGCCTTCAATGTTCTCGCCGTAACGTGGATAGGGGACGCATTCGGCCCTGCCCATAACACCCTGCTGCTCGATTTCTACAACAACCGTGGGCGCTTCCGTGCGCGCACCGCGCGAGATACGAAAGGTGCCGCACATGGGCCAGGTTTCCGCGCGGACGCGGAGGGTGCGCATGGTCTAGAGTAGCCGGTCGACGATCGACGCGACGCCCGTTCGCATAGGGTCAACGCAGGGCAAACCCAGTAAGTTCGACGTTTCGTTCAGAATGCGATTTGCTGCATCCTCGTCGAGCTGGCTGGTATTGATCGCGGCACCCGCACAGAACACAGCCTCGTTGGTCAGCCGCGCGGCTGCAAGATTGGCCGTGAGGCATTCGCAAAGATCCGGCAGCGGCCAACCCGGTAGGCCGCGCATATGCTCGCGGCTCGGCTCGTGGCAAAGCACGATGGCATCGGGTTGTGCGCCGTGGATGAGACCCAGTGTCACTCCGGCAAAAGACGGGTGGAACAGCGAGCCCTGACCCTCGACAGCGTCCCAATGATCTGGATCGTTGGGCGGGGTGAGCCATTCTGTAGCACCCGAGATAAAGTCCGCCACCACCGCATCAACCGAAACGCCCTCGCCGGCGATGAAGATGCCGGTTTGTCCAGTGGCGCGGAAATCGACCGCCACACCACGCACCTGCAATTCGCGCTCTATAGCAAGCGTGGTGTACATCTTTCCGACGGACGCATCTGTGCCGACGGTGAGCAGTCGCTTGCCTGGGCGCTTGACGCCAGAGGCAAGGGAGAAGTTACGGTCGGGGTTGCGCACGTCGAATAATGATAGGCCCAATGCCTGCGCCTTGTCGCGCAGTGCCGGGATGTCACTAAGGCGCATATGGAGCCCGGCAGCAAGGTCCATACCATGGTCGAGCGCCTCTGACAGAGTATCGATCCAATGGTCTGGGATGACGCCGCCACGATTGGCGACGCCCACGATCAACGAGCGCGCGCCCGCTTCCGCTGCTTCGGAAACGGTCATATCGCCAATGCCGGCGTTCGCGTGGCAACCGTCGAGACGCAATTGCCCGAGGCACCAGTCCGACCGCCAGTCGACGATACCGCGCGCCGTCTTGGCCGCCAAATGGTCATGGGCATCGCCCAGGAACAACAGATACGGGTGCTCTATTTCCTTGCGGTCATTCATTTAACCCGATGCCTTTTATTGTTGGTTGAATATGAGTGTGCCGCGCTGGCGCCCCGGCGGCAAGCCGGTTATACGCCTTGATCGCGTCCCAGTGGCGGGCTAGATTTCCCACGGCCGTTATACCGAAATTTTACGGAAAATGACTGTAAAAATTGATTTTATTGAACTGATCGGAAACACGCCTCTGGTTCGTCTCAAGGCCGCGTCGGAGCGCACGGGCTGCGAGATTCTCGGCAAGTGCGAGTTTCTCAACCCAGGGGGCTCGGTGAAGGACCGCGCGGCGCTGTTTATCGTGCGCGACGCGGAAAAACGCGGCTTGCTTAAACCAGGCGGCGTAATCGTAGAAGGTACGGCGGGTAATACCGGTATCGGCCTCGCGTTAATCGGCAGCGCGCTTGGATACCGCTCAATGATCGTCATTCCCGACACGCAAAGTCAGGAGAAAAAGGACATGCTCCGGCTGTGCGGCGCGGAGCTGATCGAGGTGCCAGCAGTTCCCTACCGGGACCCAAACAATTACGTCAAATATTCCGGCCGCCTTGCCGAGGAAATCACCACCAAAGAACAGAATGGCGCGATTTGGGCTAACCAATTTGACAATACTGCCAACCGTCAGGCGCATATCAAAACCACCGGCCCAGAGATTTGGGAGCAGACAGGCGGCAAGGTCGACGGCTTCGTTTGCGCCGTTGGCACCGGCGGCACGCTGGCCGGCACCGCCATAGCGTTGAAGGAGCGCAACCCCAATATAGTTATAGGCATGGCTGACCCTATGGGGGCGGCACTTTATAATTTTTTTACCAATGGCGAATTGAAGGCGGAGGGCAGTTCGATCATGGAGGGAATTGGGCAAAGCCGTATCACCGCCAACCTCAAGGACGCGCCGATCGACGAGCCCTTCCAGATCCCCGACGAAGAAGCGCTGCCGATCATCTTCGATTTGGTCCTAAACGAGGGACATGTTCTGGGTGGCTCAAGCGGCATCAATATCGCCGGCGCGATACGACTCGCCGAGAAACTCGGTCCCGGCCACACCATCGTGACGATACTCTGCGATTACGGCATGCGCTATCAGAGCAATATGTTCAATCCGACATTTCTCCGTGCCAAAGGCCTTCCCGTGCCCCATTGGCTAGATATCGGCAGCGGCAATAGCAGTGACTGAACTGCTTTTCTCCAAGGACGCCTATGCGCGCAGTTGCCAGGCGCACGTCACCGCCGCGGCGCCTGGCGCCATTCAGCTCGACTGCACCGTGTTCTATTTTACTTCCGGCGGCCAGCCGGGAGATTGTGGCATTCTCAAGCTCGCCGACAGCACCGAGATCGTCATCAAAAATACGGTCAAGGATAAGGAAACGGGTGACATATTGCACCTAGTCGCCGAGGACGCGCTGCTTCCCAACGTAGGAACAGAAGTTACCGCCGAAATCAACTGGGAACGCCGACACAAGCACATGCGCATGCATACATGCTTACATTTACTCTGCGCGGTAATTGAGGCACCGGTGACCGGCGGACAATTATGGGCCGACAAGGGCCGGCTCGATTTTGATCTGCCGGAGACCTCCCTCGACAAAGCCGCTATAGAAGCACGCCTCAACGAATTGATCGCGAGCAACGCGCCGACGTCCACCCGCTGGATCACAGATAAAGAGCTTGAAGTTCAGCCTGAGCTGGTGCGCACCATGCTGGTCAAGCCGCCGACTGGCCAGGGGCGCGTACGGCTTCTTAATGTAGAGAATATAGATCTACAGCCCTGTGGCGGCACCCATGTCGCGCAGACGGACGAAATCGGACCGGTGATTGTACGTAAAATTGAGAACAAGGGCCGCCATCACCGGCGAATCGTTATCAATTTCAAGGAGCCGGCGTGAACACCCAACTGCCTGGACCACTGGTCTCGGCGACCTGGCTCGCCGAGCATTTGACAGCACCCGACGTAAAAATTATCGACGCCTCCTGGTTTTTGCCCGGCGAAGAGAGAAATCCAGTCTCCGAGTTCGAAGAAACTCATATCGAAGGCGCGGTGTTCTTCGATATCGACGTGCTGCGCGACCCGGATAATCCCCTCCCCCATATGCTGCCGCATGCTCAGCACTTTGGCGAACAACTGGCGCACCTTGGTATATCCAATGGGGATTTGGTCATCGCCTATGACAGCGTGGGTCTTTTCAGCGCACCTCGTGCCTGGTGGACGCTTCGGGTTTTCGGGCATGATAGAGTTGCGGTACTGGACGGTGGTCTACCGGCTTGGCGCGCACTTGGCCTAGCAACGTGTTCGGGTCCTGCCTTGCCGGACGCAGGTATATTCGACGCCGACTATAGACCAGAACTGGTACGTGATCTGGCGCAAATGCTAAGCAATGTACAAACCAATTCGGAGCAGGTTATCGATGCGCGGGGGCACGGACGGTTTGTTGGCAGCGAGCCGGAAGTTCGCCCCGGTTTGCGCTCCGGTCATATCCCCGGCAGCGCCAACCTGCCTTATTCCGACCTTATAGACGCAAACAACAAATCGCTCCTGCCAGCCGAAAAAATTGAGGCGGCGCTCGCCAAACGGGGCATCGACTTGACACGGCCTGTAGTTACAACTTGCGGCTCAGGCATCTCCGCTTCGCTGCTAGCGCTTGCACTCTTTACCTGCGGCCATAGCGCCGTCGCCGTCTATGACGGTTCTTGGACCGAATGGGGCGGGCGCGATGATACTCCGCTCGAAACAGGGTAACAGGCCCTGCTTGCCAATGCCGGGCAGCTCGGCGAGAATCGACGGAACTTTTGTAACAGAAAGGCGTCTAGAATGGCGGGACTAGGTCGTAGTCGTATGTGGTCAAAAATGGCGGGAACGGCTTCAATAGGCCTGCTGGCTGGGCTAATTTGGCTTTCCCAAGCAGGGGTACCCGCCCGGGCGCAGAACGATATCCCCCCAACCACCCTGACGATGATTCAGTCGGCTGCTCGTCATGCGGATGCGAACATATTATCAGCGGCGGTTATCGACGCCATCTCTTCTCACCCGAGTTCTGTAGAAGCAATTGTACAAGCTGCAGCGCACTTGGCCCCGGCCTATTCTCTTAAAGTCAGTTTGGACGCGTTGGACGCATTTCCCGGATTCGCTGAGAAAATCACCCGAGCTGCATCGTTGATCACCCCAGAAATCGGTAGCACGGTAAATGCCGTCGCCGAGCAACCGACACTATCTTTGGAAACAGACGCTGTTCTTCCACCCTCACCGGGGGAATCCGGTTTCAAGCCGCACAGGAGAGATGGGGTCCTATCGGACTTCGATATTTCGCTTGGAGTGGGCCCCGCTTTGGAACCGAACTATGAAGGAGATGATAATTATGACGTGATGGTGTTTCCCAGCATACACATTAGCTGGCGCGACCGATTATTTTTTGATTGGCGGGATTCGTTTGGAGAACATTTACGTCGCGGTTTTGGCGCCAAGCTGCTCAGCAGCCGCACATTCGCTGCGGGATCATATTTGACCTACGACCCCGGTCGAGAAGAAAGCGTTTCGCCGCATTTACTCGGCATGGGCGATTTGGACAGCGTGTTCGAGGCAGGTATTTTCGGGGAGTGGTATGCTGACAGCTACCGGTTTTCGGTCGATTACAAACAATCCATTTCTAGCGAAAAAGGGCATAACGGCTCGCTCCTGACCCTAGCTGCCGGATACGGTAAGCGCATTACCAATCAACTCGGTGTCAGCTTCACGGGATGGGGCACCTATGCTAGCGAGAACTATATGACCGCTTACTATGGCGTGGGCGCTCAGCAGGCCAATGCCACATCGCTCGCGAGACCCATCTTTAATCCGGGAGCGGGATTCAAAGATATCGCCAGCGATATAACTTTCAGATTTGATTGGGACGAAAACTGGCACAGCCTGTTCGTCGGGCAATGGAAGCGGTTGATTGGCGATGCCGCGGCGTCGCCGCTCAGCATTCCCGATGCAGAGAACCAATTGTTTCTAGGCACCACGATCGGTTACGAATTTTAGAGCTTTGCGGGGCACTCGGTTTACTTAATTACCAGATATCCCTGATTAGGACACGTCTATAGCGACCATTTCGTCAAGCCAGGCGATCTGCTGAAAGAACTTAAGGTTGCGCTCACCGAAAGCGACGCTTTCCCGATCAACGCCCTGGCCATTGGTAACATAATCGCTCGCTGTGAGCAGGCCGCTGCCTATCGTAGATTATTCAACTAAATAAGCGGGTCACAATTTTCGACGATCGGACCTGCTGCGCTCGTTTCGAGGCGAGCCGCTTGTCCAACACCTCTGGAAAAGTGTGTTCGCTCTACGTTAATAAAGGGTTTGCACTCTAACTGTATAAATATAGAAACGTTCCCCGTGACGATAGTTCTTCTAGCCGGAGTTTCGAACCCAGATTGGCATAATAAGGCATTTCACGGGCACAATGGGCAACCGACGGCGACTGTTTATGTTTATGCCAAAACTAATTGATCATCTAGTGAGGCTCGTGGCCAACAGGATAGCCCGAACTGCGGTCTCAATAGCCTTTGCCACGATACTCGCGTCTAATACGGGAATTGCAAGGGCCGACGCTCAGCTGCGCGGTGACCTGCTGGGTTCGGTCCAGACTTACACCGCCAAGCATGAGGATACATTGCTGGACCTCGCACGAGACAATGAGCTCGGCTTTGTCGAAATTGTCGCTGCAAATCAAGGGACTGACCCCTGGATCCCCGGAGACGGCACGGAGATTGTTCTACCCACCGGGCATCTACTACCGGACGCCCCACGCGAGGGAGTAATTATTAATCTTGCAGAACACCGCCTTTACTTCTTTGCTGAAGACGGCATCCAAACCTATGCGATCGGCGTTGGGCGCGATGGTTGGGACACACCTCTTGGCACCACGAAAATCACCCGCAAGACAAAAGATCCGATTTGGTATCCACCCAAATCAATTCGTGAAAAGCATCCCCATTTGCCGAAAGTCGTACGCGCCGGGCCCAATAATCCGCTCGGCCAGCACGCCCTTTATTTCGACTGGCCGACCTATCTAGTCCACGGCACCAACATGCCCTGGGGCGTTGGCCGGCGTGTAAGCCACGGCTGTATCCGGCTGTATCCGGAAAGCATCGAAAAGCTATTCGGTGAGGTGCCTTTAGGCACAACGGTGCAGGTCATCAACCAGCCGATCAAGATCGGCAGGTCCGGTGGAGAGCTATATATGGACGTCCACCCCGAACCAGAACAGGTCGACGACTTAGAACGTGACGGCAGGATTTTGAGCGCGGCGAAACGCTCCAATAACGACCCCATTTATAAACTCAGAAATCTTGCTGGCGACGAGCTGTCCCGCCTCAACTGGCCGGCAATTCGAAATGCACTGTTAGAGCGCACCGGGTCGCCTGTGCGAGTAACGCCTTGAGGCCTTGCCCAAGTCGTTAACAAATAACGATTTTTGTCGGTCTAGGTCCTTCCCGGGCCTCAACAAAAGGCGAGCTACTGCTTACGCATCTGACGCTGGAAGATCCGGTCAGCCTTGTCAGCTGCGGCCTTGGCATCTTCGGCTGCCCGCTCGGCAGCGTTAGCGGCCCGCTCAGACGCGGCGCTGGACGCCAAAATTTCATCGCGCAAGGCGGCTATATCATTCTTGAGAGAAATGATCGAGTTCTGATTCCTCATGGCATCCTGCTTCGCGCTTTGCGCGGTCTCCAGAGCACCATCGCCGGCACCGCCGCTTTGGGTGGCGCCCGAATCGCTCGTTGCCGTCTGCCACCCCGCCACGGCCAAGGCGATCGGCACAACCAGAAGCGCGGATCGGGACAACAGCTTACTTTTAGACATATGCAGACTCCTCGAAGCAGATTGAGGCAGTGAGTTGAGGCGATTTAACTAATACTGTCAAGCGTACTTATCC
>CAZUXZ010000102.1:0-8286 GCA_964624055.1 uncultured Rhizobiaceae bacterium | reverse complement strand
CCTCAAGGGCCGACTCGTAGAACGCGGAGCCCTGGCCGCCTGCGGCCCGAATGCCGCGGAACTGCCAATCACCGCCCATGGCCGTGGAGATGACTTCCTCGGACTCCGTCGGCTGTGCGCCAACATCGTCACGAATTGGTGCCGGGCCCTCAATTATCGTATTGGTCAGCTTGCCGAGGCCTTCAACCTCAACCTCGACGATGTCGCCGGGATAGACCGGGCGGCTGTTTGCCGGTGTTCCCGACAACAGGACATCTCCAGGTACCAATGTTATGGTCCGTGCGATGTCGGCGACTAGATAATGCATGTCCCACTCCATCTCGGCCGTGTTGCCATCCTGACGAATCTCGCCGTTGACCGACGTGGTGATCCTCTTGTTTTGAAAATCCCATCCGGTTATCAAGCCTGGGCCGATCGGGCAGAGGGTGTCGGAGCCTTTGACCCGCAGCATTGATCCAGCGTCGGTATCCCGAAAATCGTGGAGACCATAATCGTTGGAAACGGCATACCCGAGTATATAGTCACCGGCTTTTTCCTGACTGATATTCCGGCAATGTTTGCCGATAACGATGGCAATTTCACCTTCGTAGTTTAGATACTTGCAACGCAGCGGGCGGACGATGTTGGCTTTGTGACTACTCAACGCCGTCAGCGGTTTGTGAAAAAACGTCGGCGCCGGCGGTAGTTTTGTCATGAATTCGTCGACGCGGCTTTTGTAGTTAAGATGAACGCAGATGATTTTCTGCGGATCAACAGGCGGCAAGTGAACGGCGTTATCGATTGCGACACGCCTACCGTCGCGGCAGACAAGCTCTTCGCCGTCACGCTCAACGAGTGTAGGGTAGCCGTCTAGCACAATCTTTCGGTACTCGGTCATAATTCTCTAGCCTTTTTAGCGCTGATAGCAGCGCGCAGTAGGTTATCGTGATAGTCTGTCAATGTCGCAGTGTCATATGGCCTAGCATAGCAATACCGGACATTTCGTCGGCTTACACCGGATCTGGCTGATTCGGCAATAGACGTCGGAAATCGTCATCGATAATGTGACCTCATCGTCAGTTGGATTGGGCCACACAACTCTGTTTGGTGAATTAAGTGAGGGCGAGAGATGAAAGGGTTCCTGTTTCCACGGACACCGACTGGCCAAGGGACGGTGTTGCCCAACCCGCCGTGGCACTATAGCGGTCAGTTATTGACGTTTGAGTACCGTACAGACGTCGATGCGGTGAAGCTTCATCTGCCTGAGGGCATTGACCTAGCCGATGAAGACCCCGGCGCGGTCGCCTTGATCTGGGCTGATTGGCAAAGTTGCGGAAACGACTTCAGCGAACTCCTGGATCCCGTGCGTGCACAGTATAAGGAGGTATTCCTAGTTGTTCGTTGTAAGTATCAAGGTGAGACGTATACGCGCTGCCTGTTCATTTGGGTCGACAAAGACTTCGCGATGTTGCGGGGTATATTTCAGGGTTACCCCAAGCGACTTGGCTCCATTCACCTTACACGGCCCGCCACCGTTGGCTTGGGCGGTCCGCGCCTTAAGTTCGGTGGTAAATTTGGCGCTACGCTGGCGGTTAATGATCGGCGTATCGCCGAGGGCATCTTCAACATCACTGGTGAGAGTGATCACAACGGCTTTGTCAATGGCCATCCGATGCTTCATAGCCGGCAGATGCCAACGATCGAAATCGATGGTAGTGATGCACTTAACGAGTTGATCGCTGCCTCTGGCAGCGAGGTAGACATCGGAGCCACCTTCACCGGCGATTTCGATCTTTCCTATATCGAGTCACCAAACGAAGAGCTTCATCTTCTGCCGGTGCGCGAAAAAATCGGTGCTTATTGGCGCGATATTGGTTTGACCTGGAAAGTCGGCCGTACCATTACCCGCGACAACCTCTAGGCTACATTTTTCGGGCAAGTTGACGCCGCCTTCCACACCTTGAAAGGCGGCTTTTGAATCTCGTCAGTACTCTGTAGATTGCTTAGGTAACGGAACCTTCATAGATCTGAAGAGTTTTGAGATCGGCGTGAAAATCGAGTGCATAGTCTCCGCCCTCGCGGCCAATGCCACTTTCACCGATGCCGCCGAATGGCGCGCTGAGGTCGCGTATTAGGAAGCAGTTTATCCAGACGATTCCTGATCGTACGGCACGGCCGACGCGTTCGGCGCGTTCTGCACTCGACGTATAAATGATGCCTGAAAGTCCATACTTTGTGCTGTTCGCGAGACCGATGGCATCTTCCTCTGTTTCAAAGCCCTGGATTGTCAGCACTGGTCCGAAGACTTCGTTCTGAACGATTTCGGATCTGTTGCTCTTGGGTCGGACCAGCGTTGGCTCGTACCAGAGACTCCCTTCTTTATGGATCTTTCCACCGCGGATGATTTCGTCACCATTGGCACGCGCGCGCTTGACAAACGCGTCGACCTTCGCGCAGTGAACTGGGTGAATCAGCGCCGTCATGGTGGTCGCCGCGTCGCGGCTGTCACCCATGACATGCTGGTCAGTATAAGCATGGAAATTTTTGAGAAAGGCACCCATTACGTTGTTCTGAACAAGCAGACGCGTGCCTGCGAGGCACACCTGACCCGAGTCATCAAACTGACCTGCGGCCTTCTTCGCGGCGGCATCAAGATCGCAGTCTTCGAAAACTATCAGCGGACTCTTACCGCCGAGTTCAGCGGTGAACGGCACGATATTTTCCGCCGCTGCGTAGCCGATTTTCCGGGCGGTCTCTGGTGAGCCGGTGAAGCTAAGTCGTTTAACGCGTGGGTCAGACACGAGCGTCGCGCCGACATCGCTACCAAAACCCTGAACGATGTTGAAAGTACCCTTTGGGAATCCGGCCTCGTTTATGAATTCGGAGAGCTTGGCTGCCGACAGCGGTGACCACTCTGCCGGCTTGAGAATTACTGTGTTTCCAGAAGCTAGCGCCGGCGCCACCTTCCAGGTTGATAACATAAACGGTGCGTTCCAAGGCGTGATGATCACGGCAGGACCGGCGGGCATACGGATGATCCGGTTGAGGGTCCCCTTCGACGACCAGACACGCTCTTCGGACTCGACGAGCATGTCGGCGTAGTTTCGAAAGTTCAGGGCACCGCGTGGAATCAGTCGTAACTTAAGGCTCTCCAACAACATAGCCATGTCGAGACACTCAACGGTCGCGATATCATCCTTGTTCTCTTCGATTAGGTCGGCCAGGTGGTTGAGGCAGGTGGCGCGATCTTGCGCCGAGTAGTTGCTCCAGACCGGAAACGCTTCAACCGCGGCAGTCACAGCCTGGTCAGCCGTTTCGTTCGTGCCGCGCGAAATATCAGCTAGCTTCCAGTCCCACTGCATGGGAGAGCGGGTCTCAAAGGTTTCGGCTGAAGAGACGTGCTCGCCGCCGATAAAATGACCAGTGGGTAAGGAGATGCCTTCAATCTCTACGATTTCATTCGCCATGATCGGTTTTCCCCATCGAACCCGCTCTATCGTTTTTGGCGGCAATCAAACGAAGTGTCCGTAGTAGGCAAATTCGTCGCCGATTTCAAAGCCCTTGGTTTTCTCCACTTCGGCTTCCTTTATCGCAATGAAATGATCGATGAGCGCCGGACCGATAGCTTTCTTGAGGATCTCGTCCTTCTGAAGATCAACAAGAGCATCGCTCAGGTTGTTGGCGAGATGACGCTTGGCGTCAGTATTCTCGAAGCAATCTCCAGTTTCTGCTGGTTGCAGCTCGTACTTGTTGGCGACGCCAAGTTTCGCAGCCAACAGAATTGCAGCCGTCACCGTGTATGGGTTGGCACCGCAATCGGCCATACGGTGTTCGATCCGCGTAGCCCTCCCGCGCTCGCCTGGAATGCGGACTGTTACGCCACGGTGGTCATACCCCCAATTACACCAGTAGCCGGACATGCTGGCCGGCACTAATCGGCGGTAAGAGTTGCTGAGTGGCGCAAGCAGTGCGCCGAGCGATTCGTGATGTTGCAGTAATCCCGCGACAGCATGTCTGGTCAAATCAGCGAGTCCGTCCTCTGCACTCGGATCGGCTAGGACATTATTTCCGTGAGGGTCGTTCAGGCTAAAGTTGATATGAAATCCGCTGCCGCCCATATCCGAATGAGGCTTTGGCATGAAACTCATCAACAAACCCATTTCTGTAGCGATTTCTCGGCTCATGAGACGGAACAGGAAAGCGTCATCTATAGCGCCTAGGGCGTCGCGGTAGTGCAAGGTCATCTCGTATTGCGCCGCATCAAACTCGCTGTTCATTGACTCGATCGGCAGACCAACATCGTTGATCTTGTCCCAGATGTGTTCGAGAACACCACGCGGGTCAGTGCAAGGTCCTGTACCGTAGACATAAGAGCCCGCTGCATCATAAGGCTTCCATTCGCCCTTACCGTCTGGCTCAAATATGTTAGCTTCATACTCGACGCCGACCATTGGCTCCAATCCTATGTCGCGCCAATCCTGGATCGCGCGTTTGAGCAAGCTGCGGCCGCAGAGCGGCAGTGGAGTTTCCTCGAACTCCAAATCCGCCAGGGCGATTTTGGTTTCTGGCTGCCAGGAATCGCGCAAGTCCACAGGGTCGAATACCATCTCCATGTCGGGAAGACCCATGAGTAGTCCCCCGCCGGGAGCGGGAATGAGATCACGATCGTGGGTTAGCGCAAAGACCCCGAGGCATATTCGTGCTCTGCCCGAAGACGCAACCTTCTGCGGCAGATATTTACCACGCGCAATGTTGAGATGATCGGGAAATAGGACGCGAACGCGTTTGTTGTCAGCGATTGGTGCCTCTCCTCACTTAGCTCTTTATGATTAGGCTTTGCCGATCCGGATCGGAAGATACCGGATGCCACCGATAAAATTGGACCGCAGATACTTGTGATCGTCGGTCTGTTTCAGATTATTCAAGCGTTTGGCGATTTCTTGGATGATGATTTTAACCTCAAGCTTAGCCAGCCACATGCCGAGACAAACGTGCGGGCCCCCTTGCCCGAATGCGACGTAGTGATTTGGTCTCCGGGTCAGGTCGATGTCGTAAGGATTTTTGAAAGCGGCATCATCGCGATTGCCAGAGATGAACCAGAGCACGACCTTGTCGCCTTCGCGAATTTGTTTGCCGTGCAATTCGAAGTCGCGAGTGGCCGTCCGCCGAAAGTGCATCGTCGGCGATGCCCACCGAATTAGTTCGTCAACCGCAGTATCGTAGATCTTGCCGTCTGTTTTCTTAAACCGGTTGAACAGCTCAGGAAAATTAGCGAGCGCCTTGATTGATGAGGCGATCGAATAGCGGGTGGTGTCGTTTCCGGCCGCGATGAGCAGGCAGAAAAAGTTTTGAAAGTCGCTCTCGATCATCACGGTACCTTTCTTGGTCGGCTGCAGGATCATCGAGAGAACATTTTCCTCCTCTCCCCGTTCGCGAATTCGTGCGAGATGCTTCTTAGCATACTCGAACAGATCTTTGCCGGCGGGTGAACGAAATGGCATTAGCCGAAACTCGTTGGTGTCAACCTGATCGATAACAAAATCCGTATAGTTTGGATCAGTATTGGCGATCAACTCATCACCTTTAGCGACAAGCCAGTGGCTGTCGGTATCGGGAACACCGATGATGCGTGCGAGCATGCGCATCGGCAGCTGACGGGCGATTTTTTCGACCGCATCGAACTCTTCTTCTTCAAAGGCTTTATCCAGAATTTCGGAAGCTAACTCTCGAATCAACTCTTCGTACTGGGCAACGACAGGCCGGGAGAAGGCCTTGTTAACCAGGGCGCGGGTGTGGCGGTGTTCTGGCGGGTCCGTTTCCTGGAATGTCCGCCGTGCAATGTACTCTTCCTCCGTTTGATCTTCTAGGCGAATGCCCCGCGCTGAGGTCAGCAGGTCGAACTGCTTGTTGTATTGAAGAATGTCCTCTTGTCGCGTGATCGACCAGAACCCTCGGCTGCCGTCGCAAGAATCACTCCAAGACATCGGATCCTCTTTGCGTAATCGTTCGAACGTCGCGTGCGGTACGCCATTCGCAAAGGCATCGTGCGATGACAAGTCGGCGTGCGCGTCCTCTGAATGAGTAAAGCTAGATTGCATTGTCATGAGCCATCCTCGTTCTGTACGGTTCTATATTAGCGCATGGCGACAATATTTTTTAAATCAGCTGCTCGCCAACACCTTCGTCACCCGACTATGAAAGCTCTCTCTGGACGTTACTTAGAAAAGCCGGACAATTTGGCGTGCGTGGCCAATGTTGGGGTGTTGGCCAGTAGACGCTGAGTGCAAATTACCTATGGTGGTGTCAGTGAGATCATCGGTTGGTGCGATCTCTACTAGCATACCGTCCATCGGGCCAAGCGATAGGAGAAAAATATGGGTGAGATTATCGGTGCGGGATTTCTATCGCATGTGCCGACTATCATGTTGCCGCAAGAGACCCGATACGAATTGAACGAGGGTAAGGAAATCAGTCTTGTCCCAGGACTTAAGAAGCTCCGAGCCAAGGTCTTTGATATTCTCATTCCTGATGTTGTCATTGTTTTTGACACTCACTGGTACTCAACTGTGGAATTCCTTGTAACTGGTCACGAAAGGCGAGGCGGTAAGTATACCTCAGAAGAGCTTCCGCGAGGTATACAACAGGTTCCCTATGACCTTAAGGGCGACCCAGAACTGGCAAAACTAATCGCAGAGAAGGTAAGCTCCGAGGGTGCGCAATGTACCGTTACTAGTGATCCATATCTGCCGATAAACTATCCGACGATTAACCTCGCGCACTACCTAGGTGGCGATGAAGCATGGCTTTCCATAAGCATCTGCCAAACTGCTGAAGAAGCTGATTTCCTAACAGTCGGCCGAGCAATCGGTGAGGCGGCCAAGGTATCAGATTCAAGAATCATATTGCTGGCGAGTGGAGGTATGAGCCACCGTTTTTGGTCGTTACGCGAACTGCCCGAGCACGAAGCCTCAGATCCAACTCATATCCGTACGCCTGCTGCGCGTGCCGCAGATGAGGAGCGGATTTCTTGGTGGGAGCAGGGGCGGCACGTAGATGTCCTAGGTAACATGGAAGCATATTACTCGCACAAGCCAGAAGGCTTCTTCGGCCATTATCTTATGATGATCAGTGCGCTTGGAGGTGCAGCTTGCAATGCACCTGGCCAAAAATATAGCGATTATGAAAATGCTGCCGGGACCGGCCAAGTACATGTGTGGTTCGATAAACCCAAGAAAGGGTGGATTGGCACTTAGTTTCCATAAGAAAATTTGACGGTACTCTTGTTGCGCCTATTCCTTTTTGTGATCATGTGTCCGCATCTGATAAGGCAGTACCAATTTCAAACTTGGCTTTAACATCTCTCTGCTTATTCGGTGGTCCGAATTTCAGGCCTTTTGCTTCTCCCAACATGATCTGCCGGTCTCTGTCAACGCAACTGCCGATGGGATATCGCACTGCTCATCTTATGGCTCAAGTCAGGCTAATTCGGATGCCAAAATTCAAATTAGTTAAAGCTTTAGGCGTGCCATTGATTCAGAAGTCACAAATGTTTTCATTATGAATTTATTCCGATTGCATATTGCAAAATTACACATGTTTAATATGTTGCCTGTGTCGGTGTAAGATCTTCTGTAGCGCTTTTTTCTACCCTGCCTTGACAGAATGATTTTTCTAGACGGGGAAAGCGTGAGTATAGAGCTGGATAAACCTGTTTTTGCGTCTAGTTCTGCGGCATTTTTTAATGTTCCCAGCAATGCACCGATCCTAATCTCGAGCCCAGTTACCGAGCAGATTATCGTACCAGGCGGAACGATGCTGCTTAGTGCAGATTTTGAGCGTTCCGGTTTTGATCTTTTGATTACCGGGTCTGACGGCACACGATTTGTCATTGTTAATTATTTTGGTTCACCCGTTCAAGCCGACTTAATTACTCAGGGCGGTTCATTGTTGCCGTTTGATCTAGTCTCAACACTTGCTGGCCCAGTCGCGCCCGGTCAATACGTGCAAAACGGAGACATACCTGAGGAAGCACCAATTGGTCGCATCGACGAAGTAGTTGGTGAAGTAATGGCGACCCGTGTCGATGGCACAACTGTACCTCTAAAGTTGGATTCCCCGGTGTTTCAGGGAGATATACTTGAGACCGGAACGGGCGGTGCCGTGGCTGTGCTTTTCATCGACGAAACTGAGTTTTCACTTGGCGAAGAGGGCCGAATGGTTCTCGACGAATTGATCTTTGATGCCACCTCACTTGAAGGCTCATCTTCCTTCACTGTGGTGCAGGGCGTGTTTGTTTTCGTTAGCGGA
>CAZUXZ010000101.1:0-40712 GCA_964624055.1 uncultured Rhizobiaceae bacterium | reverse complement strand
AGATGACTGGTTTGCCCATGATCGCCGCCTCGAAACCGCCGGTGCCAGTAATTGTAGCTACTGCGGTGGCGACGCGGGCGACTTCCAGGCCCAACTCGCGAGCATCAAGCAAACGGACATTCTTGAATTCCTTGATCTGCGCATAGAAATCGCGCGGCCGCCGGCCCGTCGCCGCCAGGGTTTCCTTGACGACCAGAATCGCTCCCGCCGGCAGATCGCGTGACAACGCGGCGATGCAGGAGAGCTGATAAAAATATTCCGGTGACAACGTTTGTAAAGCCGTTTCCGGCTCGGTATGCAGGGGATAATATATGTACGGTTGCCCCGCCAGATCGCTCAGCCGGCACATGCCAGGACCGGTCATGCGCCGCGTGTCGCGCCAGCGCCGGAGGTGAAGCGCCAACTCGTCCATCATGTAGTAGCCCTTGCCCTTCTCATAGCCGCGCAACCACCAATATCCCCGCCGTGCAGCAGTCATCGCCAGTACGTGAGCCAATTCGAACAGCCCCCTAGATTTTAGAAAATACGCGCGGTTTACGAGATGGTCGTGATACGGGCTTTCGATAACCGTGCCGCCCGCCCGGTCGGTCACCGCGAACGCTGCCTCGAGATTGGGCGCCGAAAAATACTCGTTTTCCGCCCAGTAGTAATAGTTCTTATAGCGGGCACCTGCCATGAAGCGGTAGGGGACGCCATGCGCTCGGGCGACGGTCGCAGGGATTTTGCCCCCGCTGATGAAGAGCGTTGGCAAATGCTTGGCAATTTCCGCCTCCCAATAATCGAGTGTCTCGTTATAGGCGTGCAGCATTTGGACGTAGCTCGTCTGCGTGGAATAGCGCGAACGCGGATGGTGGAACCCGCCCAGGGCATAGCCCCGTCCGAGATGACGATCGGATACGGCAAGATGGTTGTAGGTACAGCCAAGACGTGCCTCATACGCCCTTGCCCGTTCGAGCACGGAATCATGATCGAGGCCTTGCGCGCCGATATTCTGATAGAGCGTGCACACCTGATTGACGGAATTGATCACACCGGCTTCGCGGTAAGGCTTGTAGAACCGAATATCCTGTTTGTTGTTGCAGTAGAGATGTATTTCGCTCCTGTGATACTTTTTAAGAAGGCGGAAGACGTCCAATTGCACGAATCGCGTAGCCGAGCCCGGCAAGGCAAAGATTCGTGACAAGGCATCACTCATGAATCGTGTTCCCGGTTTTCAAAATGTCATCAACTTGGCTCATGCATCGCTCTTCCTTGCCGGCTCGCCTGCATGCACCGCCTGGCGCGGGCGTCGCAATACGGCGCTTGCCTGCCCGACCGTCGTAGCCAGCCAAATCAAGTTCGCACTCATGCCGAATGCCACAGTCACGCCAAGATAAACCCAGCGCCCTTCCGGCAAAAGGATTAGCCAGGGGGCAAAGCAATAGAGGTTCATAGCCAGTCGGACCGGTCGGTTTCTGATCCGCTCAAAATGATCGATCCGAGCTGTTTCTTCGTCGCTGAGAGGTCCAGTTCGCCCGATCATCCATTCGCGCACGAAGCTGAAGCGGTGGCGTGCCGTCCCAGTCAGCAGCGCGATGATGCTGGCGATGCCACCTATCACCATTGCCACGCCGCCGCCACCATCCGCCCAGAGACCGACAGCGATAGCGAAGGGCGCCGCGAACAGGACAACATCATCTGCAAATCCGTCGATAAACTTGCCCCAGTAATTGCCCTTGTCGTCGAGCCGCGAAAGATTGCCATCGACGCAATCGAGCACATAAGCGAGCGTAAAGGCGATCAGCCCGGCGAGGCCGACCCAATAGTTGCCGACCGCGAACATCACCAGGGAAAACCCGCCGATCAGAAGGCGGAGCAAAATCACCTGATCTGCGGTTACGCCCAAATTGTAGAACGCCGGCGTCATCAGATTGGCGAGCGGGCGGGCGAAATAGGCTAGGCTGATCGGCTCCGCCTCCGGCGCACGGAAGGACGCCCGCACCTTGGCCAACCCAATCCGGGTCCGGCTACCGGCAAACCTGCCCGCGCGGCTCTCTGTCATGAGTCACCCCAGTCTGAATGTTCGTCCGCACTGTTCGCCACCCGAGCGATACCGTTCGCGCTATCAATCGCGCCGGCTTCGCGGTATTCCTCATGGACATGTCTCAGCGAGTTCACAACCGTCTGCGCGGGGCCAGATGGAGAGCCAGGATCATGGCGGCCCAACGCCGGGCGATGACGCTGCTTGGCCGGCCGAGCGACCCCTATCCGCCGACTGGGAGCAGTCTTTGTCTCAGCCCGAGCCAGAGCCATTGGGCCGAATTGAGTACTATTCGCCCCCAGCTCTCCCATGCCAGTGCGATGCGCGGCGATATCGGCGCATGGCAGCGTGAGGCGCGCGCAAAACTCGTCACGCTTACCGGATATGGTGCATCGACAGCGATACCCGAAGAACTGACTCGGGATGCGACGGCGCTCTCCGGCGGTTACCACCGCACTTCCCACTACTTGCGAGTAGCACCTAGCCGTGATGTCCCGGTTCATGTCATTACCCGGCCGGAGAGCAAGCCGCCGCAACGCGTCATGGTCTGTCTGCAGGGAACCAATTCCGGCGCGCATCTGGCCTGGGGCGAAGTGCGTCGGCCGGCCGACTACGAAAGGTTGGCCCGGGGTGCGGATATCGCTTTGCAAGCAGCTGCGCACGGCTGGCTGGCTGTCGTGGTCGAGCAAAGCTGTTTCGGCGAGCGCCAGGAGAAGCAATTGGTGAAACGTTCCGCCGATCCCTGCATCGACGCAGCCAACCATGCGCTTCTCCTGGGACAAACCCTTATCGGCGAGCGGGCCTCCGACGTCAGCGCCGTGTTCAACTGGCTGTATGCCGGCGCCGAGCCCAAAGCGCCGCGCGGCAGCCCAACCGTTTTGCTCGGGCACTCTTCCGGCGGCAGCGCTGCTCTCCTTGCGACCGCGTTGGATCCCCGCTTCAACGGCGTCGTCGCCAGCGGCTGCGGCGGATATTGGCGCGATACGATCATGCGGCGTGCCGATGGCGGCGGCCAAAACATAATTCCGGGTATTCTGCACTGGCTGGAAATGGACGATGTTGTCGGTCTGTGCGCGCCGCGTCCCACTCTGATGGTCTCGGGGACCGACGATCACATTTGGCCAGCAAGCGGCATGGTGGCGGTCGCCGACTCTACCGTTGCCGTTTTTGCCGCGGTCGGCGCCAAGGAATGGATCCGTACGATTTCGGTCGAAGGCGGGCATCGCTTTTATCCGGACGAAACCTGGCGTGGCGTCGCGGAGCTATTCGACAGCGCCGAGACGTGATCTCGAAGCCATTTGGATTTCCAAGTGGCGTTTCGTAAGAAACTTGCCTGTCTCATGTCTCGCCTTTCAGCCCAGCGCCTGGAGCAAGGCCATCGCCTCTGCTTGGTGTACCACATCCTCGCTGTGCTGAAGTGGCAGATAGAGGAACTTCCGCTGATCGAGCGTCAGACGGCGGTCAAAGCCTTTCGCCATGGCTTCGCGATGGGCCTCAAGCGCCATCGCATCGTTTGCGAAGGCGCTCGCGTCGCCGCGATGAATGTTGCGGGAGAATTGGTCCAATAGCAAAATCTCGGCCAGGGCGCCCCAGGGGGTTTCGCGCCAACCGCGCATCTCACCGCGGACCGCGGACGCGTGAAGATCGCCGAACCGCTCCCGAACTACGCTGTCGAAGACCGCGTCGTTAGAGTACCACAGTTTCGGGTCCACCTCCTCGAACCAGAAATCGAGAATGTTCCAGACATCCATCCCGCCTTCGCGCTGAAAGGCGTGTTTCTCCGCCAGCCATTCGGCGGCATAGTCCACGTCCTGCCAATTGTCGAACCACGGCCCGCCTCTCGTATAATGAACTACCTTCGGCGCGCGGCCATCCTCGGGCGGGCGGCTCCATCCTTCCAACCAGTTCCAGGTTTCTGAAACCGCACCGACTTCGTCGTCTTCAAGCCACTGGAATCGGTGCAGGAACGCACCGGTCTCGGTACTTACAGTTTCAGGAGAGAGCATGCGATTTTTGGGGTGACCGCAATTGTAAAGTACCAACGACGACCAATTCTTGCGCGGATAAACCGTTTGCGTAGTTCCATCCATCTTGATGGTTTCCGGGGGCCGGTGATCATGATGCACGCACATCACGGCATAACGGTCGTCGATTTGATCCAATAGTTCCTGCACGTCACCAAGCCAAAGGAAATCACAGTCGCAGAAGATCGCCCAACCATCAAAACCAGCAAGATACGGAACTAGAAACCGGGTGTATGTAAATTCGGTAGATGCAAGCGGATCGGTCTCTCGTGAATAGAGACCGGCCGCGCGCAGAGCCTGTTGCCGTAATGCGATAATCTGGACCGGTTCGGACGTGCGTTCGACAATAGAATGACGACATACCTGATAGGCGTCGTCCTCGCGGCTGTCCCAGCCTACATAAATTCGAATTGGTTGTTTAGTCATGGAGTTTAGTTTTTTCAGTGGCTTGCAACAGCAAGTCCTGACGTGCGAGCAGAAAATATTTGCAACCTAAATCGAGGCATCGGCTTAATACGAGGAATTGGATTCCTTCAAAAAGCGATTTCCTCAGGCGTGCTATCTTGCCCTAGTGCCGCAGCGCGATGCGAAAATCGACCAAAACGCTGAATAATTTCCTGATGGCGCAACGTAGATTTGAATGTCCCGTCTTCTTCCACAGCGCGAAACAAGGCAACCGAGCTCGCCTGATCCTCAATATCCTCGCTTTGCTGCAGCCGTAAGTAGAGAAAAAATTTCTCGTTCCAACTCATACCGACATCAAAATTCCGCGCCAACGCTATCACGTTACACATCATAACATCCGTCGCGAGAGCAAGCGGGTAGATCAGAAAACTTTGCGCAAATTTCGGCTTCAAAAACATCTTCTCCATTAAAGCATTTCACAGTGCCAGTCTTGATCAGCCAAACGTCGAGAACGCAGCACTGCGCGTCGTCGATAGAAGGAGCACAATCATTCAGGATCGAATACCGCCGGTGGACGAATTGGAAGCGGGTGTGATATGAGCGCCGCCATGACCGACAACGATAAAAAATTTAGCGGCAAGCGAGTTTTCGTGACTGGCGCCGACGGTTTCATCGGTTCCCATCTGGCCGAGGCGTTGGTACGCGCGGGCGCGGAAGTTACCGCGCTCGCGCTCTACAACTCCTTCGGCGCCTGCGGCTGGCTTGACGAAATTGCTAATGAGACGCGCTCCGCGATGCGCATCGAACTCGGTGACGTGCGTGACGGCGTGCAGATGCGCTCCCTCGCCGAGGGCAGTGATATCACCTTTCACCTGGCAGCGTTGATCGGCATTCCTTATTCCTATGTCGCGGCGCAATCCTGCGTCGACGTCAACATCCACGGCACGCTCAATCTTTTGGAAGCGGCGCGCGCCGGGGCGTTGGGGAGATTTGTTCATACTTCGACCAGCGAAGTCTATGGCTCGGCACAAACTAGGCCTATCAGCGAAAATCATCCGCTGCATGGCCAATCGCCCTATGCGGCGAGCAAAATCGGCGCCGATCAGATGGTCGAGGCCTTCTCCCGCTCGCACGGCATACCGGCGGTAACGCTGCGCCCGTTCAATACCTTCGGCCCTCGTCAAAGCGAACGCGCGGTGATCCCGACCGCGATCCGCCAGATGCTCGATCCGGCCTGCACAAAAATTTCCCTGGGCGATCTCAGCACGACACGTGATTTCACCTTCGTCGACGATACGGTGCGTGCCTTTCTTGCCCTTGGTGGCGCGGCAAACGCAGAATTCGGCACGGTCTACAATGCGGGCACCGGTGTCGAGGTCAAGATCGGTGAAATAGTGGACCGGCTTGGCAATATCACGGGTTGCAACAAGCCAGTCGTTAGCGAAGAGGCGCGCATCCGACCGGAACATTCCGAGGTGCGTGCTCTCGTAGCCGACGCAGCACGTCTGACGGCGCTTTCCGGCTGGCAGCCGCAAACCGTCCTTGACGACGGCCTCGGCCGCTGCATTGATTGGTGGCGCGAGCGGATTGCCAGCGGTCGTCAACGCTACGACAGTGGTTACGCTCGTTAGCTCGTTCATACCTGGCCTTTCCAGGTGGTATCGCGCAGCGAGGGCCATGCCTCGTCGCTGAAACAGGTAATTTCAGACTCAGTGATTGTACTAAGGTAAGGGAAATGTTTGCCGCCCGCCGTCTTTTCGGCAAGGCAGATGGACCCGTTGTAGTCTATCGAGCCAAGGCGGTTCGCGGCAGTGGCGACTAAATTTCCGGCATAGGTGTTCTTGTCAATATTTGCGAACAGATGATTGGTCTCGCATGCCGAACTGCGCAGAAAGATGGAGCTGATAACGCCCCCATCAATGGTCACAGAAATCATGACGGAGTCGGCGCTCACCCGTTGCTCCCCAGCGACGGTGGCGCTTCCGGTGAGCGTGCCACACCGAGCAATTTAGGAACAAGCACTCGGAGCGGCGGCAGGTCGCGAATCAGCTCGTCATATATAGCTTGTGGTTCGTTGAGGGCGGTCAGGATTGCCGCATCAGGGCGATCTAACGCGCCGAGTTCAGCGACCACGGAAAGGCCGAGGCAAGACTCGCCGGCTTGTCCAGGGGCGACCACTCCTTGCAGAATCACGTCATGTTCGCGCGCCGAAAGGATAGCTATCTCAGCTAGCTCGCCATCACCGGCTAGGGCTAAGTGACGCCAGCCGGCGGCAGTGCATTGCATGAAGATATCGTTATATTGCACTCGCGCCCGGCGGAAGAAGGTCAGCGAATCGGAGAGAAATTCGGCGGTGAGGCGGGTTTTTTCAGTAAATCCCTGGGGCGTCAGGTAATAGGCATAGCGATTTGGCGGAATTTCGCTGATTTTTATCAGTCCTTTTCGCACACAACGCTTCACATAGCTGTTGGTCATACCGAGCGCGATGCCCAACTCCTTGGCCAAAGTGCGCTGATTAACATGTTCCGATTCGCCGACGCGCACCAAAATGTCGCGGATAATGGCGTCGTCGCGCTCTTTGCGGCTCATACTAAGTGCTCGGCCGCAATGATCCGCCATTTTCTGGTTTGAAGCGCGGAATGAACCATTAACATATTGATATAAAGCATATTTTTGAGACGCTACCGCCATTCCGGGTGCCCGATGGCGCCCCGGTTGGCAAATTTTAAGGACTCATCAGCTGAGCCCAGATGGCGTTGGAATTACCGGAATGACTCCAATGTTCAATTACTGAACGCTAACGCCGAGACCCATCGTTCATTAATTGAACAGCAAATCAAGAAGTTTGTTCATAAATTGAACGTAGAAGTTTTGGGGATCGGCTACAATTCATGGACTTTTTATTCGGCTTTACTGCGTGCTACGATTCAGCAACTGGCCGAATCGTAGTGACAGGCGAAGCATGGCGACAAAAATCGGGGGTGCGGCAAATGATGACGCGCTGAGCACCAAGGCGCAGAAACTTAAGCATGCGCTGCTCAAGAAAAAACTCGCCTTCGTCATGGAAGCGCATAATGGCCTGTCAGCAAAAGTCGTCGAGGAAGCGGGATTCGAAGGCATTTGGGCTTCCGGCCTCTCCATGTCCGCAGCCCTCGGCGTGCGCGACAATAACGAGGCCTCCTGGACCCAGATACTCGAGCAACTCGAATTCATGGCCGACGCCACCAGCATCCCGATTCTGGTGGACGGCGATACCGGCTATGGCAATTTTAACAATGTGCGTCGGTTTGTAAAAAAACTGTGCCAACGCGGCGTCGCCGGCGTCTGCATCGAAGACAAGCTCTTTCCCAAAACCAACAGCTTCATCGGTGAGGGCCAACCGCTCGCCGATGTCGAAGAATTTTCCGGCCGTATTAAGGCCGGCAAGGACAGCCAGGACGATTCGGATTTCCAGATCGTTGCCCGTGTCGAGGCGCTAATTTCGGGCCATGGGATGGCGGAGGCGCTTAGGCGCGCCGAGGCCTATCACGCCGCCGGCGCTGACGGCATTCTCATTCATTCTAAGAAGGCCGAGGCCAACGAAATTCTCGATTTCAGTCGCGAATGGGCAGCGCGAGCACCTTTGGTGATCGTGCCGACCATGTATTACGCAACGCCGACCGATGTATTTCGCGAGAGCGGCATTTCCCTCGTCATCTGGGCCAATCACAATCTCCGTGCCGCCTTGAGCGCCATGCGCGAGACAAGCCGGCGCATCATGCAGGAGCAGACCCTAACCTCCGTTGAGGGCGAGGTGGCAAGCGTCAAGGAAATTTTCGATATCGTCGGTCAGAGCGAATTGGCGGCGGCCGAAGCGCGATATTTCAAAACCAAGAGTAGTGATTACAAGACCATCGTGCTGGCTGCTTCTCGTGGCACGGCGCTTGGGCCACTCACTGAACGTCTGCCTAAATGCATGCTTGATGTCCGCGGAAAACCGCTTCTTCACCGATTGGTCACAATGCTCAACGAGGGTGGCTTACGCGATATCAGCGTAGTTCGCGGCTATCAGAAGGAAACCATTGATCTCGCCAATATTCGTACCATCGACAATGACGACTATGCCAACACCGGCGAGGCGGCGTCGTTGGCCTGCGCTGCCGACCAGCTGACGGGCGCCACCGTCGTCTCCTACGGCGATATCCTGTTCCGACCCTATATTCTCGAAAATCTGCTCGCCGCGACGGGTGATATCACCGCGGTGATTGATGCGCGCTGGCGTGGCGACGGGTACAGGGCAGCAGGGCGTCAGGTGGATATCGCCAGTTGCAGTCGTGCCTTCACCGGCGAATATCTTGATGAGGAGCCTATCCTGTTGACCGCCCTTCATGCGAGGGACAACGACAGCCAGGATGGGAGCGAAGGCGAACTCTCCGGCGAATTTATCGGCCTTATCAAGTTAAGCGCCAAAGGCGCCGAGGCGGTTAAGCGCGAATTGACGACGATGAAATCCGAGGGCGTGCTCAACGTGGCCGACCTGCCTGACCTCCTCAACCGCCTAATTACCGCCGGCATGCTCATCGAAGTGCTTTATGTGACAGGGCATTGGCTAGATGTTGACGATGCCTTCGACCTCGCCAAGGCACGCAATCTGGTGTGAGCCCAATAAGCGGTATGTGTAGCGCATGATTAAGGCAGTCGATTTTCTCGAACCCGCCCGGAGGCTCGGCTACGACTTCTATTCTGGCGTACCCTGCTCCTTTCTCACGCCTCTCATAAACCGGGTCATATCCGACCCCAAGCTCTACTATGTAGGCGCTACGAGCGAGGGCGAGGCGGTAGCGATCGCCGCCGGCGGCTGGCTTGCCGGACGCAAGACCGTAGTGATGTGTCAAAATTCTGGCCTCGGCAACACAGTCAACCCACTGACCTCGCTCAATTGGCCGTTCCGTATTCCAAGCCTTCTGATCGTCACCTGGCGCGGTCAACCAGGCCTTGAGGACGAGCCGCAGCACGAATTAATGGGCCGAGTCACCCATCAATTGCTTGATACTATTCGGGTACCTTACGCACCTTTCCCCAAATTGCCGGGAGAAATCGCTGGCGTGCTGGAGACGGCGGAGAAACGCATGGCTAAGACTGGCCTCCCTTTCGCCTTGATCATGGAAAAGGGCTCGGTTGACGACGAACCGCTCAACCAGCCCGCGCCGAAACCGCCTTCTGCAGGCCAGCTGGAAGACAGGTCGAACGGTGGCCAGCGCCCAGCTCGCGCCGAGGTGCTGCAGAAGTTACTCGATATCGTTCCAAAAGACGCGGCGATTATCGCAACAACGGGCAAGACTGGGCGCGAACTCTTTACTCTAAAGGACCGCCACCAGCAGCTCTATCAAGTCGGCTCAATGGGCTGTGCAGGCGCGATGGGGCTTGGCGTCGCGCTCAACGCACCCCAACCCGTGATCGTAGTCGACGGTGACGGCGCGGCGCTGATGAAAATGGGGTCGCTTGCCACCATCGGCGCCTACCGACCAGACAATCTTGTCCATCTCGTGCTCGACAATGGCGTGCACGATTCGACCGGCGGTCAGGCCACGGTCTCGCCCGGTGTTTCATTCGCCGCCACTGCCGGGGCTTGCGGCTATCCGAAAACCCATTTGTGCGATTCGCTTGACGGCTTCGTGGTCGCCCTAAAAGATGGTTTGTCGGGCGCCAAGCCTTGCCTGATTCACCTCCGTATCGCGCCGGGCTCGCTCAGCCCACTCGGGCGGCCGACGGTCACGCCGGATAAAGTGGCACGGCGTTTTAGGGAATTTCTCACGTCATAAATCTGCCCAGTGTCAGAGCGGCTCGATATCTTTACCGGAAACTGAAACCCGAACCTCGCGGCCCATCAGTTTCAACAAAATCATCACCCGGTCCGAATCGATCTCGGCCTCAAAAATGCCTTCGAGATCAACCATAGGCCCACCCTGAACACGCACCTGATCACCGGGTTTGACGGCACTACGCGCAATCTCGAATATTCCGTCTTTGCCAGCCCGGGCGCGCAAACCCAAAACAATGTCATCGCTGATCGGGAGCGGGCCGTCGGCGCCAGACACAATCGTGTGGACGCCAAAAGTCGAAAGGATCGGCCGCCAGGGCTCAGACAAAAAATCAATATGAACGAAGAGATAGCGCGGAAAAAGCGGGCGCAGCACAGTTTCGACTCGGCGCGCATGACGCCGCATCTTGTGGTACATCGGCAGCCAGACTTCGTAATCCTGACGGAGAAGGTTGGTCTCGGCGCGGCGCTCCGAATTGGCCCGGCAATGGACCACGTACCAATGTCGCATTTGTTTTCCGAACAGTTTCCATTTCCAACGCGCTCTTGATCCGAGTAAACTCCGCGCGGCGCGCAATCAAGCAAAATCCATGTCCTCGGAACAAATTACCGCAAGCTCCAAATACTCCGTCAAGCGACTCGTGATGGTCGCCGCCAAACTCGCAGTCACCGGCGTCCTAATCTGGTATTTGCTGAGCAAAGTAGATTTGGCAAAAAGTGGCGAGCATTTAGCATCTTTTGATGTCGGATGGGGTCTACTCGCTGTATTTGTGCTGGCGTCAATTTTTCTTATCGCCTCAGTGCGCTGGCAGATTTATGCCCGAGCGCTAAAAATACCACTTGGCACGGGCGTTGCCTTTCGTATCTATCTCATCAGCCAGTTTCTTGGCCAGGTGCTGCCGGCCGGCATTGGAAATGACGCGGTGCGCGTCTGGCTTCTGGTGCGGCGCGGAACCGCCGTCGGACCGAGCGCCTCCAGCGTCGTGCTGGAGCGCCTTACCGGCCTGATTTGCAATATCATACTGATCGCCGTTCTGCTGCCCCTCACTTTTACTTATATCGACGACACGAGCATCCGTTTGATTGTCATTTTGGTCGTCGCCATATGCGCGGCAGGAATTTCTGCCGTATTTGGGGTTTCGTTTCTACCACGCCTGATCACGAAATGGCGTAGTGTCGCCATGATTTCCAGGTTGGCGGACGTCGCTACCGAAGCGCGGCGTGCCAGCTTCATGTTAAGGCCTACTGCAACGGCCTTTCTCCTTTCACTATCCATGCATCTTATGGTGGTGTTGGCGGCCTACTTAATTGCGCTCGGGCTTGATCTTGAGCTCTCAGCGGAGGCGTGCCTAGCGCTGATGCCCATCGTCCTATTGCTGGGCACACTGCCGATATCCCTGGCTGGGTGGGGCGTGCGTGAAGGAGCAGCGGTAACCGCTCTGGGATTTGCTGGTGTCACGTCGAGTGAGGCACTGGCACTGTCGATCCTTTATGGACTGTCGTTACTGGCAGTCAGTCTGTTTGGAGCGATCTTCTGGCTGTTCCAGCGGCGCAGCGCGGCGCTCGCACGAGTAGGCGAAAAGAAAACTGGCAATGAGGCTGCGCTGCAATGAACTTAGATGCCAAGCCGCTCCGTCTCGTCAACGATTCAATCACCGAACAAGCGCACGCGCGCCGCGCCGACCGGATCCGAGAATACTACGATCGTTTGGCACCGAACCGTGATAAATGGATTGCGCGAAACGCCTATTTTCACAACGAGGACAGCCGTTATACTCGCTTTCTCGTTCCTCCGGGACTCAAGGTACTGGATCTGGGCTGCGGCACCGGGCATATGCTGGCCGAACTAAAACCATCAGAAGGCGTCGGCATCGATATCAGCTCGAAAATGATCGAGGCAGCGCGGCGCAATTATCCGGTAGAGAGCTGCCCTAGCCTTGAATTCGTGGCCGGTGATATCGAGGACCCCGCCACGCTTGACGCACTGGACGGCCCGTTCGAAGTGATCATCCTCTCAGACACGGTCGGTCTCTTAGAAGATGTCGAGGCTACCTTCGCCAGTCTTCACCGCCTTTCTTCGCGAGAAACTAGGATTGTAGTCGCCTATTATTCCTGGATGTGGACGCCAGCCATCGCCTTTGCCGAATTATTGGGTGCCAAGATGCGTCAAGTCCCGCTCAACCGGCTAGGGCCAGAGGATGTTTCGGGGCTGATGGAACTGGCCGATTTCGATGTCATAAAACGGGATTGGCGCCAACTTCTGCCCAAGCGACTGTTCGGCCTTGGTCCGCTGGTCAATCGCTCCCTTGCCACCTTGCCAATCCTCCGCCGCCTCGGCGTGCGCCATTATGTAATCGCCCGCTCACGCCGCTTTGCCGGGCTCACTAATCCCTCAACCACCGTCGTCATCCCGTGCCGCAATGAGCGCGGGAATATCGCGCCGGCGGTCTCCCGAGTTCCGGATTTCTGTGATGACATCGAAATCCTCTTCGTCGAAGGCCATAGCAAGGACGGAACACAGGAGGAGATCAAACGGGTCATCCAGCGCTACCCAGAATGCGATATCAAGCTGATAGTACAAACGGGCAAAGGTAAGGGCAACGCGGTGCGTGAAGCGTTCGACGTGGCGCGCGGCGAGGTGCTCATGATCCTTGATGCCGATCTCACCGTCCCGCCCGAGGCGCTACCCAAATTTTATAATGCTCTCGTGAGCGGCAAGGGCGAATTCATCAATGGTACCCGGCTCGTCTATCCAATGGAAAAGCGCGCCATGCGGCCACTTAACTTGATCGCCAACTTCTCCTTCTCGGTGATCTTTTCCTGGCTCTTAAATCAGCGATTTACCGATACTCTTTGCGGCACCAAGGTATTAACTAAGGCGCATTATCTTAACATCGCGAAAAACCGCGCCTATTTCGGTAATTTTGATCCGTTTGGTGATTTCGACCTGATTTTCGGCGCCTCTAAGCTGAATCTCAAAGTCATCGAAGTTCCCATCCGCTATGCCGAGCGAACCTACGGCACGACGCAAATATCTCGCTTTCGCCATGGCATGCTACTGCTGCGCATGGTGTTCTTCGCGTTCCGCAAGCTCAAGGCATTCTGATGTTGGGCGCCGCGCCGACGGCGGCGCATCTCGATACATATCGGGAGACCTGGCGCAGCAAGGCCGCACTTCGCACGATCTACGGGGACTATTACCGGCGCATGGTGAAGGGGCTGAACACCGGGCCGACCCTCGAACTTGGCGCGGGCAGCGGGCATTTACGTGAATATCTTGGCAATGTGGTACTAACCGACATTCAGCTGGCATCTTGGCTCGATGCCGTCGCAGATGCACAAAAGCTTCCCTTTCGCGCCGCCTGCTTCGAAAATATTCTGATGCTGGATGTGCTGCATCATATCGAGGATCCGCCGCAGTTCTTCACCGAGGCAGCCCGCGTGCTGAAGCCCGGTGGACGGATGGCGATACTCGAGCCGGCGATTACGCCGCTTAGTGGGGTCTTTTACCGCTACATGCATCCCGAACCAGTCGATATGCGACAAAACCCTTTCATCAGTCCAGAAGCGGACCCCAATCGCTCGCCTTACGACGCCAATCAAGCGGTGCCCACTCTCTTTTTTCGCCGTCACCGCGTTCAGTTCGAACGCAATTTTCCAAATTTTCGACTGCGGACGGTGCGCCATTTGAGCCTCTTCGCCTACCCGCTATCCGGTGGATACCGGCGCTGGAGTCTAATACCAGCGTTTCTGGTACGCCCCATTTTGTTATGCGAAGACACGCTCCTCCGTCTTCTCGGACCAGCCATGGCTTTCCGTCTCCTAGTTCACCTGGAGCGGAGATAAAATCGTAACGGCGGCATGATGCTTGAAACACGCACGCTTTGGCTCATATTCGCCACTGCTATCCTGGTCCGTCTCGCCTATACACTAGGACTCTTTATCGCCCTGGGCGCTGAAGCTTTCCTCGTCGAAGATTCGGGCCTCTATCTCGCTCTTGGACGGGACTTCGTGGCGGAAAGCGATTTTGTCCGCTTTCTGGATGAGGAGCGCGGCTATCAGGTTGAGACCGAGCGCATGCCGCTCTACATCATTTGGCTCGCAATCCATCAATGGCTAAGCGGTTCGATGACGCCGCTCTTCCCGGCGCTGACACAAGGTGCGGTGGACGCCTTTGCCTGCGTCCTCATCGCACGTACCGCCGCATTACTTGATTCGCGACTCTTAATGCCAGCTGGGTTAATCGCCGCGTTTAATCCGACACAGTTCGTTGTTAGCGCTATGATCCTCACAGATTCACTATTTTTCTTCTTCGTCTGTCTCATGCTCTATGCCGCCATTCGCTGGCTGCGCGAGCCGAGCTGGCGCTGGGCGCTGCTGCTGGGTCTCGCTCTCGGCCTAGGCGTGTCTACCAGAGTCATGCTGCTACCAGCGGTCGCCGCGCTCGCGATCGTTCTGCCGCTCGCTCTCATCTGGTTGCGGCGGTTCCGTGTAGTGGCACTTGCCCATGTGGTCACCTATGTCGTTATTTGCGCCGCGCTTCAAGCGCCCATAGTAGCGCGCAATGTCAGCATTTATGGATCTGCGCAACTCACCAGCCAAGCCGGCGCTCACACATTGCTCTGGCTCGCGCCGGCGGTTCTGGAGGTGGTCGACGGCACACCGCATGTGGAAGGTGCACGGATCATGCAGGCACGCTACGAAAAAGAAATCGGCGACCCGCAATCAGACAATCCATTCGAGAGGTCGACGCAGATGTCGGCAACAGCGTGGCGCGCTATTAGCGACCTCGGTTCCGGGGCCATCCTCAAGGCCTGGGTGACCGGCGCCACGATCACCCTGTTCTCTCCCGCAATCATTCTCTCACCACCGGTGAGCAACCTGCCGCGTACCGGTTTTTTTGACATGCCAGGCGACAACAAATGGCAGAAAATGTCAGCCTTCCTGTTCGACAACGACAATCCGACCTATGGCTGGGTGCTACTGCTCGGATTTTTTGCCCTCGTAGTGATGCGCGCAGCTCAGCTCGGCGGTTTCGCGGGGGGAATTCTCGTCAGAACAAACCGGGAGGTGCTCATTCTCCTCGCTCTCATGGCGCTGTGGATGTTTTACATATTACTAATTAACGGACCCATCGCCTCGCCCAAATACCGTCTACCGATTGAGCCTTTCACGGTTATCCTAGGCGCCTTCGCTCTTCTCTGGGCAAAGGGCTGGTTTGCGCAACGGACGGTGCGGCAGCTAGTAATATAGCGCTCAATACGAGAAAGACGCCCTGCCACCAGGCCGCCCAAATCGAGAAGTTAAGCATTGAGGAAGACCAGAAGGCGACAAAAACAGCAATTCCCGCAGCCGAAGTGGTCGGCGATGTCATGCCAATTTGAAGCCAGCGATGCAACAGAAGCGCCAAAACCACAATCAGCGCCGCCAGACCGAACGCACCGGTCTCAAGAAATATTTCCAGCAGCCAGCTATGGGGATGGGATGGAATTAATGTCTGGTTGAATTCCGCAACCAACACCGATGCGCCGGGAAGGTAATTGCTGATGTCGATACCATGGCCGAAATAGGGCGCCTCCAGCGCCTTATCAAAGGAGAATCCCCAGATATACTGCCGATGTGCATCGACCAGTGAAGTGGGGATTCCTGTTTCCACCGGGCCGACGTAGACGCGGTCGATAATCCGATCCGGGTCCGGTGGAGCCGGTAACTGGGTCAGGGTCCATGCCACCGCCACCACCAGCAAGAGCGCCAACAGGGCCAGGAACAGCGCCGCCGCGTGTCCGCGCAGCACCCGCCAGCGCTGGCAGACATACACGATGGCGCCGATCACCACGCCGGCAGCGAGACCAAGCAGCCCGGCCAGACTATCAACCGCAAGAATGATCGCAAGCGCGGCGGCGAAATGGAGAAGGCTGACGAACAGCCAGCACCCGCCGAGACGCCGGCCGGCCCACATAACCGCCGGCGCGAGACAAGCTAGGGCGGAGCCGTAATATTTGAGAATCTGCGCTGCATTTACCTCGACCCACCCCTTGCCGCGGAAGACACCATAGATTGGGCTCGTGGCGTAGAGCCCAAGAAGGGCGACCAGCGCACAAAGCAAAGCGGCGACGATCATCGCGCGAAGACAGGCTTCAAGCCCACCGCGTCGGAGGAAATAATAAATCAGGGTAACGACGGCGACCATTCCGACCATGCGCCCCCAGGTAGCGCAGGAACGTTCCAAATTTGGCGACTCGGCGGTGCCAGGCAGCCAAAAGAGGAAAGTAAGGATGATCGCAAGTCCGAGCGGCGAACGCAGTCCCACGGCGAAGCGCGAAAACAGTTCGAGCCGGCCTGGCGCCGCGAGCAACAACAGCAGACTGAGCGCTACAGCAACACCGAATACCGTCGGGCTCGATGCTGAGAGCGGTACGCCAATGCCGCAGAGGATGGCCGCGGCGAGCGCCCACCCATTCTTGTTTGCGACGGACAACGGCCCGACTCCTCCATGATAGGGATAGGCAGATTATGGTCATTTAACACCACAGCCGGGAGGCGGCAAACCGCCAGAATCCTACGTCTGCCCATAGCCTGTCAGGTGCAGCGGATTGACGAGCGGCGTAGCTGAGCGGTAGGTTCGCCACGAATCTTTTCCCAGATCTTCGAGCCGAACACGCGAATGATTATTCTCGGTGTCCACCCCGGATATCACGAGGCCGCTGCATGCCTGTTCGACGAGTACCGCCTGGTCTCGGCTGTCTCGCTCGAACGGCTGACGCGACGCAAAACCGATGGTGGGCGGGTGCCCGAGGAGGCGATCGACGAATGCCTCGCGATCGCTGGCCTGACACGCGGCGAAGTCGATGCGGTGGTGCTCGGGCGAGGCGCCTACCCATGGCGCTATTACAGCCATTTTCGCGGCGGCCGGCAGATCGAGGGCAAGGTCCGACAAGCGGTCGGCAGGGAAAAGCACAAGAGCATGGAGCGTGAACTTGTGCGCGCCGGTCATGCGGATTCGTTGGCGCTCTTCAACGATAAAAAATTTCTTGCCGATCATGGCTTCCGCGAGACAACGGGGCTATCGTTTTTTAATCATCACTTTGCTCATGCTCTTCCTTCGCTTTTTCATACCGACTGGGATGATGCGCTGCTCTATACCTCGGATGGCGGAGGAGACAATGTGCAATACAGTCAACGGGTTTTCCGCGCCGGCAAATTGCATACTCTGTATGGCGGTGACGAATGTTTCACCGGCCCTGCGCGAATTGACAGCCTTGGCCTCGCCTATGGCTATGCCACCCAGGCATTGGGTTGGCGGATCAACCGCCATGAAGGCAAGCTCACTGGCCTCGCCGCACTCGGCGAACCTTCCGTCGCCGACGCCATCGCCGCGCAATTCACCGTCGATGACAAAGCGCAAATCCGCTGCGCCTTCGCGACCAATCCCGAGCTTCGCAAGTTCATATTCAAAACCTCAGAGACAATCTCGCGCGAAGACATGGCGGCCTCCATTCAGGAAGTTCTAGAGCGCATCACCCTGGTCTCAGTGCGACGTCTCCTCGAGCAGCACAGCGTGCGCCACCTTGGTCTCTCCGGCGGGGTGTTTGGCAACGTCCGCCTCAACCGACTGCTCGCGGAGGAGACTGATGTCCAAGAGGTCTTTGTCTACCCGGCGATGAGCGACCAGGGTCTACCGGCCGGCGGCGTGCTCCAATTCCTCCTGGAGCGTGACGGCATGAATATATGGTTGGATGCGCGCTATCCGCTGTAGACACTTAATTACGGCCGCGACTGGGGTAACCGCGCCGACAAGGTTTTGTCCAGCACGACGGCACTCACCACAATTTCCGACAACCCAGTGGAAAAGACAGCAGAATTGCTGATGGCAGGCAAAGTGGTGGCAATCTTTGGACATGGTATGGAATATGGGCCTCGGGCGCTCGGCGCTCGCAGTATCCTTGCGTCGCCCGCCAATGCCAGCATTAACGATTCGCTCAACGAGCGACTTGACCGTTCGGAATTCATGCCCTTTGCTCCGGTCGTCGCCGAGGAGGATGCAGAGACCCTGTTCGACATCGATAGCCGCAACCGGTATGCCGCCCACTTTATGACTATCACCTGCAACGTTAAAGAAGCGTGGCGGACACGCATTCCAGCGGTGGTTCACGTCGACGGCACAGCGCGACCACAGATCATTAGACGCGCGCACAATCCGCTCTATTACGATATCCTCGCTGCGTTCAAGCAACGCAGCGGCCTGCCAACGATTATCAATACCAGTTTCAACGTGCATGAAGAGCCGATCATTAATCGACCCGAGGAATGCGCTCAAGCGCTGGCGGACGACCGGATCGATTACGTGGTCACCGAGCAAGCGGTCTACGGACGTCAGCAATGAGCCTGACCGCAGCAGTCATCGGCAGCCTCGCGGCCTTGGGCGCCTGCTGGCTCTCGACGGGCGCCGTGTTGCGAGCTCTAAAACGGCGTGGTGTACTGGACATTCCCAACGAGCGATCGAGCCATAGCGCGCCAACACCGCGCGGCGGCGGAATCGCGGTGGTAGGCGTGCTGTTCGTGACCTGGCTCGCCTTCTGGTTGACAGGCGCCGGCACTGGCGCGATGTCCAAATTATGGATTATTCTGATCGCAGGCGGAGCGCTTGCCGTGATCTCCTGGTTGGATGATGTGCGTGGCGGCTTACCGGCAGTCGCTCGGCTTAGCGCGCAAGCAGCTGCCGTTGGTGCAGGATTGTTCGCCCTTCCGGGCGATGGCGCAGTGTTTCAGGGCGTCCTACCAACGTCACTCGATATGGCACTGAGCGGAATCATTTGGCTGTGGTTCGTCAACCTTTTCAATTTCATGGACGGAATCGACGGAATCGCAGGTAGCCAGACGGCAACCGCCGGGTTAGGTCTGTTCATTCTCGCCATAATTTTCTCCGAAGCAGCCGACCTCAGTCCTTATGGCCTCGCACTCACGGCCGTGGCGCTCGGTTTTCTACCGTGGAATTGGCAGCCAGCGCGTATCTTTCTCGGTGACGTTGGCAGCATACCGCTAGGTTACGCCGTCGGCTGGCTTCTGCTCGCGCTCGCCGGTTTTGGCTTGTGGCAGGCGGCTCTTCTGCTCGTACTTTATTTTTTCGCCGATGCTACTTTTACCCTCTTGCGCCGCCTCATCCGAGGTAAAGTAATTTGGCACGCCCATCACGAACATTATTATCAATATGCCGTGGAGGCCGGGCGCAGCCACACCCATGTGGTCGTGGTGGTAACGACAGTCAATCTTCTGCTTGTGGGTTTAGCGCTCGCAACTACGTTGTCACCCACCATGGCCTGGAGCGCGCTCGGCGCCGGAATTCTGCTCACGGCTGCCCTTTTATGGTATCTTCGATTTGCCCGAATTAGAGCGGTCCATGCAGACTAGTTTTATCAACAGGACCTATGCGGTCGCCGCCTTCGATGTAGCCATGGCGGCTGTCTCTTTCGTCGTGGCGCTTCTGCTGCGCCGCGGCATCGATAATTTTTGGCATGAATCGAGCGGCTTTTTCTTCGAAGGAGTCCTCGCCTTCAGCGCGATCTCAGCTATCGTTTTTTGGCGTATGCGCATCTATCGCGGCTTCTGGCGCTATACTTCGTCGCGCGATGTCAGCAAGATCACCTGGGCAGCCGGAATTGCGATCCTCATCTTCGTCGCTCTACTCTTTGTATTTACCCGATTGGAGGCTTATCCGCGTTCGGCCCTGCCAATCAATCTGATGGTCCTTGTTTCCCTGCTTGCCGGACCACGCATTCTCTATCGAAGCTTCATGGAGCGCGGCCTCGCCGGTTTTTTTCAGAGGACAAATGATGAGCACCGGGTGCCGGTGTTACTGCTCGGCGCAGGAGACGATGCCGAGCTCTTTATCCGCTCTAGTTTGAGCGGCAGCGCCGCCAACTACCGAGTGGTCGGATTAGTCGATGACGATGCGGCCAAAACCGGTCGCCATATCCATGGCGTAAGGGTTTATGGTCCGGCGCACGATCTTGTCGCCATCTTACAGACCCTGAAGCAGCGTGGCACCCAACCGCAACGATTGATCCTGACCTCGGATAGTTTCGAGCCCGATCGTCTGCGTGAAATACTTGATGCGGCAGAAGGTCTCGCTATGCCTTTTTCGCGGTTACCGCGGATGACCGATTTCCGCTCCGGCGGGGTCAGCGATATAGAAATTCGACCGGTGGCGATTGAGGACTTGCTCGGCCGCCCGCAAACAGCACTCGATCGCAAGGAGATGTCAGCGCTCATCAACGGACGGCGCGTCTGCGTCACCGGCGCTGGCGGATCCATCGGCTCGGAGCTATGCCGTCAGATCGCTGGGCACGGACCGGCCTGTATCACGCTGATAGATAACTCGGAGTATAACCTCTACAGCATCGACATGGAGTTAGCGGAGAAGTTCCCCGACATATCGCGCGAGATGCTGCTTGGCGATGTGCGTGACATGGGCCGCCTGAATATCATTTTCGCCAAGGCTCTCCCGCAATTGGTGTTCCATGCCGCAGCCTTTAAACATGTCCATATGGTCGAGAGCAATCCCAATGAAGGTGTGCTGACCAATGTCCTCGGCACACGCAATGTGGCCGATGCCTGCAGCGCCCATGGCGTCGCGGTAATGGTGCTGATATCGACTGACAAGGCAGTCAATCCGTCAAACGTCATGGGCGCTACCAAGCGCATCGCCGAAAGCTACTGCCAGGCGCTCGGGCTCTCTCTCGCCGAGGGAAAGCAGGCCCACACCCGCCTCGTGACGGTACGATTCGGCAATGTTCTGGCTTCATCCGGCTCGGTGGTGCCGCTCTTTCAGCAGCAGATCGCCAGCGGCGGACCGGTAACCGTGACTGACCCAGAGGTCACACGCTATTTCATGACCACGCGCGAGGCGGTACAACTCGTGTTACAAGCTTCAGCACTGGGCGCGCGCGGTCAGGGTGGCGAGATCTTTGTTCTCGATATGGGCGAGCCGGTGAAGATCAATGACTTAGCTATCCAAATGATCCGCCTTGCCGGAAAAAAACTGAGCCGAGATATCGAAATAGTCTATACGGGACTGCGCCCTGGTGAGAAATTGACCGAGGAGCTGTTCCACGAAAATGAACCACTGACCGGCACGTCTGTCGCCGGTCTCCATCGCGCCGCCTCGCGCCCTGTCAATCTGGCGCAGCTAAAGGACCAGATCGAGCGTCTCTGTAATGCGGCAGCGGCGGGTGACAGCAGCCGGACATTTGCGGAGATCAGCTCTATCGTAACGGAGTTTCAAGGTCGAACATCGGCTAGTGACGCTGAAACCACGCGGCGCGCCATACAATGACCGCCAGACGCAGATCCGGATTTGAGGCACCCTATAAAAACAAGTGAAGCCAGCATGAAACATAACCCCGCTTACACCCGCCCGATACGCCGTGCATTGATTTCTGTTTCAGACAAAACGGGACTCGCGGCGTTGGGAAAATTCTTGTCTGAGGCAGGAATCGAAATCCTCTCTACCGGCGGTACGGCGAAGGCCCTGCGCAATTCCGGTGCAAATGTAAAAGACATCTCAGAGTACACGCAGTTCCCCGAAATGCTGGACGGCCGGGTGAAAACGCTTCACCCCAAGATCCACGGCGGCATCCTAGGCATACGTGACAGTGCCGGCCATCAGGACGCCATGGCAAAACATGGAATTGCGCCGATCGATTTGGTGGTGGTCAATCTTTACCCCTTCGAGCAAACAGTTAGCGGCGGCGGTGACTTCGCTACCTGTATCGAGAATATCGATATTGGCGGACCAACCCTGATCCGCGCGGCGGCCAAGAATTACCGTGACGTCACAGTGGTGGTGGAGAACGGCGATTATGGAGACGTGATGGAGGAGATGATGGCAAATGATGGCACCACGTCGGATGCGTTACGGCGCCGTCTCGCAGCCAAAGCCTACGCGCGCACCAGTGCCTATGATTCGACTATCGCAAACTGGTTCGCCGCGCAAGCGGACGAGAACTTCCCTGAACGCCTCACGGTCACAGCCGGGCGCCGGCAAAACCTACGGTATGGCGAGAACCCTCATCTTGCCGCCGCTTTCTATACCGGTGGCGCAGCCCGTCCCGGCGTCGTTAGCTCGTATCAGGTGCAAGGCAAAGAGCTCAGCTATAATAATCTTAACGATACCGACGCGGCGTTCGAGTTGGTCGCCGAGTTCGATGCGCCTGCAATCGCTATCATCAAGCACGCCAATCCCAGCGGCGCCGCCGAGGGCGGTGACCTCAAGGAAGCTTATCTCAAGGCGCTCGCGTCCGACCCGGTTAGTGCCTTTGGCGGCATCATCGCCGCCAATCGGCCACTTGACGGCGCAGTGGCCGAGGAGATCGCCAAGCTGTTTGCCGAAGTAGTTATCGCACCAGAGGCGGACACGGTGGCACTCGAAATCCTTGCCGCTAAGAAAAATTTGCGCGTGCTCCTAAGTGGCGCCATGCCCGACCCGGCAGCATCCGGGATTGCATTGCGCCAACTCTCAGGCGGCTATCTCGCCCAACAGCGCGACAATGGCCGTGTCGACCGTGCCAATCTGAAGACTGTCACCAAGCGCCAACCGAGCGAGGCCGAGCTGAAAGATCTGATCTTTGCTTTCCGCGTCTGCAAGCATACAAAATCCAACGCCATCGTTTACGTGAAGAACCGTGCCACTGTGGGCGTTGGCGCAGGCCAAATGAGCCGCGTCGATTCCTCGCGCATCGCTGCTTGGAAGGCCGCTGAAGCGGCCGAGGCGACGGGAGAAAAGCAATCCCGAGCCATCGGCTCGGTGGTCGCGTCAGACGCTTTCTTCCCTTTTGCCGACGGCCTACTGACAGCGGCCGCGGCGGGTGCCACGGCAGTTATCCAACCGGGAGGCTCAATACGCGACGACGAGGTCATCGCCGCGGCGAATGAAAACGATTTGGCCATGGTATTCACCGGCATACGCCATTTCCGCCACTAGGTCGAAAGCGAAATTGGAGACTAGCGAAGAGTGAATTCGTTAAGCCCCCCACCCCCGGCAAACCCACGCGACAAGGTGGACTATGCGATCAAGCGTAACGGACAATCCTACGCCGGCGCGCATCATATCATCGACATGTGGGGACCACATCGCATCGACGATGCTGCGTATATTGAAATGGTCCTGAAACAGAGCACTATGGTGGCGCGGGCCACACTACTCCATATCCACACCCATAGATTTACTGTCAATGGCGGCGTCTCCGGCGTGGCAGTACTAGCAGAATCCCATATAAGCGTCCATACTTGGCCCGAGCTCGGCTTCGCTGCTTTCGACATCTTTACTTGCGGAAATACCGACCCGAGAGCGGCTATCGAACACATAAAATTGGCCTTCGCACCCGAGCGGATCAAAGTGCAGGAGATCCTGCGCGGTGGAAAGCCATGAAATCTTGGTCGGAAGCCTTAGAGCCGATCGACTTCACCGCCACCTATAAGATCGGCCGCGTGCTGCATGAGGAACGCTCCGCCCATCAGCATATATTGCTGTTTGAAAATGCCGTTATGGGTCGGGTGCTTGCCCTTAACGGCGTCGTGCAGACTACCGAAAAAGACGAATTCATCTACCACGAGATGATCGTGCATGTGCCAGTCCTTGCCCATGGCGCAGCACGGCGCGTACTCATCGTCGGTGGCGGGGACGGTGGCGCTCTAGAAGAATTGTTCAAGCATCAAAGTATTGAACAGGCAACATTAGTTGATATCGACCGCACTGTGATCAATCTTTCTAAGGTCTTTCTGGGCACAATTTGCGGCAAAGCTTTCGCAGACCCGAGGCTCGACCTGGTGATCGCCGATGGTCGCGAATTCGCGGCCGAAACCGAGAAACGCTACGATATTGTGATCGTAGATTCTCCGGACCCGATCGGGTCCGGCGCGGCGCTCTTCGCGGCTGATTTCTATCGCGATTGCCGGCGCTGTCTCGCACCTGGCGGCGTGCTGGTGACTCAGAATGGCGTGCCCTTCACTCAGAGCGAAGAGCTGCGCGACAGCATGACATCACTCAAAGCAATTTTTGCTGATGCGCGCTGTTACCTCACCCATGTGCCGAGCTATATCGGTGGCGCCATGGCGCTGGGCTGGGCGAGCGACGATGATAAACTTTGGCAAACGCCGGTGGAAAAGCTTCAAGATCGCTTTAAACGATCAGCGATCGAGACGCGTTACTACACACCGGCATTGCAGAGTGCGGCCTTCACCCTTCCAGGCTATATCGTGGAACTGACCGAGCCCAGTTAAGTAAGCAATAATTCGCGCATATATAGATTGGCTTGTGCGGGCTTAGCAAGACCGAGCGGACTAACACTCTTAAGGCGCCGAGAAGGGTAGGAGCACACTTGAATCGGCATGCGCCGCACGATCGGGCGCTGTATCATCGTAGGCTCGTTGCAAAGCGGAATCGAGACACTCCTGCGCGCGCATCGAAACACGAAGCCGCGCCAACGATGGCTTGATCGATCGCCCCTCGGCTTTCATGTTTACCATAATTGAATCCTATAACCATCGCATTAACGATACTTTAACGATCTGTCTTATATGGGAAAAATTGACGAAACTGACTAAATTTACTCGACGGCTTGACGGCAGGGGGGTTAAATAATCATAAGAATTCAAGAGTAGGTACTAGCAGGGAGGATAGTGTCGGTACTCAGGACCGCGAACCTGCGCTCGCAGTTTCAGCATTTCGATGCAAAGCCGCCTCCGGCTGAGAAATTAAAGCAATCAAACGTCCTATTGGGAGTAACCAAATGTCAAAAGCAAGCGTGTCCGACTCAAAAACGCTGGAATATCTTGAGCGCTATATGGAAGGTGTGAAAAAGCGCAATCCCGGCGAGCCGGAATTCCATCAGGCCGTCTACGAGGCCGCTGCAACGATTTTTCCCTATATTGCCGATAAGCCTAATTACCACAAAAATCAAATTCTCGAGCGTATGGCCGAGCCCGAGCGCGTCGTGATGTTCCGCGTTCCCTGGACGGACGATGACGGCAACGTGCGTACCAACCGGGGATTCCGGGTCCAGTTCAACAGCGCCATCGGCCCCTATAAAGGCGGCATTCGGTTCCACCCGAGCGTAAATTTGAGCATTTTGAAGTTCCTCGGCTATGAGCAGACATTCAAAAATAGCCTAACCGGCTTGCCCATGGGCGGCGGCAAGGGCGGCGCAAATTTCAATCCAAAGGGGAAATCCGACAATGAAGTAATGCGGTTCTGCCAGTCCTTTATTACTGAGTTGTATCGCCATATCGGCGAGGATACTGACGTGCCTGCCGGCGATATTGGTGTCGGCGGCCGCGAGATAGGCTATATGTTCGGCCAATATAAGCGCATCACTAACCGTTTCGTCGGTGTGCTGACTGGCAAAGGCTTAGAATTCGGCGGCTCAAAAATGCGCACCGAGGCGACCGGTTACGGCGCGATGTTTTTCCTGCGCAATATGTTAGAGCAGGCCGGTACCGGTATGGACGGCAAGCGCGTGCTCATTTCGGGTTCCGGAAATGTCGCGACGCACGCGGCAGAGAAAGTTCTGCAGCTCGGCGGCAAACCGCTCACACTTTCAGATTCTGGCGGCTTTATTCACACCACCAACGGTTTTTCGCAGGAGCAGATTGACTGGGTGAAGCTATTGAAGGGCGAACGCCGTGGCCGTATTTCTGAAGCGGCGGACGAGTTCCCCGAAATCACCTTCCATAAAGGCCAGCGCCCATGGGGCGTAGAAGGCGATTGCGCCGCGCCGTGTGCCACGCAGAATGAGGTCAATGGCGAGGAAGCAGCGACCATGCTCAAGAACGGTGTCAAGGCGGTTGCTGAGGGCGCAAATATGCCGTGCGAGCAAGCGGCGGTGGATGCCTTCCAGGGTGCCCGCATTCTGTTTGGCCCGGCCAAGGCGGTGAATGCCGGCGGCGTCGGCGTGTCAGGTCTGGAAATGAGCCAAAATAGCGCCCGTATCGCATGGGATGAAGACAACCTGCGTAAACTTTTGGAAGACATGATGAAGGATATCCATAGCTCCTGCGTTGAGCACGGCTCCGACTCGGACGGTTACGTCAACTATCTCAAGGGCTCAAACATCGCAGGCTTCGTCAAAGTGGCAGACGCCATGCTGGCCTATGGTCACGTCTGAAATTGATTCGATAAGCAGTCTTAAAATTTCTGGGGCGCCGCGATAATTCGGGGCGCCCCTTTTCACATGTAGTCATAGGTAAATTAACTCAAGAAGCTTAAGTGTGGCCCAGAGCTTCGTTTTTCAGGGTCTCATACATTTCGAGCGCCTTAGCCGGCGTCTCGTTCATATGGACTACAGCTCCAACCGCCTGGATCATGGCAACCGGCGATTCTGCCTGAAATATGTTGCGCCCCATATCGACACCGCTCGCGCCTTGATCAATGGCCTTGTAGGCCATGGTAAGCGCGTCGAACTCGGGAAGTTTCTTGCCGCCAGCGATGACAATCGGTACCGGGCAACCGGCAGTAACTCTCTCGAAACCTTCTTCTACGAAATAGGTTTTTACATAATGCGCACCAAGCTCAGCGGCGATGCGGGATGCCAAGCCGAAATAGCGCGCATCACGCACCATATCCTTGCCTACACCAGTGACCGCCAAAGTTGGCATTCCGTAGCGATTACCCGAATCGATTAACTTGACGAGATTGCCTATGGATTTGTGCTCATATTCAGCACCGATATAAATTTGCGCGGCCATAGCAGCCGCATCTAGGCGGACGGCGTCCTCTATATCCACTGCCACCAGTTCGTTAGAAAGCTCGCTGAGGATCGAATTACCGCCGCTGCATCTCAGCACCACTGGCTTGCCACAAGCCGCCGAAATGCTCGAACGCAGAACACCTCGGGTGCACATCAGCACATCCGCATAAGGTGCCAGGGGTACGATGTTGAGGTCGATACGCTCAAGGCCGGTGGTCGGACCTTGGAAATAGCCATGGTCAAAGGCAAGCATCACTGTACGCCCGCTAACCGGATTGAAAATCCGAGTTAAGCGACTCTTCATGCCCCAATCTAATCCTTCCGAGCCCTTTAAAAAGAATGGCTCGTTCTTTGCCGGTGTGCCGACGCCCCAATCCTTACCGTCCTTGATATCGTCGAGATCCGCCATTACCCGTCCTCAAATTCTAGCTATCCAAACGCGGAGTGTTGTACCGCGTCGCGTCTTACAGCGGAAGGCTTGAAATCGTGCCAGACCTTGAGATTCGGTGGAAATAGTGCTTCCTGACACTTCCCTTACTATCTTTTATGCTACGGGCCTCGGGGATGGTTTTGAGCCGGATACCCGCTGAGTCGTGCGACAAACCACTGGCTGAAACCGGCCATGCCGGCAGTAGGGTGACGAAAACAAAGACGAGGGCAAGAATGCGCGTAGCGCCTATCTGGGGGTCGCTGCGATATTCCCGCCATCCACCGTAGCTATATTCCCCGTAGTTTTTAATGAAAGTGCCTGATGCAGAAAGGCACGGGCGACATCCTCTACTGTGACCTCACGACCGAGCAAATTGCCGGCCATATAGTCCCGTTCGGAAACGCCCCGCACCCTGGAACGCGCACTGATCATCTCTTTGGTTAGCAAACCACTGCGGATACGGTCAGCGTTGACCGCATTCGAGCGAATGCCTTCACAACCATGATCAAGAGCGTATTGCCTCATCAAAAACAAAGTGGCCGCCTTGGGCAGGCCGTAGGGCCCGAAATCAGCGCCGGGATTGATCGCCTGCTTCGAGGTGTTGAACAGCAGGCAGCCGCCAGTCGCTTGCGCCCGCATAATTCCCACCGCGTGATGGGCCAAACGCTGATGGGCGAAGAAATTTAGCTCAAAGCTTTTTCGTAGCAGCTTTTCCGACACATCGCCGATGCGGCCCTGCCAAGCAGCACCGGCGTTCGAGATAAGAATATCGACGCCGCCGAATGCCACGCAAATTTCCGAGAATGTCGAAACGACCGAGCCCTCGTCCGTTACGTCGCAAGCAAAGCCACGCCCTGCAGGGGCGAATTCCTCGGCAATCTCATTCGCCTTTGCTCCGTCCAGATCGAGGACCGCGACCGCCGCTCCGGCGGCGGCAAATTCACGTACAATGGCGGCACCAATAGCGCCAGCACCGCCACTAATCGCAGCGACCTGCCCGGCAAGCGGTGTCCGGTCAGCGTGGAGTTTGGCCCGTTCTGGCACCCAGCTTTCAATGGCGAAAATATCGGCCTCAGCCGCCGGCCTATATCGGCCGATGGACTCAGCGCCGGCAACCACATCCATCGTCGCCTCGGCAAGATCAGCGTTGATCAACGCCTGTGCCATGCCGCGCCCGATGCCGAAAACGCCCAGACCAGGTGCCAACACGACGCGTGGACGCGCATCCGCCAGCATTTTCAAATCTTGTCCGGGTCGCGCATGGCGTCGGAGATAGGTACGGTAGTCCGCCATGTATGCCGAAAGTGCCTTGTCGACCGATTTGCGGAAAGACCCACTATCCCGCCAGTTCTTGACCGCGGGCAATAACAATGGCCTGTTTTTGATATGGATGACATGATCCGGTGTCACTACCCCGGCATTGGCATAGCGCGCTAGTTCAGGGCTATCGAGATAGCTCCGGATCACATCATTGTTACGAAAGGCAAGCGTTTGCCGGTCGAGTTCTTTCTCCGCGCTATTGGCCTCAGATGCTCGACCCAAGGCGCCGCGTAGGATCGGCGCGACCTCAGCCAAGTCAGGCCTGAAATTGCCCTCAGCCCGAGCAGAAAGCACTTTCCGTCGATTTTCGGTGATGCACTCTTCGGCACGGCTAACAATCTCTACCATTGCATCATAGGCGCCGCGCGCATCCTCAGCGAAAGTGACGAGACCGTGATGCATCAAAATCAGCCCACTGCAACCCGGCTCGGCCTCATAGGTCTCGGCGGCGCACCGAGCAAGATCGAGCCCGGACATGGTAAAGGGCACCACCGCCGCTTGGCCGGTAAAGAGTGTGCGGGAGAGTACCTCGCCATCAGCTTGATTGGTGATACTGAGAATAGCGTTGGCATGACAATGGACGATGAATTTATGCGGCAGGAAGGCGTGTAGCAGCGCCTCGACGGAGGGGTCATCAGCACCGCCGTCGAGGAGGCAGGCACGCTGAGCGCCACGCATTTCTCCCTCGGGCAGTCTATCTCGAAGCCGTAATTCGCGCATGCGTTTTAGCTCAAGCGCTGGCAAATGTTTAGGCTCCACGCCGGCCATGTCAGCTCCGCTCGCCTTGACGCAAAGCACATCACGCATCACGCCCGCCGCATCGCGCGCGCGCGTCTTGACCGAACTGTTGCCTCCTCCATGGAGCACCAACCGTTTGTCACCACCCATCAAGCGACTGAGATAGATGCATTCCGCGACGTTGCGCCCGACGCCTCTAGTGGCGTAGAGAGCGACCATTGCCTCGGCATCCTGGGTGCGCCACAGATTCCGCATGGTTTGTCGAATGCTCCCTCAGGCCCGCTCAGGGTAAAGGCTCAACAGGCCTTTGCGCGAGGCAACACAGCGCCCTCGTTCGGTGATTAGCCCGCTGACCAGCCGCGCTGGAGTGACGTCGAAGGCATAATTTGCCGCCGGGCTAGCAGATGGGGCGATCTTCACTGTTTGTTGTACGCCATCCGTGCCCTGTCCCGAGATTTCTAATACCTCGCTGGCATCGCGCTGCTCGATCGGAATGTCGTAAACCCCTTTACCGATACTCCAATCGATGGTGCTATATGGCAACGCGACATAGAACGGCACGCCGCAATCGTCCGCCGCGAGAGCTTTCAAATAGGTCCCAATCTTGTTGCAGACGTCGCCCTCAGCGGTAGTCCGGTCGCTGCCGGTGATGCAGAGATCGACCATACCGTGCTGCATCAAATGACCACCAGCATTGTCGACAATCAGGGTATGGGCCACGCCATGGCTATCAAGCTCCCAGGCTGTAAGCGACGCGCCCTGATTGCGCGGGCGGGTCTCGTCAACCCAAACATGGAGATTGATACCGCGCTCATGGGCGACATAGATCGGCGCAAGAGCCGTACCCCAATCGACGGTAGCGAGCCAGCCGGCATTGCAATGGGTGAGAACATTTACCGGCACGCCAGAACCCCGCTCCCCGGCGACCGCTTCTATCAGCGCGGCGCCATGCTCACCAATGGCTCGACACATGGCAGCGTCCTCATTGCAGATTTCCGCCACCCGCCCATAAGCTGCTTCGACGCGATCCTTGGGTGCCAAGGGTGTGAGCAGATTCACCATCTCAGCCAAAGCCCAGCGCAGATTGACGGCTGTGGGACGGGTAGCGAACAACAAATCATGGGCATGATGGATATTTCCATCTCCCGAATCGCTCCGCATGGCGAGTGCCATGCCATAGGCGGCGGTGGCGCCAATCAACGGCGCACCCCGTACCTGCATATCGCGAATTGCCGCCGCAGCGGCTTCTACGCTCTCCAACCGGCAGGTTTCGAAAATATGTGGCAACTTGGTCTGGTCAATGACTTCTACGGCCCAGCCGTCATCTGCAAGCCAAATCGTGCGATAGTTTTGGCCGTCAACTTTCATCACCTGACCTTGGGCCAGTATGGCGGTCGATTCAAGTTTTTGGCATTCCCAGGCCACTCCCTGGCGTTTGGCGTGCGCCCTATCCGGTACCTCCCGCTAAATCGGCTATTACCAGAAAATTGCTTTGCCGGAATTGTTCATTACCATTCTCCAGGCTCTCCTCGGCCCGGTTGAGTTTTTCAATAACTTCTCACCGGGAAGCAATGTCGTTGGCAACCCGTTCCAAATCAAGATCGTCACGCAATTTGCGATCTCTTCGCAGTCCCGGGACCCAATACAAAAGCTTTCCTGCTATATGATCCTCATCGGTCTTGAAAATTCAATATGATTCAATCCGATTGGAGAATTTATCGTGGATCAGAATCGATAAAGCCAGCGGATAAACATTGCACCCATGAATAACCCTCCCAATAAATCAGCGGATGACCTTTACCAACCAAACATCACAACTAACCATGAAGTATAACTTCACATACTGTGTGAAAGCCTTCGGGTGCGACAAACATGCCAACAATCCGAGTTTTTGCGCCACATCGCGAGGCAAATCATAGATTGCACAAACCGATTCATACACAAAGTTATCCACAAGTTCCGGTATAACACTGTAATTCCGAACCGATTGTAAGGTTAAAATATGGCCCATTATGCAATTGTTACTGCAAATCCCTACGAATAGGAGAATATCTAGGGCGTTTTCGGTTGCCCAATCGACAAAACGGTTCTTCCAACCGAAATTTCGCAGACAAAACCGTTAGTGCAATCCTTACGAGTTAGACTCGCCAAGGACTCATCTTCATGACAACGCAATTCGGGCACCAGCTCGTCTTCGCTGCTACCTCGTTTGCAATGGGGCGGGTAGGTAGATCCGGCTTACCAGGCTGATAGCTATTGAGAAGAGCAGGGATCGGCCAGCGGTTTATGGCAAAGCGTTTCGCCAACCGGTCACCCTCTGCGACCATCCGCGCCACCGCCGTGTTATGTAAATCCGATAACTTCGTCGACGATGACCAAGCCTATAGCACCGGAAAGAACATCAAGATTAAGCGTTTCGAAGACGAAAGGCATCTCACCCCCAGTAGCAACCAGCAGCTTAATCTTTGTCGCAGCCATCTCATTAACTCTCAACCACTGCCCAATTTACCGGTGAACTTCTTTTCCTTGGCACGTACCAAGCAGCTCACGGTCTCGTTGACCGGCGCCTTGACACCAACTCGCGCCGCCGCCGGCGGAATAGCGCCATTGATTGCATCGATCTCGCTTGGCCGGCCCGCTATATGGTCAAGCAGCATAGATGGCTGAGCATCGGGAATCTTCGAGCCGAAATTCCGCACGTATTCGACCGGATCGTCGATATCAAGTCGGATATTACTGGCCCTGGCCACGAGATAGGCCTCAAGTGCGCAATTACCCGCGACAGACCAGGTGTCAGCATCGGCGATGATTTCACCGATGGTCCGGCCAGTAATCGCAGCGGTGGCCGAAAAGGCGCAATTGCAAATCAGCTTCTCCCAGACGAGCTGGTCCATATCGTCGAAGCATTTAACGGTAAAACCGCCGTCACGCCACAGCCCAGCGAGCGCCTCGACGCGATCGGATATTGGGCCGTTCATTTCGCCAAGGCGCACCAACTCCATGCCATTATGATGTGCCTTCCCCGGTATTTCGATAGAGGCGCCAAAGCCGCCGACGACGCCGATCACCACACGCTCGGACCCAAGGACATTGGCCACTTTGGCGGCGCTGCCGAGGCCGTTCTGAATGGAGAGCACAGTCGTATCCGACCCGATCATCAGTCGTGCCGACTCAGCCGCGGCCTCCACATCCATCGCCTTTGTGGCGATAATCACAAGCTCGCAATGTCCAACCGCCTCTGGATCAGTTGTTGCATTCAAGCGAACGGTGCGCTTGCCGCTCGGACCCTCGAGGGTCAGACCATCCCGCGCCATGGCCTCGACATGCGCGACCCAGCTATCGATCGCCCACACCTCGTTTCCGGCATCGCCGAGGAGCGCCGCATAAACACACCCCATCGCTCCCGTGCCGACTATACCGATCTTCATAGCGCACTCCTCCGACCGTTCAACTGACTCTCGCGGCCATAGCTTCTGCGAGGCGATCCGCGCGTCCTGGCACTAAGATTTTCATGCAGCGTTTCGCCCGGCCGTTGGAATCTGATTGGAGGTTGGCGTTTCTTCGTGCCAGTGTTGCTCCCAGTCCCTTATTGCGCCACACCTGCAACATAATCGGCGATTTTGCGTTCAATCGAGGCAATTAATCCATCAAAACCGTCGCGCGCGTAAACTGCAGCATATTCCGAGCGCCGCATGCCCAGCTCGCTATACGCGCCGAGGAAATAGACATCGATAATACGCCATCCCGCCTTGCCCGGATGCATGAGATAATTGAGAGCGATAACGGCGCCATCAGAGGTGTACAACTCGGTGTTCACGAACACCAAGCCCTGCTCCACCGGATTTTCCGCAATGATTTGGAACTCCTCGCCCGAATATCCATCGAACCGCGCGGCGTAAGTCGCAACGCTTAAACTTTTGAGCGCAACGATCAGTTCTTTCTTTTGCGTATCATCAAACTTATCCCAATTTTTACCGCTCGCCATAGCGGCAATCAGCCGCATATTAAACGACCGAGCGACGACCGTTTCCATAAATTCACGCCGGCCCTCAAAACCTAGCTCGTCCGCCTTTTTCATCATCGTCAACAGGGATTTATACAGATCCTCGACCACCGCGATGGCAGACTCATCCCCGGCTTGTGCTGCGCTGCCAGCCATAAGCCAGAACGCTGTAAATATCGCAAATACTGCCCGGCGACACATGCCGAAGGGTCGCATATTTTAGCAAGTCGGGGCAACGCCGGACATGCAAAATTGGGAATTTATCGACAATGAGGATCTTTCTATTGGAATAACTACAGCCCCTCAATTACGCTCTGGACCGCGGCCCAAGGGCTGCAACCGAACGGAGACCCGAGTAGTGAACGAATTGCCGCCCCATACCGATGTGAAGGTGCAGGAAGATGCGGGCCTGGATCCTGTGCTGCTCGCCATCATGGCCAACCGCATGGATTCGATTTGTCGCGAGATGACAAATACGGTTCTGTTTAGCGCACGCTCAGCGGTGATCGGCATTGCGCGCGATTTCTCCTGCGCCATTATCACCGCAGCAGACGAGGTGCTATCGGTTGCCGAAGCAATGCCGATACATGTCTTCGGCATGCATCTGCAAACTGCCTCCATGGCCGCGCATCATCCGGATTTTCGGGAGGGAGATGCCTTTCTCGACAACGACCCGTATGTCGGCAATAGCCACGCCGCTGATCATACGATCCTCGTTCCGGTGTTCCACGAAGGCGAGCACTTCTTCACTGTCGGCATTAAGGCTCACCAGGCTGATACTGGAAACAGCCAGCCCACGACCTATTTTGCAGCGGCAAAAGATGTATACCAAGAAGGCACACTGATTTTTCCCTGCGTCCAGGTACAGCACAACTTCAAAAACAATGAGGACATCATTCGGATGTGTCGCCGGCGCATCCGCGTGCCGGACCAATGGTTTGGCGATTATCTCGCCGCCATCGGCGCGGCGCGAATCGGCGAGAGGCGGTTAAAAGGCTTTATTGCCAAATACGGTGCAGAGGCTGTACGCAGTTTCGTCAGTGAGTGGCTCAACTATTCTGAGCGTCGAGCCGCTGACGCAATTAAGGCCCTACCGAGTGGCCAGTTCGTTGCTGAGGCCGTACACGATCCGATTGACAAATATTTGCCCAATGGTGTGCACATAAAGGCCGGTATCAATATTGACAGCAGAACTGGCAAGATCCGGGTAGATCTCACCGACAATCCTGATTGCGTCGATGCAGGTCTAAATTTAACGCAGGCTACTGCTACTATGTCTGCAACCCAAGCTGTCTTATGCTGCCTGGATTCCGATATTCCACCCAACTCAGGCAGTCTTCGCCGAATTGATGTGAAATTGCGAGAAAATTGTATCGTCGGAATCCCACGCTTCCCCCACAGTTGTTCCGTCGCAACAACAAATATGACAGACACTATTATCAATGCGATTCTTGCTGGGTTTGCTCAGCTCGGCGATGGCTACGGCTTCAGTCAGGGCAACATGTGTAATGGCGCAGGCACCGGTGTTTGCTCGGGTAAGGACTGGCGGACGGAAGGCGCGCCTTACGTCAATCAGATGTTCATGTCTGCCGGCGGCATGCCCGCGTCAGCGCAATATGACGGCATGCACGGCATGGTCAATCCGGTCAGCGTCGGCTTGGTTTACCGCGATTCGATCGAAGTCAACGAACAGCGCTTTCCCTTTCAGGTCGAGTGCGTCCGCGCCCTGGAGGATTCCTGTGGCGCTGGGCGACGGCGTGGTGGACCGGCGTCGGAAGTCATCTTCGGACCGCGCCATGCCGACATGTTAGTAATCAATATTTCCAACGGTCTAATAAACGTGCCTCAGGGCGTGCTTGGTGGGCTCCCGGCGAAACAGGGCATACAGGTACGTCTGGCTGCAAACGGTAGTAGGGAAGTCTATTCGACGGATGCCTATTGCCATCTGGCGCCAGGGGATCGCCTACATGCTATAGATAATGGTGGTGGCGGTTACGGGGATCCCCTCGACCGCGAAGCCGAGCGCGTTCTATCAGACGTGGCGGAACGCTATGTTTCGCGCGAACAAGCGAAGGAAGTCTACGGCGTGGTCATCATCGGTAGCCGAGAGCTGGACGATCTCGCGGTCGACGCCAAATCGACAGAAATCCTCCGCCTAAGCCGCCGACCAGCCGCTGGTGCTTGAAGAACAACCGATGAACGATAACGCTTACGAATCTTTTCGACGCCAGGTATTCGATTTTCTCTGGAAAGAGGTGGAGCCTCTCGCTGCCGGAATAGAACGAAGCGGCGTTTTCCCGATCGAAAAGCTTTTTCCGAAATTTCGCGAACATGGTCTGTGGGGACTTCTGATCCCTGAACGCTACGGCGGTCAGGATCTCACAACCACGCAATACCTTTCTTTCCTGGCAGAATTTTCTAAGGTGGCAGGGGTAGTGAGGGTGCTCCTCCATGTCCACAATACGAGCGCACGAGCGGTGGTAAACTATGGCACTGAGGCACAGAAAGAAAAGCTTCTGCCGGCCCTAGCACAGGGCGAATCTTCGCTTACCTTCGCCATTACCGAACCCAATTCGGGCTCCGGCATGGATGTTGCTTGCCAAGCGGTGCGCAACGGCAACGAGTGGATAGTGACTGGCACCAAACATTACATTACCAATGCCGGCTTCGCGGATCTTCATCTCGTCTGCTGCCGCACCCGGGATGAATCTAGCAAACACCGCGATCGGCGAGCCCTGACAGCTCTGCTGATTCCAACTGAGACGCCTGGCTTTACTATCGAACCAATGCCGCAACTAATGGGCAATAATGGCCCTCACCACGGCATTCTCCGCTTCGACAGCGCGCGCGTGCCACTAAACAGCATCATCGGCGCGGAAGGAGACGGGCTTGACGTTTTTCTTGGCGAGTTGGAGCCTAGCCGCGTCTTTGTCGCTGCATCCTCTCTTGGCGCAGCCGAGCGCGCCCTGGAAATTGCCCTTGATTTCTCCAAACGGCGCGAAACCTTCGGTAAGACCATCGCCGAGCGCCCGTCCATTCAGTCTGAACTCGCCGAAATGGCGCGAGATATCTATGCCCTTAAGCTCATACTTGAAGATGTGGCAGAAAAAATCGATAAATCTGAGGATTGCGCCTTGGAAGCCTCTATCGCAAAGCTCACCGGCCTCGAAACCGTCATGCGAGTAACTGACAAGGCACTCGACGTGTTAGGCGGACGCGCTTATTTCGCGGACTACCCCTACCCCCTGGAGCGCATCTACCGAGAAGCGCGCATCAATCTCGCGGAGGAAGGCACGCCGTCAATCCAGCGCCTGGTTATGGCCCGCACGCTCTTAGACCAGTCAGCGCCACTTGTCATCGGCACTTTAGGTGAGCCCTATCAGCCCGCCGGCACCAACCCGGCACTCGGTGGTAATCCTCCGCCAGATTTAACCTATGCGCATGATTTCAAAATGGAAAAATAAACTGAAATAGGAAACGTTCCGCCTTCGGTCAAGACAGAGATTGACATGAAATTCAAACAAGTGTTTGGTCAAACTGCAAGCCGCTAAACACCTAAATATACGCCCCACAAGGCAATCTGAAAAACTAATGAAAAACTAATAAGGGAGAATTCGGTGATTTTGTCCGTTCCTAAGCAGGAATTGAATGGCCAGTTTGCCATGCTGCCCATGGATGATGTCCATTTCGGTTCAGGCAGTTTGCAGCAATTGACGGCAGCGCTTGAACATTATGGTGTCAAGCGCGCTGTGGTCATCACCGGAAAAAGTCTCGCAAAGACCAATCTAATTAACCGGATCGAAAATGCGGCAGGCAAGCGCACAGTCGGCGTGTTCTCTGAAACCAGCCAGCACGTACCACGCGAGACGGTAATAGCGGCGGCTGATTTCGCCCGCTCAAAGAATGCTGACGCTATTATCAGTTTTGGCGGGGGCACTCCCAATGACACCGCTAAAGGGGTAACTATCTGCATCGCCAACGGTATTACCGAACCCGAGGGCCTCGATTCAGTTCGAATTAAGTTTGAGTATCCTGACAAAGTCGCAATTCCCTCCCTTGCTACAGATCCCTTGCCAATGTTTGCAGTGCCCACCACCTTGTCTGCCGGAGAATTTACTTTTTTCGTCGGCATCACAGATAGGTCCCGACAAGTAAAGGATCTGTATCTTGACAAACGCATTACAGCTAAGAGCGTATTTCTTGACCCAGCTCTTACTCTGGAAACACCGGAGCGTCTCTGGCTTGGCACCGGCATGCGCGCGGTTGATCACTGTATCGAGGCGATGTGCTCGTCAACACATCAGCCGTTTACCAATGCGCTAGCCTATCGGGCCCTCAATATGTTGGCTCGCTATCTCCGCGAAACCAAACTGGATCCGTCTGATATGGCAGCACGCGGTCAATGCATGGTGGCGGCATGGATGTCTGTTTGCGGCCTTGCCAGCGTCACCTTAGGTCTCAGTCATGGCATCGGTCATCAGTTGGGGGCACGCTGCAACGTACCCCATGGAGAAACCTCGGCAATAATGATGCATCATGTAATGGCTTTTAATCGCAAGGAAACACTCTCACAACAAGCGTGGGTTGCCGAAGCAATGGATGTAAACGTCCTAGAAATGAGCGAAGAAGAGGCTGCCACTTCCGCAGCCAACGAAGTGCTTAAGCTAGTACGAGATGACCTCAAACTTCCCTGGAGGTTAAGAGACGTTGGTGTATGCGAAGAAGACTTCGATGGTATTGCCAAGGATGCACTTGAAGATTTAATCGTCGCCTCCAATCCCCGTAAAGTTGAATCTAAGGACCAAGTTATAGACCTTCTCAAGCGTGCCTGGTGACAGCGTTACCCTATAAAAAGTTGGGAGACTAAGAATGAGTTATCGCATAGCTGTCGATACCGGCGGCACTTTTACGGATGTTGTTGTAGCCGATGAGCGTGGAAGATTAGTTGTTGGAAAGGCCCTCACAACGACAGATAACGTTTTCTCCGGAATGTCTGCAGCATTAGACAACGCTGCGTCAATTTTGGGCGTGGGTATGGGCACAATTTTGAAAGAAACCGGTGTTCTAACTTACGGAACAACGCGCTCTACTAATGCGATTATAACTTCCTCTGCTGCGAAAACAGCCTTGCTAGTAACTAAAGGTTTTCCCGATACGCTTACTTACCGGCATGGGGGTAAGCGGGAACCTCTAAATCTAAAAATGGAATTTCCTGATCCCTACATACCTCGGCGGCTGACAGAAGAAATTTCGGAAAGAATAAACTCTGAAGGAGGAGTAGAAACACCGTTGGATGTTGAACAGGCCTCTGAGATCATTCAGTCTCTAGAGCCAAAACGCATAGAGGCCATTGCAGTCAGCTTTCTCTGGTCCATAATGAATCCAAGTCATGAGCTTGAAGTAGGGGAATTAATTAAAAAAATTCTTCCCGACGTACCCTACACTCTATCTCATCAGTTAAACCCAATAATAAGAGAGTTTCCTCGAACTTCTTCAACTGCTATCGACGCTTCTCTAAAACCTTTAATGCAGAAACACTTTTTAGAACTTGAATCTAGTCTGCGAAAAGCAGGATACGAAGGAGAGTTTCTAGTCAGCACTTCTTCGGGTGGTATCAAACACGTAGCAGACGTTGTTGAAAAACCTATTTTTACTGTGAAATCGGGACCAGCAATGGCACCCCTCGCGGGGATAGCGTATGCAGCTGCCGAAAAGTTGGGAAATGATGTCATCATAGTAGATACAGGCGGGACAACATTCGACGTAAGCTTAATTAGATCTGGTGAAATCAAATATACACGGGACACATGGCTTAATGGAGAATGGATTGGCCACAACCTTGGTTTGTCTTCAGTGGATATAAGAAGTGTAGGAGCTGGTGGTGGGTCAATTGCTTGGATTGACACTGGCGGTCTCTTGCGCGTTGGACCAGATAGTGCGGGCGCTGACCCTGGACCTGCATGCTATGGCACAGGCGGAGACAGGCCAACAGTTACAGATGCGGCAGTAGTGATGGGTTATATTGACCCCGATCATTTTTTAGGAGGACGAATGTCGCTTGACACCGATGCTGCGACAAGTGTCATCGGAAACATTTCTAACGAGCTCAATATGAGCTTAGAAGAAACGGCTTCAGGAATATTGGAAATAGCTGGAGAGCAGATGATTAAAGCTATACAAGAAATAACGGTTCAGGACGGCGTCAATCCTGCCGAGAGTATTCTTGTAGCAGGAGGTGGCGCAGCTGGTTTAAATATTATCCCAATTGCACAATCACTCGGCTGTTCAAAGATACTTCTTCCGAAAACAGCCGGAGCATTAAGTGCATGCGGCGGGCATTATTCCAACATTGTTTCCGAGCACAGTACCAGCCGTTATTCCTCGACAGACAATTTCGATTTCGACGGAGTATCAAAAATATTTGCCGAGATAAATTCTAAACTAGATGCAGAACAAAGTTCATTAAAATCTAGAGGCGTTAATAGCTTCAAAAGAGAATTTTTTGTGGAAGCAAGATATTTGAACCAACAATGGGAAATGGAATTTAAGTTGCCTATGCAAGCTATTGAAAATTCCGAAGATGTGAAATTATTGACGGAGGAGTTCCATAACGTTCATTTCCGACGCTACGCTGTGAAGGAAGAAGGTGGGACCGTTGAATGCATTAATTGGAAAGGCCGATTAATTGCTGAAATGGATAAGCCGCCACATGCGCGCGATGAACTTGTTTCGTCATTAGAAATGAACGCAGACCGAACAATTTCGGCCTATTTCTCTAATAAAGGTCAATGCCAAACTCCAGTTTATATCGGTGAGAATCTTCCGGCGGAATGTAAAATTGTTGGTCCTGCGATAATTGAGGAACCGACTACAACGGTCGTAGTCTACCCTGATGCAATTGCGCAAGTAACAGCAGGCGGGCATTACTTGCTAACACCAAATTAAAAGTTATTTTCGAAAATAAATATCCCAATCTATTTACAATAAGCGTGATAAGGAATGTTCATTTCTATCAAAAATTATATAATAATAACTTTAATCTTCTGTGTGTTATGGGTGCGCAACAAATTAATGAGTTTTAGAATATGCTAACCCCAGTTCAATTGTCGGTGATGTCGAACAGATTAGATTCTATCTGTCGTGAGATGACGAATACCATGCTGTTGACGGCACGGTCCTCAGTTTTGGGGGTGGCAAGAGATTTTTCAGTATCAATTGTCACTTCTGATG
>CAZUXZ010000100.1:0-5466 GCA_964624055.1 uncultured Rhizobiaceae bacterium | reverse complement strand
GAGCTAGAAATTCCATGAAGCTTTACGATTTTAAGATGGCGCCCAATCCCCAGAGGGTGAATATGTTCCTCGTCGAAAAAGGCATCGAAGTTCCGACGATCGAGATCAACACGCGCGAGCGAGCGCAATTTGCAGATACCTACCTTGCGATCAATGCAGTCTCTCAGGTGCCCACGCTTGAATTAGACGACGGCACCTGCATTGCCGAGTCCATGGCTATTTGCCGCTATTTTGAAGAAATTCAGCCTGATCCACCGCTGTTCGGCAGAGACACCAAAGAAAGGGCGCTGGTGGAAATGTGGAGCCGTCGAGCCGAATTTATGGGATATCTGTCCGCAGCCGACATGCTGAGAAACTCATCACCCGTCTTCAAGGATCGCGGCCTACCCGGAGTGCCTGGCGGGGTGCCACAAATTGCCGAGTTGGTCGAGCGGGGCCGTAGTTCTATGGACCGCTTCTTTAAGCATTTCAATGACCGCCTAGGCGAAGCACACTTCGTTTCCGGCGACCATTTCTCGGTGGCTGACATCACCACCTTCGTCACCATCCGATTCGCTTCACGGGTTGAGGTCAATCCGCCCACTTCCTGCGCCAACATCACTCGCTGGCTAAGCGAAATAGAATCTCGACCCAGCGCCTCCGCAGTCTAATGCGGATTCCCGAACTGGCTGAAATCCGAGCTTTTTAACCCCCTTAGCGGCGGTTAACCTTGTCCTTCAGAGCCTTTGAAGCCTTGAAGCGGACGCCTTTGCTAGCTATGATCTTGATTGCAGCGCCAGTCGACGGATTGCGGCCCTTGCGCGCACTGCGCTTATAGACCGAAAACGTGCCGAGAGTAGTGCGCACAGACTTTCCCTTTTTCAGGGTCTTGCCCATTTCCTCCAACGCCGCCTTGACTGCCTTCGACGCATCGCTTTTGCTCATGCCGCTGTTTTTCACAACAGCATCGATAAGTTCGCCCTGGTTCACGATAAGTCTCCCCTTTTAACGGCGGCTGGCCGAATCTTACGCCGCCTCGTGGATAATATCATCGGCCCCGAATCGACACATTAACACGAATCAGGTTGCTTGCATTTGCCGTCGAGCGCAATTGGAAAATAGCGCACGGCGGAAACTACAGTCGTGTCTCTTACTATTTGGTGTTTCCCAGAACATTGTACAGTTCAAGCAATCAGCTACGCAGCTTGGGATCGCCGATGCAATAATTAGGTGCGCATAAGTTTGCGTATCTGTCCTTGTAAAGGGTCGGGGCCGCCTTCCAGGTTCTTAGCTCACTTATCAGGTTTGCGCGTGAAGACTGGCAGATTCTAAGATACTCAATCGGCACTGCGGACGGTTTCGTCCTTACCGGCGATCTCGAAGGAATATAAGGTATATCTCTTTCACAATAAGGGCGGCTGACCGAAAACGGCGGCCGAGTTGCCATGGCAAACCGACCGACGGAACTTACAGGAGCATTGCACGACTATCTATTTTCGACCGGCTTTCGCGAAGCGGACATCCTCAGACGTCTACGTAATGAAACGGCAAGCCATGAATGGGCGATGATGCAGATCACTCCTGAACAAGGCGCTTTCATGGCCTTGCTCGCAGAGCTGATCGGCTGCCGGCATTATCTCGAAATCGGCGTTTTCACCGGCTATAGTTCCCTCGCCGTGGCGCTCGCCATCGCGCCTCACGGCAAGATAACAGCGCTGGACAAAAATGCGAACCATACAGCAACGGCGGAGCGCTATTGGCGCGAAGCCGGTGTTTCCGAACATATCGAACTCCGCCTCGGCGATGCGGACGTTTCGCTCGCCGCGCTGCTGGCCGAGGGTCGGGCCGAAAGCTATGATTTTGCTTTTATCGACGCAGACAAATCAGGATATGATGGTTACTATGAGTCGTGTCTCAAACTATTGCGCCCCGGTGGCCTTCTGGCGCTTGACAATATGTTTCATCTTGGTCGTATCGGCCGTCCCGGCGATTGGAACGAGGATACGGGAGCAATCAACGCTCTAAACGTAAAGATCAAGGCGGACGATCGGGTTAGCTTCAGTCTGGTTCCGATTGGCGACGGCCTTAGCCTTTGTCGCAAGCGAGGCTAATCTGGCAAACTCATAACTCACCGCTTGACGCATCACCAACAGCGTCCGAAATTGTCCTACCTAGAGATAAACTCCGCAAGGTACGCGCATGGTTTTTGACAACTGTTTTGCCCGCTGTGATGGCGGCGAATATGCCTATACCATCGAGGCAACGAAGCTGAAATTCGGCGTCGGCGCCATTGCAGAAATTGGCCATGACGCCAAGGCGCTCGGTATGTCCCGGGTTGCGCTTTATACCGACGCCCGAGTCGCTAAGCTCGAACATGTCGCCACTGCGGTAAAGGCAATTCGCGATGCCGGTCTCGAGGTCGAAATCTATGACACGGTCGAGGTCGAGCCAACCGACCGGTCCTTTCTCGCGGGCACCGAGTTTGCGCGAGCGGGCAGCTTCGACGGCTTCGTTTCGGTTGGCGGCGGTTCGGTGATGGATACTGTCAAGGCGAGCAACCTCTACGCCACCTATCCGTCAGATCTGCTCACCTATGTCAATATGCCGGTCGGCGAAGCACAGCCTATCCCTGGGCCGCTTAAGCCTCATATCGCCTGCCCGACTACTTTCGGCACCGCCAGCGAATGCACCGGTTTGGCAATCTTCGATATTCTCGATATGGAAATGAAGACCGGTATCGCCCATCGTGAGCTACGCCCGACTCTCGGCATTCTCGACCCCACCGCACTCTCTACGCTACCGTCGGAGGTCGTCGCGGCGAATGCGTTCGACGTCTTCAGCCACGCGATTGAGTCGCTTACCGCCAAACCGTTCACTGGACGCGCCGCACCGAAAACGCCGATCCTCAGGCCGATCTACCAGGGCTCCAATCCCTATAGTGATATTGCCTGTACAGAAGCCATCCGCCTGATCGGCGCGAATATAGAGCGTGCGATGCACGCACCCGAGGATCTATCGGCACGCGAGCCGCTGATGTTTGCCGGAATGTTGGCCGGTATCGGTTTTGGCAATTCTGGTTGTCATGTGCCGCATGCTATGTCTTATGCGGTTGCCGGCTTGGTGCGAGATTATCAAGCGGATGGTTGGCCGGACGACCACGCCATGGTGCCGCACGGCATCTCGGTGATTGTCAACGCTCCGGCCGTGTTTCGTCTCATCGGCCCATCTGCGCCGGCGCGTCACCTGCGCGCGGCCGAAGCGATGGGAGCCAACATTTGCAATATTCCCGATGAACGAGCAGGTGAGGTTTTGGCGGATCAGGTAATCCAGCTGATGCGCTCGACGGGAATTCCCAACGGCCTCTCGGGGCTCGGCTATAAAGAAGCCGACATCGATGCACTGACCGAGCGCACTCTGCCTCAGCGGCGATTACTCGATATCGCACCGCGCGAAATTACGCGAGACGACATCAGCGATTTGTTTAGAGGTTCGATGCGCTATTGGTGAGGTGCTGTTTGCGCGGAGCACTAAGTGATTTTAAATCGTAATCCAAATATGCTGCCAAGATCCACAAGGTCGGTTCGCAAAGCGGATATGACAAATGATGCTCTGCTGTAGCGGAACCAAATCTTAATTGAATAGATGAATTATTGGCTACCGCGTCGGCGGTAAATTTCAGTCAGAGCGGCGATAAATTCTTCTGATATTGTCGCGGGTACATAGATTTTTTCCTTCCGATGAGCAATTTGTACTGCTTTCAAGGTGGCCGGACCGGCGAGCCCATCGATAGTACCGTAATAATAGCCGAGCGCCATAAGTAGACGCTGCGCGGAGACGGTCGGATTGCCAAGATCGGCTGTGGTAAGCGGTACGGGCACCTCCCGCCTTGAATTAAGTTCGGCTTGAGCGGCCGCTTCCGCAGCGTAACGATCAACTGCATCCTGCACAGCAACAAGCTCGTCGCCGACCAATCGCGATGCGAGATCCTGGCTGTGAGTGCTGGCGCGAATGGCCAACTCCGCGTCCGGGCCATCGGCAGCGAGCATCAACCATTTGGTCGCCGCCACGAGATCACGCTCAACGCCGAGGCCGTTGGCGAGCAAAAAACCAAGATTGTTTTGCGCCGACTGGTCTCCCTGTTTGGCTGCCACTTGGTACCAACGCGCCGCCTGTTTGAAATCGCGCGGTACGCCATGGCCAAGATGGTACATGGTGGCGAGATTATTTTGCGCGATCGCCAGACCGCGCTTCGCCGCCTTGCTGTACCATTCGACCGCCAATACATAATTTTGCGGCACGCCGAGTCCCTTTTCGTGCAAATTACCGATATTGTTCTCGGCTCGGGCGCTGCCGCCGAGTACCGCCTGGCGATACCAGGCGAGAGCAACCACGTGATCCTTCGGCGCACCGAGCCCTTCGTCAAAAAGGGTGGCAAGATTATAAACCGCTTCAGTCAAACCCTGTGCCGCTGCATTCTCGTACCAAAATGCGGCGGTAGCGTAATTCTGGGTGACCCCAATACCACGGTCATAGGCGACGCCGAGTTCGAACTGAGCGCGGGCGGAGCCACGATGGGCAGCCGATCGCAAGTGGCGTAGCGCCTGATCATCGTCTCGCACGGTCGCCTCGCCGCGTTTCAGTATATGCGCCAATACAAGTTCCGCCGGGGCAAGGTTGCGGTCGGCCGCGCGCGCATACCACAGGGTCGCTTTCTCAACGTTGCGCGTCACCCCAAAACCATTGTCGTAAAGTGCACCGACATTGAACTGGGCATCGACATCGCCACGTTGGGCAAGAACGAGCCACATCTTGAACGCGGCCTCGTGATCGCCGCGCTCATACGCCGCCTGGGCGACAAAATAATCCGGCGGGGGGTTATCTTGCGCAAGAGCGGAACCCGCCGCCAATCCACACAAAAAAATTGCTAATAGCGATAACAGTGCAGCGCTGCGCAGCGACCATATTGCAAATAGATTCCTCATAGCCAAAGGATACTAGCGCTCGCCGGTTGGGAAAGATAAATTCGTCACCACAGTCAATTTAGGTGTGGACAAGCAAATGCGGTTGGATAAAAAGGTCGCGCTGATAACAGGTGCAGGGTCGGTCGGACCGGGCTGGGGCAACGGCAAGGCTACGGCGGTAGCCTTCGCCCGCGAGGGTGCTAGCATATTTGCCGTCGACCTCGTACCCGAGTCGGCGGCCGAAACCCAAGGCATCATCTCCTCGGAAGGCGGCACCTGCATAACCCATCATTGCGACGTTACAAATTCGGCCGAAGTCGAAGCGATGATCGAAGCCTGCGTTGCTGAGTTTGGACGCATCGACATTCTGGTTAACAATGTCGGCGGCTCCCTCCCCGGCAACGCAGTCGATCTTAGCCTTGAGGATTGGCAGCGCCAAATCGATTTTAACCTTACTTCTTCCTTCATGGCTTGCAAATACGCGATCCCGCACATGGAGCGCCAGAGCACGGGCGCGATAGTCAAC
>CAZUXZ010000099.1:0-2508 GCA_964624055.1 uncultured Rhizobiaceae bacterium | reverse complement strand
AATTGCGCTGTACATAGAGGGGATGGCACAGCCCCTGGACATAACTGGCCAGAACGATGCAAAGAACTTGGAATTGAATTCGTAGCTGGTGGTAATTTTAACGCTTCCCACTTAAATTTTATGTTCGTAGAAACAGACGATGTATCAAAACTAACGGAGTTGATGCGACCAGTCATTGGTTATTGGGATGTAGAGGTAACTCCAGTCAGAGCAATCGAATAACCGTAGGTTATGAGGGCGGGAGTAGGCTGGGAGGCTTTCCGCCCTTCCTCTCTTTAACCATCGGGGTTTTGGGATAAAAGAAAAAGACCTGTAGTTACTCTCTAGAGGGCTAATGCGTATCTAATTCGGTTAGGGCCGAAGACAAGACTCGAACTTGTACAGGATTGCCCCTACCGGTTTTTAAGACCGGTTCCACTCAGTTGCCACGGTTCTGCAAAACCATAGCCGTGAGTTCGCATCTCACCAACGTACCATTTTTCACGTATAAAAGAGCCCTGTAGTGACCTTTAGGGTTCTGAAGTTTATGTTAATGCCACTTCTGTAATATTTCTAGTCAGATCCGGCTTGGACTTCAATGATCTTATCCCAGTTGGTCGACTTCTGATAGGCAAAGGCAACCCTCATAAGAAGCGGGTCGTCAAAGAAACGCCCGACCAGTTGCATGCTAACCGGTAGTCCGGCAGAAGACTTACCGACGGGAAGAGCAAGGGCTGGATGGCCCGTATAATTGAATGGCAGGGTGTTACGCGAGCCTTTCGAATTCGCTGTCTCCAGGTTTTCTTCAATAGCTTCTAAGTAGGTCTGTGGGACATGATTCTTAGGTGCCGTCATAATACAGGTAGGCATTACAAGCACGTCCACTTTAGCAAGTGCTGAGTCGTAAGCTCTAATATAAGTTGGACGCACATTTTGAGCCTTAGCATAGACCCGACCATGGTAGTTACGGCGACTCAACTCAGATGTGATAAGCGATAGCTTACTTCGAGGCGCAAGTACATCAGCCTGGGCATCCCACATCTTGTTAATGGCTGTGATCACTGAGGAAGGATAGTAAGTTCGGGCGAAAGCACCGAAGAAGCCAGTTTTGAACACAGCCAAAGCTCCTTCACCAGTGAGAGCAGCTTGTGCAATTCGGACGTCACGGTGCTCAGGTATGGAGACTTTGGATACATCAGCCCCTGCTTCCGATAGTACATCCACAGCGGCCATCACCATATCGTGCACATCTGCCTCAGCTTCATCAAAGCCCTCCTCAAGTACCCCTATTCGCAAACCGGATATACCGTTTGATAGACCACTCAACACGTCAATATTAATAGGGACATCTCTATTCTGCCTAGGGTCATTTGGGTCGTAACCCGCAGTAGCCTGAAGTGCCGCCGCCGCATCCTCTACAGTACGTGCCATAGGTCCTGTATAATCGATACTCTGGTCTGAACCAAAACCTATACCAAAGTGCGACAATAATCCGAACGTAGGCTTGTGTCCCACTATCCCGGAAAACGCCGCAGGAATCCGGATAGATCCTCCCTGATCCCCGCCGAATGAAATGTCCACTTCTTGCGCAGCCACAGCTGCGGCCGAACCTGCAGACGACCCTCCGGTAACGTGATCATGGTTGTGGGGATTGAGCGGGCGACCATAATCACCAATTGCGCCACCTGTTCCGAAGCCTCCGCTCAATCCATTCATTACATTTTTACCGATTATGGTACCTCCCTCCTTTAGCACACGATTAACCACCGTGGCGTCGAAGTCAGGTATAAAACCTTCAAGAGCGAAAGATCCAAAGCTCATTGGGATACCCGCAACCGCGATATGGTCCTTGTAACTAACCGTCTTACCTAATAAAAGACCTTCGTCCTCACTTTTAATGTGACACTTCCATATCCAGGCGTTAAGAGGGTCCTCTTCTAAACTCGGTCTATAGCCCGGTTCACGGGTAGTCGAGCAAAGAGGAGGTTTGTACTCTTCTAATCGCGTCTGAACGAAACCATCCAATTGCTCCATTTGTTCCATCAAATGTTTTCGATATAATAAGGCCTCCTCAGGCCCTAAGTGGATACCTAGTTCCTTGGCAACAGCCACCATTTCATCGATGTCCGGCACTCTGTACATAAGCTCTCTCCTTTAATTCTGAGCTCCCCAGCCAAACTAGTATCCAATAGCTAGTGGATACGCTGAGCGTACTCTGGCCTATCAAAACCTGTCAAGAATTCCATCTACGACTGATCTTAACACCGATTCATACGGCCATTAGACACAAAAACCTTTGCATGAAAGTATCACGAATACCAGTGCTGCGTTCTGTTATTCAATTCTGCGGAGGAAGTGGCCGTGAGTTAGAATCTCGCCAAGCGCCCACTTTTCAGATATATATGGGTTTGATGATTGAATGTGACTGGCGTATAGTCTAGCCATCTTTTTTGGTTAGGAGGAGACAATGCTTTTCCATGTAACCGTAGATCATAGCCCTGAACTTTGCCCCATAGTGACTAACTCTCC
>CAZUXZ010000098.1:0-2632 GCA_964624055.1 uncultured Rhizobiaceae bacterium | reverse complement strand
GCTGGGTCCAACCCTGTTGCCTCACCTGCAACTCGCCTTCCCCATACAGCTTCACCCCCGTGCTATCGGCCACCAAATGGCGCTGCTCGTCGGTCGGCTTCACGGGCACAGGCACCGCCTTCGGTGACGACGCGACAGGGTCGAGTAGTCCGGTGGCCGACAGATCCAACGCCCGTATCTCCAGCAGCGATTGGACAAAGCCTTGGGTCTGACGCAAGGCCAAACCAAACAGTTTACGAAACGTCAGGGCCGTCTCACATGGCCTGCTCGGAGTAAAGAAATGGGACGCTGCGTTGAGCTGACCCGTCATACCGCCAGCCATCGATTGCTTCCTGATTCCGCCAAACCGTCAAGCTACCCCGCTGGCCCAACGAGCGATTATAGACGCTCCAGTTTTTCACACGGTAGACCACTTTCTTTTTCGAAGAAGCGGCCGGCTTGCCAGACGAACGACGATACGATATGTTTTTCATTATAGGTTCTTGGGGAGATGAATTTTCTTGGCCGAAAAACCATCTCAAGTGTAACTCAAGAGCCTATACTATTTCAAGAACTTGGATCAACTCAGTCTTTTCATGCAACAAATTCGTTTCGTGTACCAAACCCCCTTCTTGGATAAATTTTTTATTTACTTATTATTGAGTGTATGCTTGGGGAATAATAAGCTAGCGCGTTCAGGAGACTAAATCGAAAAGGAAGAAGATATTTTCTGCATCAAACTGGCATGATAGGTATCTATATGGACAAGAAAGTATGACTATAGATGAGAACCGACTCCTAGAAATGGTCGCGCAAATGCCGGCCTTCCCGGCTAGCGCTTATCGTATTATTGAGCTCTCCAACGATCTCAACTGTGCACCACGTGATCTCGTGGAAGTGATTGAGCATGATCCTATTTTAACACTGAATATTTTAAAGCTTGTTAACTCAGCCTATTTTGGATTGGCTACCGAGGTCACCTCGGTAAAGCATGCTGTTGTCTATCTGGGGATAAATACTATTAAAAATGCTGGACTGAGCATTGCCGCTATTGGGACTCTACCAAAAACTGCTAATTGTGGTTTTGATATGGAGAGGTTTTGGTATCACTCACTGCTCACGGCGGCAATGACCAAAACAGTATCGGAGGCATATTCTCGAGATGAAACCGAACGCTCTAGCTGCTTTGTTAGTGGGCTGCTTCACGATGTTGGAAAAGCGGTGTTTGCACAGTTCGTGCCTAAGGAGTATGAAAGCTGTTTACACAGAAGCCGTGAAGATGTTGTGCCATTTTATATTATTGAGGCAGAAGAGTTTGGCTTGGATCATGCAGAACTTGGAGGCCGGGTGGCTGCTCAATGGGACCTTCCGGAAGAACTGGTGCTTGCTATCCAAAATCATCACTCGCTTGATAATGCTGCTGAAGCTCCACTTGTTGAAAAAGCGCTTGTTGTCGGTAATCAGCTCAGTCGCCTGGCAGCGCGAGAATCTGAAGACGATATTGTAGAGCTTGCGCTGCTGCCCCCGCTTGTGAAAGACTGGATTGGTTGCGAGATTGAAGAATTATTACCAGTGAAAGACAAGCTGGAAAAAGAATGCGCGAATGCGAGAATGTATATCAGTATGGGTGCATAGCTTGACTTTATCCATTTATGTAGCGTAACAAACGGTGTGTATCAAGCGGTTAAATAGGGTTCGTGGTATTTTTTGCATGTCCTTTTGGGCGGTAGAGGTTGAAAAATTCTGCCAGATCCGTTCTCGGACCCAGGCCAATGCGTCGGAGAAGGTCGGTTTTACTTTTTGATACCAGGCCGTGGCGTAGCCTCGAGGGCGCCGTTTTTTGACCAGGCGCTGCGCCATGAGAGCCACCAGGCTAAACAAGGCCAAGAGCACGGGGGTAGTAGAGTAGGGCGATGGTGCGGGCGTTCCATTGTCGTTGGGTCTCCAGGCCCAGGTGGGCCCACGCTTCCTCAAAGGTGGTTTCGACACTCCATCGCTGGATGAATAGCTCAGCATTTGCTGGGGCGTTAGGCTGGCCGACAGCAAGGCCTGGGGCTTCAACCGGTGGTCGGGATCTTTGATCAACAGCCAGCGGATGGGTACGACCGGTAAGCCGGTGTGATACCAGATCGCCGTTTGGGAAAAGATCTGTAGACGGCGAGTCCCGGTGGTATACCATCGCTCGATTGTCAGCGCTTGCCAGGGGGTGGCCGGGTCGTCCAGATGGTGTTGTTGAGTAGGTAGCCGGGCGCCTTTTTTGCGCGGTCGGCCCGTTTTCCCCTGGCGGGGAGGCGGGGCCAGCTCAAAAAGGCGGCATCCAGTCGAAGTCGCGTAATCAAGGCGAGGTAGGGACGGACCGCCGCCAGAAAGGTCCGTGCCGAAAAACTATGGTCAGCGACCACGATGAGGCGACGGCCTGGCAGCCACCGGGCCAGCGCAGCATGGTCTGGCACCGCTCCAACAGGCGCGCAAGGGACGGTGCTGGCGCGTTTCATAATAGCGTTGGGATGGACACAGGACACTCATAAAGGATAAGGCCCAGAGCCGATCAGCCCAAGGCAGCGGCACCAGAAGCATCAGCGAGCGCCAGCGCACGCCGCTGGCTTTAACGAAGTGGGCGTGATGGAACGCACCGAGTCGCGGTAGCTGTCTT
>CAZUXZ010000097.1:0-6027 GCA_964624055.1 uncultured Rhizobiaceae bacterium | reverse complement strand
GCAATCGCTCTGCTCTAAGCCAGCGATCCACCGCCGCCTATGGTCAGGCAGCTACCAGTCACAAAACCGCTTTCCATCATAAAAACCACGGCAGCCGCGGCTTCTTCGGGGCGGCCAATTCGGCCGACTAGAAGGCGGCTTTCGAGGTCGGCGACGATGGCGGCACGCTGATCGCCGAGCGCTTCGTCAAGAAAGGGGGTGTCAAAGAAACCGGCGTGTAACGCGTTTACCCGGATCGGTGCGAAATCTACCGCGAGCCCGCGCGTGAGCCCCTCGATCGCCGCGCAGGAGGCGGAAGACATGGAGGTGCCGGGGATTGGCCGCACTGACGCGGTGCCGGACATCAGGGTTATCGAACCGTGATCGTGCATTTTAGGGCGGGCATATTTAGTCGCGATCAGCGCTGCAATGAGGCGCGAATCAACGGGACCACGCAAGACATCAACAGGAGGCTCAAGATGATGATCGGCGACATAAGTGCCCTTGGTAACAAAGAGATGGTCGATCACCGTCTGACTTTCAAGAAAGGTCTGCATAGCCCCTTCATCAAGTGCATCGACAGCATGGGTCTCGAGCCCACTACCCGTCGCCGCCTTAACCTCTCCGAGACGCATCTCCGAACGCCCGGTCACCACCACGGAGGCACCTTTATCCAACGCTGCCCTCGCGGTCGCCAAGCCTAATCCTGAACTGCCACCGACAATGACTACGCGTGCATCTTGCAAGCCCATGTTATGTACTCCCAAGCTTATCTATTATCACTATATTTGGGACTCGCTAAAATTTCTAATCCGATACATGTGATAAAATTCACCAGCAATTCCTCTTGTGCAATAGCCGAGTATTCGACTCATAGCTCCACGATAATGGAGCTGGACTCGACGTCGTCAGTCAAATGGCAGCCATAAAGATCTGCGCGGTACCCCGCGCCATGCACGCGCGCACGAAAATTTTGCTTTACAACGTGACTGTCTCACACAGGTGCCGTTTTATTATAGTATTTCAGGCACCAATCTTGTTGAAAAAACGGATTGTCGGCGGACCCTCAAGTTCCTCGACGAAGGAGGCGAGCACTCCAGTCTCCTCGCGCCACGCGATATATTTTTCCCAATGCCCTTGGCTGTCCCACTGGCTGTGTATAATGCACGTTTCCGGATCGTCCACCTTCTGATAAACGTCTACGCTTTGATTGCCCTCATAACTTCGCGTATCTGGCAAAACATCCCTGAGTGTTTCCATCAGAACACCGCCACACCCCGGCTTGGCAGCAAATTCAAGAAATACCGACGTCATAAGTCCCCCTTTTTGATCTTTCTTGCCACACCTGATGGTAGCATTCGTTAAAATATGCATCAAAGTTGGTCACACAGCTTATCCGGATCGTTCATCCACTCCCAAAGGCTGAAAATCGCTCCAGGGCTTCGAGAGTTCAATCAAAATGTCAAATGTTACTTCTAATCCTATATCGCCAACCGGTCCGTGGACTCGGCAATACGCAATGGACTTTTTAGTTGAGACTGTAATTCCACTCCGCCTTGCAGTAATTGCGCCAAGTGGCTGGCCAGTAATCGTTTCTCTTTGGTTTTTAGCAGAGGGTGATATGATTTGGTGCGCTACACATGAAAGTGCGAAGACTATTCGATTATTGGAACTTAACTCGCAATGTGCATTTGAGGTTGCTCCCGATCACCCACCCTATTTAGGGCTACGTGGCCAAGCCAACGTTGAGCTATTTCCAGAACGTGGCGCTGATATTTTGAAACGTTTGATTGATCGGTACCAAGGGTCAAGGGACAGTGATCTAGCTCGTTGGCTTCTTTCTAGATCAGAAGAAGAAATTGCAATCGCCATTGCTCCAGTTCGGATGCAATCATGGGATTACTCTTCGAGGATGCGCAGCAAAGATAATAAAAAATAAGAGATTTGGTTATAGCGGTTTCGCATTATTCAGTAAGCTGATCATGCAGCTTAGAGCGCCGGTCCTGGCTTAATAGCAGAGCCGTCAGTAAACCGGCCAAAGCGGAACCGCTTCATATCGTGCCCCGCCGGTCGCCCTTGGATCAAATCTGCCATGATCCGCCCCGCTGCCGGTCCAATGCCAAAACCGTGGCCGCTGAATCCTGAAGCCAACCAGAGCCCATCAAAACCCGGCACTGAATCCATAGTCGGAACCGTATCGGGCATGGTATCGATCATGCCCGCCCAAGATCCTGCTATAGGAATCCCTTCAAGAGCTGGCAAGCGCTCAAGCAACCGTTTTTGCATCCTCCGGGTACCACTAGGCGTTGGTGTTGGATGAAGGACCCGCATTCGCTCAAACGGAGAGAGATCGTCTTTCCTCCACCGCCGTTGAGTGAACCAAGCGTCTGGGTAACCTGCAGGCGCTATGGGTCGCAACGCAAGACTCCGACGTGACGCCCAAGCGCTTTTCGCGAAGTAGAACGCAGAGCTTAAAGCTTTGCGGCCAAGGAAAAAATCTAAGTGATCCATTAATGCGATCGTATAGCCGCCGTCCTCACGGCGACGGAATGCGAGCGCAGAATCCGCTGCACCCCCGCCGTAGACGTTCGGCGCTCGAGCCGTACGCGCCACAGTCGCACGAACGCTGAGTTGCGGAAAAAAGATTCCGTGGTGTTCCAGCAAGAGGGACGTCCATGCACCACCTGCAATCAAAACCGCATCCGCTCTAACGAGGCCGCGCTCCGTGACAACGCCAGACACACGACCTGCAGAGATATCGAGTGCACGTACGGCGCAATTCTCGTGAAGGCTCGCGCCGCGGTCTTTTAACGCTTTCGCCATCATTGGTACGGCAATCCACGGTTCTGCTCGACCATCACTCGGACAACGCAGACCACCTTCCCAGAAACCAGGACGCCCCTGGATGAGCCCATCGACCTCGGTACGGCTTAACCTTTCAACCATCAATTGGTGTCGGTTCGCCGTGGTTAGGTGAGATTCGTGCGCACCGTAAGCTGCTTCGCTCTCTGCAAGGTAGATAATTCCCTCTGCCCTGAAACCAACTTCAGCGCCAATGCGTTCCGCCATGCCCCGCCAGAGTCGGTTCGCTTCCATCATGATTGGCATTTCGGCGTCGTCGCGGCCCAACTGTCTAATCCAGCCCCAGTTTCGACTGGACTGCTCGCCGGCGACTCGACCCTTTTCAAACAGAGCTACAGTAAGGCCCGCCTCCGCCAGACAGAGAGCTGATGACACGCCGATCACACCGCCACCGATGACCGCAACATCGACCCGCTCTAGAAGGTCATCGTTGTATGAGATCGGTGTAGCTTCGGTAATTGCACCCACGTTCCTATTTCCTGGCCTTGCCTTAGATTGCTCGTCGCATAATATGTTGTGGCCCTGACGGCCCATCCAGCTTCAATTCACCCGTATCGGCGAAACCGCCATATTCGTACAAACGCTTCGCTTTTTTGTTTCGACAATTGACTGTAAGACACACACCGCGCCAATCGGAATACTCCGCATTCAAGAGACTTGGCAGCATTCCCACGAAAGCTTTTCCATACTTCTTTCCTTGATGACGCCAGTCGATCATCACCTCATGTAGCTCCAAGTGTGCTTGCACGCTTTGCATTGCCGACGCATGGTCGATTTGGAAGAAGCCGACTGGCTCGTCATTGGCTTCAATGACGAAACAATCTCGGTTTGTTCCCATCGCCAATGTCTGTCGCAAAGGTTTCACGAACGCCGCCTGAGCGTTCGTGACCTTGAACTGCTCAACGGTGGGTTTGTCGACAATTGTATACCGGCGAAGCTGAACACTCATTTTGGGGTCCCTCCCTGGCTCTGCTTATAAAGCCATTAACGACAATATCCTTATCGCCATCACTAGCCTATCGACGACTGGTACTTGCCAACGCTTATATAGAAATCGCGTCACAAGTGTCACGCGCCATCGAAAAACGTGATGAACCGTAACGAATTGGGTGATAGCAAGCCAATTGAGTTTGTTTTAGTGCACCTCGACGATTTCGATACCCTATTCAAGCGCAAGCGAGGCGTTAAATGTCTTGTAAGTTGAAGCTTACAGTCAAAGGCTAGGTGTAGAAAACTGACCGGCTACGGACTATCATAAATAAGAAGAACTTCTTGCTCCGCCACCAAGGGTTGGGGCCTGAATTCGTGCACCAGCCACGCTGTAAGGGTAGGCGATTGGAAGAATTTCATCAGCTGTTGCCTCTGTCTCGCATACCCAAGCGACTGCAGTTCTAGGAAGATGCAGCAAAGGTGGTACAAAGGCCGATGGTACAAACCTTCAGAAAGTCGTTTGAAAAGGCGTTGCGGACGGCGCAGCATTTTGCGAGTGCAGGAAATAATCGTGGTGGGAAGGAAATCAGGCGGTGGGGGGTACCCCGACCGACTTGCCCTGGTGCTGTTCGTTTGAAGCGTGGGTGTCGAGTAGCTCTACAACCTCGTGAATCTTGCCATCTTTTGTTTTGGCAAAGAGTACGTACTCGACAGCGTAGGGGTTCCCGCGCCGGCTCACCGCACGGAAGATAAAACGCACCACGCTGGACATTTCGTTGCCGATCTCGTCAAGGACTTCGACCGCTATTGAACCAGGCTCATAGAACTTGTTAAAAACTGCATTGTTAAATGCGCACACCGCAGCCTTTCCGGTGTGTGGACCCGAGATGTTAGGTGCAAGAGAATAGTTTAGGCGCCAACTAACGTGCTCCGAATACATCGTTTCAAGCGTGTAGCAATCACCAAAGGACTCGACAAGCTGGCGGGCAGGTGTGGCGGCTATGTGGCGCATGGTCAATCGTAACGCCAATTGGGACGCTGTGTCGCGATGAAAGATCGACAGGTCCTATCTTGGCCTATCACCTGCCCGCAACGCGTGATCGCAAAACTCTTGCCGCGACAAAGCTTATAAGGTTCGCGTGTGCGTACTGTGAGCATCTTAGCGAGTGATCTGCCGGACAACACCGGCGGCGCGATCCGCTATCATACTAATGTCATCTACCCGTCATGAACGGCTGGGTAAGTGTTGTAGGTGCGCGTCAGTGATCACGTCTTTTATAATTCGTTAGACTAACGATGCAATTTAGCTGCTAGGCATCTTCAACATCCAATCTGCTTCAAGCTTCACGGCATCGGCTAGTCTCTGTTGAGAAATTGTGCACAAGATAAGGTCTTCTCATCGCGTAGATAGGGAATTCTATTTCGGTACGGTGCGACTATTACAAGAAAGCTATAAAAACTCCTAACGCAATCATGCCCAGAAACAAAATTCTTAATATTTTATGAATCATTCGTGACCCGCCCCCGCCACACTTTCACGCACGAGAAACAGAACGTTAGCTTGAGTATCGCACGCGCGCGCCAATCATTTACCACTACGGAATGGAGCTCAATTTCTTGTGTAAGCTGGTGGAGCCATAAACGAGAGAGAAGATGACCCTAACAATTTTTGTGATCGTGAAGCGCGAGTTGGACTAATGCCCTACGAAAGTGAACAGCCTAAAGCGGCGCCTCGTCGGGCGCGGGGCTGAGGGTGACCCCAATGATACGCCAATCACCGCCAGACTGGCGAGTCAGCGCATAACGCGCAAGCACAGTCACGCCGTTTTCTCCAGTCAAGATTATTGGCTGCACAAGATTGCTGCCAACGACTACAGGCTCCAGATACTCGACATAAAGCGGTCGATATACGGGGGCGTATTGCTGACGCACCATTTCCATGAAGATTTCTGGAGTCTGAAACATCTCTTTAATGGCGGGTGCTGCAAATACAAATGCCCCTTCGCCATCGTCACGCTTAAAGGCCTCCATCTGCGCGGCAATCACCGTCTGAGCGCTACTGATGTCATTAGCGGTTGGCGCGTCTTCCGCGCGTATGGTGTCGGATAAAATGCCGACACAAAATAAAATCACAGTAGGTAGAAGAAATGAATGTTTCATACTTTCTTGTACGGTAAGGCGCATTATTTGGATGCACCATAATTATTGAGATACGCGCGGTCGTAAATTTCCCGAATTAGCAGCGAATTGGCGATG
>CAZUXZ010000096.1:0-6735 GCA_964624055.1 uncultured Rhizobiaceae bacterium | reverse complement strand
ATGACCGCTATCTGCCGCGAGATGGGTATCACCTTGATGCGCACCTCCTATTCGACAATTTTCAACGAGGCGCTTGATTTTACCTGTGCGCTCGCAGGCGCTGACGGCGAGATGATCGGCCAGGCCGAGTTTTGCCCGTCGATGATCGGTGGCGTGCCTCTTCTTGTCAGAAGCTGCGTTCTTGAAATTCCATTGGACGAATGGGAACCGGGTGATGTTGTAGTCCACAACGACCCCTATCGCGGCGGCCTGCACAGTCCGGAGCACACCTTGATTCAGCCAGTTTTCGTGGACGGCGAGCTAATGGCATTCGCCATGACCATCGGCCATCTCGTTGAGATTGGCGGCATGGTTCCAGGTGCATTTGCCGGCGAGGCAACTGAAATCTTCCATGAAGGCATTCGCGTGCCGCCCGTCTTTATTAAAAAGCGCGGAGAGGATGTCGACGAGGTTTGGAAACTGCTGCTCGCCAATGTGCGCACCCCGCGTTTCAACTATGGCGATCTACGCGCGCTCATCGCTGGAACTGATGTAGGCGTACGCCAGCTTGAGACAATGATCCGCAAATATGGCACAGATAACTTTCGTAAAAATATTTCCAATTTGCTGGATTATTCTGAGCGCCGTATGCGGGCCGAAATCGGCGCAATTCCGGATGGTAAATACACCTTCTCGGACGAGGTGGAGGACGACGGCATAGAAAACACGCCTTACACCATTAATGTTGCCGTGCATATCAATGGCGAAGAAGCAGTTATCGACTATACTGGCACCTCGCCTCAAGCTAAGGGACCAATAAACGCAACTTTAGGCGTATCATACTCGGCCGCCTACAACGGGATGTTGCACATAACTGACGAGTCGATCCCGACCAATTCAGGCTGTTTCCGCCCGATACGCGTCGTCTCACCGCCGGGCACTCTTTTGAACGTTGACTATCCGGCGCCAGAAGTAGGCGGCAATACCGAAACTCACTGCAAGATCGCGGGCGCCGTGATCGGCGCGCTGTCGCCAGCCATGCCCGATCGCACCATGGCGGCCGAGGGCGCAACCCACACAAATTTCGTCTTCGGCGGCACCGATCAAGAGTCCGGCGAAGCCTTCGTGTGCTACGCGATTGAGCTCTCCGGCTGGGGCGGGCGTAACTTCGCCGACGGCAACGATGCTACAGATTCGATCAATGGCAATTGCCGGGTCACTCCAGTTGAAGTATTCGAGACGCGCTATCCGTTTCTCTGTGAATCATACATTATGGTTGAAGATTCTGGTGGGGCTGGCAGGCATCGCGGTGGCCTCAGCACCCAGCGCACGCTAAAAAGCCTCAGCACGGAGATTACCGGCAGCCAGATGTCGGATCGACACCATAATCGTGCCTGGGGTCTCTATGGCGGCCTGTCCGGCGGCGTCGCTGGTACTTGGCACATGGCGGCAAACTCGGTCAAGTGGCGCACAATCGACGATGCATTCAACAAAGTCAGCCCGAGCAAGTGGTCGAATGTTACCATTGCGCCGGGCGACCGCATCCGCTTCCAAACACCGGGCGGCGGCGGCTGGGGCAACCCGCAGGAACGGGCGCGCATGCAGGTCACCGAAGACCTGGCAGAAGGCTATATCTCGGCCAAGACTGCGCGCGAAATCTACGGCCTAGAGGCGGCTGCCGGCGACGACTAGCGCGGTTGCGTTGCGGCACCAAAATAAGGGAATCGCCCCTTGAGCCAAGGTAAGGCATAGGGCCGTAAGATGGACGTGATCGCGATGAGTATTCCCGATTCGACCGATGTTTCACCTGCGACGGCACATTTGCTTGAATCAAATTAGGACTAGCGCGTCATGAAGATTATCGATGCGCAAGAGGTCGAAGCGGCGCTGGACTACCCGGCGCTAATCGAAGCGCTCCGGGACATGTTCCGCGATGGCTGCGAGATGCCGACGCGCCACCATCATACCGTCGAAGTACCGGAGGGAACGGCGGGAACGCTCCTAATCATGCCGGCCTGGCGAGCAGGTGGCATGATGGGGGTAAAGACCGTTACTATTTACGGCGACAATCTAGCGCGTGGCCTACCCTCAGTGCTGGGGCAATATTATTTGATGGATGCCACGAGCGGCGAGCCCCTCGCATTGATTGAAGGCACGGTACTAACGCGATGGCGGACCGCCGCCGCCTCGGCGCTGGCCGCGGATTATCTCGCGCGGCGTGACGCAACACGCCTGCTGATGGTTGGCGCAGGAACCCTCGCACCGCATCTGATTCTAGCTCATGCGGCGGTGCGGCCGATTCGCGAAGTACGCGTCTGGTCGCGTGATCCTAGGAATGCCGAAGCGCTTACCCGGCAGCTTTCGGTGCATGGTTTCGACGTCTCGCCAACAGAAAATCTCGAAGAATCGACCGACTGGGCCAATATGATTTCCTGCGCGACTTTATCCAATACGCCGCTCATCCGGGGCGCCTGGTTGAAACCGGGTGTGCATCTTGACCTGGTCGGTGCCTTTCGCCCAGACATGCGGGAGAGCGACGATGACGCTATGACACGGGCACGAATTCACGTCGACACACGCGCCGGCGCGCTCTCAGAAGCCGGTGACATTCTGCTCGCTATCGAAACGGGCGCCATCACCGAGGATGCAATTGCGGCTGACTTATTTGCGCTTACGATGGGCATTGCGGCCGGACGCGGCAGAAGCGACGAGATTACCCTATTCAAGTCGGTCGGCGCAGCGCTTGAGGATTTGGCCGCCGCTTGCTTGGTTTATAAGCGCTGCAACGCGTCATAAAAAGCAAGCGCAAATCCCGCTTTGAGAGGTACCATTGCCTTCTGACAAACAATCAGAGATTCGTCTGTCGAAGCGCCGGATCCGAGATTACCTTCTACTCTTCCAAACACAGCAAACCATTGACTTTTGTTCGGGCCAATCATCAACGTAACTTTTGCGCGCTGTCCGATCGTTATCGAATTTAACTAATAGTGACATCGTCAACATCATCTTGAGTGGCTTTATCTGAAATTGTAGGCAACCTTATTAGGCCAACGCCGAAATATTTACGCTTCTATGATGAATGAAGGACCTTAAGCCTGCGAAGGTAATTTCCATCTTAGAAGAGATTCTCTAGTAACAGTCTCTCAAAAATAACCTCTTTAAGAAAAAATTTCCCTGAGTTCCTTGATAAGTTTTTGTGTTTGGATGGTTCGGCAGTAACCCTTGATCGCAATCAGAGAATTATCATGCATGCTCAATGCTGGCGTAGCACACGCATCGGCAACCAAAGTGACTAGAAAACCCCGGTCACAAGCATCGCGCACCGCTGATTCGACGCATTGTTCAGTGTAGACACCGCATATTGCCAAGCGCTCGACACCAAGGTTACGCAGCACGTACTCGATATTGGTGCTGTTGAACACACTAGAGGCTGATTTCGGGAACACTATCTCGTCCTCACCGGGTTGAATCGCGTCTATCACCCGGCCGTCTCTTGACCCCTTGGGCACGAGAAAACCGGTGATCTTGTAATCAAGGCCGCGATCGCGACCGTCGCGGGTCAGTGCCTCGATTACAGTGTAGATCACCTCCACTCCGGCGGCGCGGCAGGCTCCTATCACCGCCCGGAGGTTGGGTATGGTCTCGCTCTCGAGGCGGTGAAAATAATCGCCATATTGAGCTTCAAGTTGATCCTCGCTCAAATCTTTGAATGCGCCGCCGGAGCGGTCACAACAGTAATTCTGTACATCGACGATCAAAAGCGCCGAGCACCCTGGCTCCAGCGGCGTATCGCGCAAGAGTCCCACCTGTTGGTCCGCCATATCCCTTCTCCCCGCACAAACTAGATAATTTAGGATCTTAGTCGAGCAAACGCGTATTGTCTGGCAATATGCGCCCCATGCGCTATTCCTCCCCGTTCGATCCCAACTTACTGGGCATTAAAGACCCACCACCATTCACTTGCCTCAACCCGGAAGGACAGCCGCGCTTCGTAATAACCTGCGACCATGCGAGCCAGGCAGTGCCGCACCATATGGCGGACCTCGGTTTGGGGAAGAGAGACCTCAACCGACATATTGCCTGGGATATCGGCGCCGCCGAGGTAACCAGCCATATGGTAGGGCTCATGGATGCGCCGGCTTTTTTGGCCGGCTATTCGCGCCTAGTCATTGATTGCAATCGTCCACTTACCTCGCCATCCTCCATCCCGCTAGCGAGTGACGGCAGTGAAATTCCGGCCAACCAGGCAGTCTCGCAGCAAGAAGCAACGGCACGAGCGGAGGCGCTGTTCTGGCCCTATCACCGTCGCATCGCCGAGATGCTCGATCACCTAATTGCCGAAGACAAGACGCCAATCTTTGTCGCTATGCACAGCTTCACACCCCAGCTCGACAGCGGCAGACCCAGGCCCTGGCAAATAGGCCTTCTGTTTGAACACGACACACGATTGGTAAAACCGCTTCGTAACGCGTTAGAAGCCCTAGTACCGGGTATTTGTATTGGAGAGAACGAGCCTTATGCCATTATTGGCCCGTCGGACTATTCGATTCCCGAACACGCCCAGAAACGCGGGCTGCCGCATATCGAAATCGAAATACGTCAGGATTTAATCGATACACCAGAAGGCACATCTTTATGGGCCGGTCGGATCGCTGAGGCCCTCCGATCCGTATATGCCGAAATCGGGCCTTTTGAAATAAATTCACCCGCTACTTCTCGGACTTAAAACAAGCGAACCCAGTCAGATTATAAGTTGAACGAATGTCAGTTAAAATGGCAGTGGCAGTAGATCTCCGCGATAGCTACTACGATTTTGAAAGCCCGATATGTCAGTGGCGGAATAGGCCCGAAAAAGAGGGAAAGATTGAACGGTATGAAGGATCAAGTAGATATCGAGTTCGGCTTCGTTGCCGCTTCATCCGGCGAAACCAGTCTGAGCGATGCTGAGACCTATGACGAAATACTCGCCGATTGCGAACTTGGCCAGGAGCTGGGCTTCGGCACGGCATGGATGATCGAGCATCATTTTTCAGATTATTATCCGACTCCCAATCCGCTGTCTTTCCTCCCCTTCATCGCCGCGCGCTTTCCCGATCTTGCTCTTGGCACTTGTGTGCTGGTGACGCCCTGGTACGAGCCCTTGCGCCTTGCCGAGGAAATTGCCCAGCTTAACGCGCTCACCAAGCAACCCCTTCATCTTGGCCTCGGACGCGGCACGGCAAAAATGGAATATGACGCCTTCGGTATCGATATGAATGCAAGCCGGGGCCGCTTTCGGGAGTGTTACGAACTTCTTTCCAAGGCGCTTGCCGGCGAACGTTTCACTTATCGCGGCGAACATCTGAGCGTGACAAAGAAAATTGAAATCCGCCCGCGCAGCGATAAATCTAAGATCAATTTTTATGGCGCCCTCGGAGCCAGTCCGGAAAGTGCTGGAATCATGGCAGAGCTCGGCCTCACGCCTATCTGCCTGACCATTGCCAATTTTGAGAAGCAGCATGAGGTTATCACTCGCTGGCAGGAAGGAGCGGCAGCGCGCACCCTCAAACGCGACAAACCTATCCCTCTCTTGGTCCATTGCATCATCGCCGATAGCGACGAGGAAGCGGTGGAAGATGCCATGACCTTCATCCCGCCCTTTATGCAGCAGCAGGTCGATCACTATGAGGGGGACCAGGATCATTTTAAGAATCTCGAATCTTATAAATCCTGGAGTCATGTCTTTAACTCCATGCTACACAAGTGCAATCGGGAGACCATGCCACGCTGGTCCCAGTTTCAATTGGTTGGCTCGCCAGAGACCATCTGTCGTCAGCTGGAGCGTTACCAGAACTGCGGTTTTGGTAACTTCATTCTCCATATCGCCACGACCGGCATTCCACGCGCCAAGCGGCATGCTTGGATGCGTCGCTTTGCAAAGGAAGTGGCACCGCGCTATTCGTCGAAATTTAAGGGCTAATTCGATCTGCCCATGCGCACCTCGTCGATTTGCTCTTTTTCCTCTGCACGGACCTGCCGAGCTCGGCCTATGTCGCCTGATGCGAAAACCGAACGCTGCCAGTGCGCAGCGACTTAGTAGATAACCTTTGCAAAGTAATAGCGACTTACCCTTTCTACCCGCTCCCGTCTATGGCGTGAAAGCACCGAAGGAACCTCTCGAATAGAGCAGCGGCTTCGATTTTTCATCGCTTCTGACGGCCTGAACCCGACCCGTCAACACGGTATGGGTATCGGCACGCATGGTCTGACCAAGAATGCAATCGAATGAAGCGAGGCTATCCATCAGCACAGGTGCACCGGTCTCAAGGGTGCCCCAATCACCACTGCCAAAGCGTTCCGCCGCTGTTACCTTGGAATTAGCAAAATGGCCGGCGAGCTCGAGATGCTGAGTGGCGAGCACATTGACGCAGAAGACGCGGCTTTGCAGGGTCGGATCATGCGCGCCCGCCTCGCGGTTGACGCAGGCCAAGAGCGTCGGCGGCTCGGCCGAGAGCGAGCACACTGCTGTCGCAGTCAGACCGCGCCGCTCGTCACCGATCGCCGTGGTAACGATAGTAACGCCGGCGGTAAGCTGACGCATGCCCTCCTTGAACAGCGCCGGGTCAACCTGCTTCAGAAGCCCGACGCCGAGTTGAAAATCGAAATCCTCCAGGAGCGGCATAGTCCCTCTCAGAAATTAGTCGACGGCGAAGATCGCCTACGCAATGGATAGTCGCTTTAATAGCATGTTTGCCAGAATGACAATATGCAGGAGAG
>CAZUXZ010000095.1:0-4784 GCA_964624055.1 uncultured Rhizobiaceae bacterium | reverse complement strand
GGGCTGGGTGAAAGAGGCGCTCGGCGAGGAGTTTTGCCGCAATTTTAGCGTGGTGAAACGGCACGAATATAACGCCTTCCGCCGCACTGTGCATGACGGTGAGCGCAAGACTTATGTGGAGTTTCTCTAGGTTGAAATGTTCATGCTGCGCTGCTCGCGCGTCTTTGAATAGGTATTCGCGGCAAGACCAATCAGTAGGAGCGCCGCTGCGCCCCAGATAAAGGAGCTCAAAACGCCGTTGAAGAACAACGCCTCCCATCCAAAGCCGGCAAGGACGATAATATAGGCGGTCTGCGAGACGAAAATCGCGCCGGACATGCGTATGATGATGAACATTAGCCACCATCTAAGCGCATTGATCAAGATAGCGCAGAGCACGGCGAAATCACTCTCGGTGCTGGGCCCGGGAAATAGGTAAAAATCACCTGCGATGGCGGTTATAGGTAGCATGATTAGGCCGGCCCCAAGCAGTGTACCGGTTCCTAGTTGCAGTCCGCTTTCCTTGGGTGGTGCGTATAGGTCTATGAAGATATTAAACAACGCAAAGGATACCGGCGTAAGCAGGGTGAGGAGCACCCAGCCCACCATGCCGGGTCCGGGAAGGCTTGCTTCGGGAAGTAGAATTAGCAGCACACCACTCAACGCCGAGAGCAGTCCAACGATGCTAAGCCATCGGAAGCGTTCGAGCTTCACCGGCAGTGCGAACAGGTAGCTGAGTAGCGGTGAGAGGACAACTATCATTGTGATTACGCTCGAAGGTAGGTGGGGTGCTGCGAGCGTTAGAAGGGTCATGGGCGCGGCGACGCTGAGTGCGCCGCCGACGACATAGGTCACCAGATAGCGGCGCTCAATGCGTGGCATGGTGCCACTGAGGGCGCAGGCTAGCAGCATCAGAACTCCGCCGCCGAGTGATATCCACAGCACATATCCGAGCGCCGGTACGCCGTTCTCCGAAGCGATCCGGTTAACCGGGAATAAGAGGCTGTATACCAGGCCGGCGGTGAACAGGAGAATGATGGCGAGCGGCCCGACATTGCGCTGCGCCGCTGCAGATTTCGTGTCGCTCATCCGTCGGTGATGGGGACGAGACTCACAGCGTTGTCGTGAAACGCGGCACCACCTATCGGCTTCACCGGGTCTGCACCGGTCAGCGCGTTGATGCCGATGCCGCCCTCAAACGCGTCATTCGGCCAAATGCTCTCGACCACCAGCACGCCGGGTTGCAAGCCGTCGAACAACTCGGCATGGAGAACCACCGTGCCGCGCCCATTAGAGAGACGAACACGGTCGCCATCAGCGATGCCCTGTTTTGCGGCGTCCTTGGGGTGGAGCAGTACGCTGGGACGGTTTTCCTGCTGGCGAGACGTTGGCGTTTCGGGAAAAGAGGAGTTGAGAAAATTGCGCGCTGGTGCGGTTATCAGGCGGAAGGGAAGCGTCGCGCTGGCCTCTTCCGTCACCGCCCAGTGATCGGGAAATTCCGGCATGCCCGTAGCGTCAGTCGTGCCGTGCGAGCAGCCCGCCGTGGTCATAGCACCGGGAGCAAATTCGGCCCAATTGGGGCGAAAATGGAACTTGCCGTCGGAATGGGCGAAGCCATTAAGATAATGCGATTCCTCGAAGTTCGGCTGGCAATCAAGCCAGCGCATCTCGGCGAGGCATTCAGGATCTGGCATGCCAGAGGCATTGAGGGTGGCGGCAATTATTTCATCAGCTGTCATGTCAAATCCGGGATGCTTGGCGCCGACCCGTTTAGCAATTTCACAAATCACAAAGTGATTGTCACGCGCTTCGCCAGGTGCCTCTACGATTTTCTTCCCCAATTGCACATGTTGGTGGCCGCCAGCTTGATAGATATCGCTATGCTCAAGGAAGGCGGTTGCCGGCAGTACGATATCTGCCATCTTGGCGGGATCGGTTAGAAGTTGTTCATGTACGCAGGTGAACAAATCCTCTCGGGCGAACCCGGCATGAACTTTGTTGAGGTCCGGTGCTACCATCATTGGGTTAGTGTTTTGAATAAGTAGGGCGGTGACTGGCGGACCGCCGCCAAGGTCCTGCTCTTCACCGGTTAGAATTGCGCCGATCCGCGACTGGTCGAGGAGGCGCACAGAAGAATCGTAAAGCTCTCGCCCCTCTATAAGAGTTTTATCCCAAGTATAAATGCCCTCATTATTCTTAAAAGCACCGCCGCCCTCATATTGCCAGGCGCCGCTGACAGTTGCGATTGAGGCCGCGGCATGCATGTTGACTGGCCCGTTGCGACTCCTAGTAAAACCAAAGCCTAGACGAAAATACGTGCGCTTTGTCGTCCCGACCATCTTCGCGAATGTCTCGATCTCCTCAACCGAGAGGCCGGTAATTGGCTCTGCCCATTTGGGTCCGCGACTCTCAAGGTGCGCCTCCAATTCGTGCGGTGCGTCAGCATAGCGTTCCAAGTAGTCCCAGTCTGCCGTGCCGTCTCGGAACAGCACATGCATTACTGCGCAAGCTAGTGCACCGTCGGTGCCCGGTCGGACGCAGAGCTGCATATCTGCCTGGCGCGCAGTAGCATTGCGATAGGGATCGATAACAACGATGTTGGCGCCGCGCTGTTTCCGCGCCTGCACTGCATGGCGCATGACGTTGACCTGTGTTGCTGCGGCGTTGGTACCCCAGATCACGACCAGATCCGATTTCGCCATTTCGCGCGGATCGACACCTTGGAGCTTTCCGGTTCCGGCTTCGAAGCCGAGCCAAGCCATATTTACGCAAATGGTAGTATGGAAAAGGGAATAGCCCTTAGCGTTGCGCAACCGATTGATCCCGTCGCGCTGCAAAAGTCCCATCGTACCAGCAAAATAATACGGCCAGACGGTTTCTGCACCAAAGCGCAGCTCTGCCTTGAGAAACGCCTCGCTGACTTCGTCAAGCGCCGCCTCCCACGAGACCGGGCGGAACGACCCGTCTCCCTTGGAGCCGCTCCGTTGCAGGGGTGTCAGCAAGCGGCCAGGATGATGCAGGCGCTCCGCATAGCGCGCGACCTTGGCGCAGATAGTGCCGGCGGTATAGCTGTTGCCGCGCGCTCCGCGGATGCGCCCGATGGTGAAGTCGTCGAGTTTCTCAACTTCCAACGCGCAGGTGGAGGGGCAATCATGTGGACAGACACTGTGGTAGATTTTGGGTTGCATGGTCAGTGTCAAGTGTTTCGGGCGGGTGGACGGCTGTCAACTTCCGCGTCCTGTGAACAGCACGAAGGCAACTGGCTTCAGTGCGGTCCGACCCGGTCGTTGGTCGCAGAAATCGGTAGAATTGACAGCTCCACCTGCGGGCGGACGGTTTTGCATTAGGGTGGTTTGAGAGCCCGCTAGCCTGGCTAGTGGGCGAGTAAGATTTTGTTTGTTGCGACTATGTCTGCGATCTTTTGAGCGGCATCATATCCCTAGTCTAACGATTATTTGCGATGCACAGCACGTATTGGAGTCGGGCGGTATCCTGCGGGAGGCTACGGGCGATAGGTCGCATACGCGTCTGCTGTCACACGCGGCTCGGCGACCAGCGCGCATGGTGAATGCCGCATTCATTTTTCACGCTGCCGCGCCAGCGCCCGGCGCGAGCTTCCGTGTCGGATGGGCTTGTCGCAGTGCAAGGCGCACAGCCAATTGAAGTATAGCCGTCATCGAACAAGGGATGTCGCGGCAGGTCGAGCATGCGAAAGACATTTTTGATATCTCCCTCGGTCCAATACGCAAGCGGATTGAAGCGGATGCGACCGTCGACGGCCTCGATGGTCTCCAACTCGGTGCGCTCACCGCCCTGCGCACGCTTGCGCCCAGTAATCCACGCATCGAAGCCGGCGAGCGAACGCTCGAGGGGCAGCACCTTGCGCAAATAACAGCAAAGATTTGGGTTGCGCCGCCACATCTCGCCATCCGGGTCATGGCCGTTGATATCGAAGGATATCGGTTCTACCGTGCGGACGTCCGTGAGGCCAAGCCGACGCACTAGGATATCGCGATAGGTCAGGGTTTCGTGAAAAAGTTTGCCTGTATCGATGAAGAGAACCGGTGTGGTTTGGTCGATCCTCGCCACCATATCGAGCAAGATCGCCGCCTCGGCGCCGAAGGACGAAACCAGGGCTATGCGCCCTTTGTACTCCGTTTCTAGCATTATGCGGAGCAGCGCTTCGCCCTCGAGCCGGCTATAGCGCTCATATAGCGCTTCTGCGCGCGCCGCCGCACCGGTGAGTGTCGCAATGTCAGGTCGCGCCAGTTCGACGATTCCGCTCATATTTGTCTTCCTATTCCACTGTAGGGCTCTGGTGACGTAGGGTCGCTAGTGTGCCGCGCGGGTCATTTGTCGGCTGGTACCAGATCGAAATCTCTGATACTGCGCGCAGCCAATCCTCGATTGCGTCGCCAGTCGCGACCTCAAAGGCATCGAAACCGCAGCGATACATAAAGAGGAATTGATCGCGAGATACATCACCCGTGGCACGCAGCTCCCCCGTATAGCCGTGCCGCTCACGCACGAGCCGTGCCATGCTGTATGGCCGTCCATCCCGGAAGGTCGGGAAGACGAGTGCAATGAGATCAAACGTCGCGATATCCGGTGCAATATCCTCAGCCGCATCGTCGCTCGTCAGCAACAGGCCGAGGGGTTTGCCGCGTGCCAGGAGTGCTGCTTTTTCTCGCCGCCACCGGTTTAGGGTAACCGCGACAGGGCCTGGTGCCGGCAGCGGTGCATCCTCAGCGGGAAACCGCCATGGGTCGTAGATGATCGCACCGTTTTTAATGAGTGGCATAGAG
>CAZUXZ010000094.1:0-3431 GCA_964624055.1 uncultured Rhizobiaceae bacterium | reverse complement strand
GCCATATTCCGCTCCGCGACCGCCTCTAAGGGGACGTCCACCAAAAACCGGTCTACCGCTGTGACTTTCAGTTCCACCACTCTCCTCCTTCTCTAATCGGCCCGAACGGCCCGATGGATCGACATCAACTAGCGCATATGATGCGATTCTGCCATAGTATGCACCATAGTTGCTAATCGGTGCCAGGATACCAGGTTTCTTGGCACCGATTAGCAACACAATACGCCCGATGAGCAACACGTCCAAGATCCGCAGGGGCATCCTCAGCACGGCGACGATCAACGCGTGGGTATTTCTATGTTGTCTCCCGATCCTCACTTGACCAGGAGCATCTTTTCAACCCGGGAAACCTGATCTTCGCCTTTCAGCCTGCACAAGTACACTCCCGAAGCCCGATCGCCAGCATCCCATATCTCAGAATGACTTCCGCCTCTCTTGGTTTCACTGCACAGAATCTCTATGAGCTGGCCGGCGAGAGTATGGAGCGACAGAGTGATATATTGCGGTTTAGAGAGGGTGAAGTTGATCGTGGCGACAGAATTGAAGGGATTCGGATAGATACTGTCGAGGGTCGTCCCCTGCGGTGTCACACCATGGCCAAGCGCAGTGCCAGTTAAAGATGTAGCGACATCGCTATCGACCTCGATCGGCCAGCCCTCCAGCAACTCGTGCCAGGGAGGTAGCGGCAGATTGCCCCCGTTGTCGCGGGCATACCCGAACATCCGCCATGTTCCCCGGATCGCCCGATCCGATACCCTGAATCGCGCAATGAGATGAATGCGATGGGTGCCATCGGCTTCCCGGCTCGTTTCCATCCCATCGACATACATTCCCCTGATCTGCGTAACATCTCTCCAGTTCGGCGAACCATCGTTTTCCTTGGCGTAGACTGAGGCGCCGACGCTGCGAATGAAGTAGCTCTCAGCAGCTGAGAACTCATCTCGATGAATGCGATCGCCCGCTTCGGGGGCGAGGCGCTGGGAGCTTAGGAGTTGGACGCCGATTTCGGCTATGTCATCGGCTCCCTCGGGGTCGACCGCCAACGCATGCAAGTCGTACCAGGTGTTGCTTGCGACCGTATCGACGCGCACTTCTGTTCCGGGCAGGGTTATATACATGTGCCCGACAAATGGATTGGAGCTCGAATCCGGGAACGGGTAGCGGGGTGCGGAATTCAGATTGCTGTTGCGCGTGAAGAGCCTGCCGTTGACGAACATATTATACACCACGAATTTCGTCTCGCCCGAATAATCGTAGGCGTCCACCCACAGTAGTCGACGCTGCGGATTTGAGGCATTCGTGTTGTCACCTATATAGATGTTGTGGAGAATTGCTTGGGGAATGAAATCGCCGTTGTGTGTCGGATCGCCAAAGTCCAGCATCCGAGAGTAGCCGCCAACCGAGTAATCTCCGCAACCGGGATCGAAGTAGTTCCCGGTGATCTCCAGGCTCCCGCTCTTGAATGCCATCGGCCGGGTGCGCTCGAACGTGTTGTTGCGAACGACGGCGCGCAGCGCATACCCTCCCTGAGGATGGGTATCGACACATGCCTGCTGTTGCGACAGGTCGTTGTCGTGGAAGTAGTTATTTTCAACTATGAATCTGGTCTCAGGACTGTTTGACGCAATCGAATGGCGGTTGAAGGTGAATTCGTTGTTCACTATAGCCACCTCCGAACCTCCAGATGCCATAGTTAATCCCGTAATACTGACCCCATAGCCGAAGCCATTGCGATAATTCTCATGCAGGTAGCTTCCGCTAACCACTCCCTGGAGGGAGTTCGAAAATTCGACGCCTTTGCGAAAACGAGTTATTTCACAGTTCTGGACCTCGAGCCGATCATACCCCCTAATGGCTATGCCGCTGCCGCTGCCTGTCTCATGGGTGACTGCCCCCACGAGTTTCAGGTTCTCGAAGGTAACGGCGTCGCTCTCTACCTGGAAAAGGGTGAGGTCGATGTCTTCAGCAAAGCACACAGAAGGAGGCGCATCCCAGTACGGCGGATCATTCGGCTCTTTGGGTTCAACCGCACCGACGTCCACGATTTCTGCTGCGCCGAGAAGAGTGATACTTCGGTCGATGATAACCGTCTTGCGGAACAGATACTCTCCCTCCGGAAGGATCAATGTATCCCCTTCCGAAGCTCTGTATACAGACTCCTGAATGGCCTCGCCGGTGAAGCCGTATACCTGCAGGCTACGGGCGGGAATAGAAGAGGGTGCTAAAAAGGCCAGAAGCAACACATATACTACACCTGTGTTCATTTTGTTCTTCGTATCCGTCATTCTCCAAGCTTTCCACATGATAGGAGCTCGATCCAGCATCTTCATGGCAAGTGTCCCTTTATGGTCGTCTTCGATTAAAGTATTAATCTTATACGGTCTGCGTCAAACGGCCAATAATTAGTCCGGCCCCCTGGTCAGCAACCGGATTTGACAGACACCGAAAAGGCCCTTTATAATTCCTATTCTTGTCGTTACCATCATTGAGAAGGCTTCGGCCTGGATTGTCATGAAAGAAATCGCACCGGCTAGCAACGGCTAGGTAGAGGGTTTGGAAGCGGGGAAGCAAGTGGCCTAACTGGAAACCCATCGGCCCATCGGCCTCACGCAGAGCGTTTCTAAGGTGCCCAGGGGACTGGAGCACAGCAAGCGTTTCGTGTTTTTGAGAGAAAGATAAAAATATTTATTAACTGCATGGAGAAATACTCATGAAAGGAAAAACCTATAGCACGGAAAAAATTATTCGCATTCTACGCCCGGCTGATGGCGGCGAAACGGCCCTATCTGTTTGCCGGGCGAGGTGCCGCCGGAGATCAGCGCGCGCGACCCGCAAGCCGAATACGAGGGCACGCGGATTCCGAGCGCTTATCTGAGGTAGCCGGAATCTATATTCCTCAGTGGTGAATGGCTGAAAATCCAATAGTTGCTGATAAGAAGGATGGAAAGACCCCGATGGATGAAACCAAACAAAAGAAGATTGAAGATTGTATAAAGGCGTTCAACCAGGGCAAACTCACCGAGGAAAGTTTGCGCCAGACCCTGGAGGAAACCAGTATCTGGAAGCCGAAACATCAGGATTTGCTCTACCTGCAAACGAACACCACCTCTGTCGGCTCCAGGGTACACGGCATGTCCATTGTGCAGGACGGCGAGATAGCCGATGGGCCGCTGGACCCGGACGACTGGCCATACGAGACGCCGCTTGAGGCTATGCGCGACGGCTGGCGGGTGATCCAGTTTCCCAATATGGCACTTATTATGGACGAGTCTAAAGCTTACGGCCTGGGATGCGAATTTATCCTGGAGAGATGGAGATAAATAAAAGTGAGAATGCCCGATATCGAACCCGCCCTGACCGACACCCAAGTACTGCAGTTCTGTCACCTGGGTTATTTGATGCTGGAAGGTGTGGTGTCCAATGAAATCAAC
>CAZUXZ010000093.1:0-14624 GCA_964624055.1 uncultured Rhizobiaceae bacterium | reverse complement strand
CTCAAGTTGCATTTCTCCACTTCGCAGCACATACAGTCGATCTGCGGATTTAAGCGCACGTTCCGAACTTTGCTCGACGATTAAGAGAGTCAGACCGCGGTCTCGACGAAGCTCCGTCAAGGTCTCGTAAACCCTATCCACTAAATTGGGTGCGAGGCCAAGAGACGGTTCGTCAATTGTCATGATGCGTGGATTGGTGAGTAGCGCGCGGCCGATCACCAGCATTTGTTGTTCTCCGCCAGAGAGCTTACCGGCCGCTTGTTTGCGACGTTCAGCTAATACTGGAAAGGCTTCCAGGACGCGCTTGAAATCTTTTTCAATCTCTGCGCGATCATTTCGGACGGTAGTACCGATACGAAGATTTTCTTCCACGTTGAGTGTGGTGAACACATGACGGCCTTCCGGAACCTGAGAAATACCGGCCCGGGCCACCGCCTCTGGATTCATGCCGTTGATTTTTTGACCGTCAAAAATGATTTCTCCACTGGTCGGATTAAGAACTCCCGATATCGATAGCAGAGTAGTGGATTTACCAGCACCATTGGGACCGACGATGCAGACGATCTCGCCTTCCTCCACCTCTACTGACACATTGCGCAGCGCGGGAAGGCGACTGTAATGGACTGTTATGTTTTCAACGCTAAGAAGCATGTCTTATGAATGCCCGAGGTAGGCGTTGATAACTACTGGGTCGTTCTGAACTTCTGTCGGCGTACCTCGGGCAATTGTCTTTCCTGAATCGAGTACATGGATGCGGGCGCAGACGCCCATAATGACTCGCATGTTGTGCTCGATTAGCAATACGCCGCAGCCGAAGCGCTCGGGAATTTCGCGTACCACTTGCATTATGTCGTCACATTCGAGATCAGACATACCCGCTGCCGGCTCGTCAAGCAGAACAAATTGAGGGCGCATTGCAAGCGCTCGCGCAATGCCGACGCGCCGCTCGTCAGTATAGGGAAGTATGCCCGCTGGCACCTCTGCGCGATCGTCAAGGCCTAGCCAATTGAGTAATTCCATGGCGTGCGCATGCGCTTTCCTACGGCTCTGGCCCAGGCTAACGGCAGCAACTTCGACATTCTCGCTCACCGGCATCTCGCGGAAAAGCCGGCCAGCCTGGAAGGTGCGTGAGATGCCCCGACGGCGAATCCCATGCGGAGTCAGTTTTGAAATGACTTTACCGCTCAACAATACATCGCCGGAAGAGGGCGCCTGAAAACCGGTCATAGCATTGACTAGTGTAGTTTTGCCGGCACCGTTGGGGCCTATAAGTCCGAGAATTTCTACCTGATGGAGAGTTTCTTCAACGGTATCAACGGCGGTTAGACCTTCGAATCGCACCGTAACCTGGCGCGCCTCCAAAGTCTGACCGTTGCCATTAACCGTGTCAGACAAGTTTGCCACTCCCTTGTGGATTTGCGAATTCCATCATTGCCCGTATTGGTGCTCCAACAGACGCTTATTCTATTCAAAGGTGAAAAAGTACCTAATTGATTGTCACCCGATGAATCAACTGGAAAATACTTATTTGTATGAATATTCTTTCCGACGTTGCTTGCAATACAAGAGTTTACGGTGACAATGCGTTCGAAGGCAGAATAAGCTAATCGTGTGGTGTCAAAATAAAACTGGGAGAACAGGAATGAAAAAGTTTATATCTTTAATGGCAGCAGGGGCTTTAGCGTGCGGTATAGCTGCCACCACTCCAGCACAAGCTGACGATCACGAGGTCATATTTGGCTTCGCAGCTTCGTCATCGGGTTGGATGAAGGCGTACAGCGGTCCTTCTACCGAGGCAGCGTTAATCGCGATTGATGATTGGAACGCTAAGGGCGGCCTCTTGGGTAAGCAAATCCGTGCGGTCCACGCGGACGCTAAGACAGACCGTGTGGAAAGCAAGAAGGCCGGTATCGCGGTGCTCAACCAGGGTGCCCAGGCCATTGCAGTAGACTGTGACTATGACTTTGGCGCCCCGGCAGCCTTGGCTGCTCAGAACCAGAAGAAGATCTCGGTGTTTCTCTGCGCCGAGAGCGTTCTTGCTGGTGTGCAAGGCATTGGCAAATATGCTTTCTCAAGCTCTGTACTCGCCGCAGTGCAGGGCGCGGCCATCGCTGAATGGGGATGGAAGAAGAAAGGCTGGCGCACTGCCTATATCCTGCTTGACGATATAATCGAGTACAACAAGGGCATTTGTTACGGTTTCGATTGGATGTGGCGTGAGAAGCTCGGCGGCGAGATCTTGGGCCATGATGTGTTTCAGAATGACGATCCTACCATTCAACCACAGATTGACCGCATCAAGGCTCTTTCTAAGGAGCCAGATATAATTGAAATCTGCAGTTACAATCCGGGTGGTGCCAGCGCCATACGTCAGATTCGCGCGGCCGGCATTAATGCGCCTTTGGGTGGTGGTAGTTCAATGACCGGGGACTATTGGATGGATGCGGTACCCAATTTAAGCGGCCATTTTGTGCCTGAGCAAGCTTCGATTTATGGAGATGATCCGCGTCAGGACGTGTTGGATTTCAACGAGAAGTTCAAGGCCCGGACCGGTGAATATCCTATCAGCCAGTATACCTATCCCGGCTATGTGGTCTTCGAGATGTGGGCTAAGGCCGTGGAGAAGGCTGGTACGTTTGATTCCGATGCCGTCGTCGAAGCTCTGGAATCCTTCCGTGACGAGCCAGTACTGGTCGGCACGCGGACTTTTACCAAGACGCTTCACCATCAGGCCCGCGCTCCGTACCTGATCATTGAGACCACCAACGGTAAGCCTGCCGTGGCCGATGAATGGACGATCTCCGAAGCGGTCCCGATGGATGTGCTGTTCGGCAAGCGCTACGATTACATCGCGCGCTAAAGACCAACAACGTTTCTAAGACTAGGCGCCCCGCTGGAAACGGCGGGGCGCTTTTTTTATGCATTTAGGCGAATACATTATTATTACGGATGACACCACTTGCTTAAAATCTTCCTTATTCCGAGCCGGGTAGGGGAAGTTGCGGTTTGGCGCCCTCGGGTAGGGGCACGCCATGCTCGTTCAGGGTCATGGCAATCATGCAATAATAGCCGATCAAGCAGGTCAGCTCGATCATGCCGGCATTGCCAAAAAATTCTAGCGCAGTCTGGTAGGTCTCGTCGCTAGCATGGCGGTTGTCGAGAATTTCTCGTGCGTAAGTATAGACCGCCACTTCATCGGAATTCTTGAATTTAGGTACTTCGCCGGCGCGGATGGCGGCGATTATGTCATCGGCCAGACCACCGGCACGCGCTTCCTGCTCGTGGAAATGCCATTCGTAGGAGGAATTCCAATGCTTGGCGGTGGTCAGAACCGCCAGCTCACTGAGGCGTGTCTCAAGGCTGGTGTCGTAGCGTAGCAATATTCCGAGACGCTGCGCCCGGTCGGCAAGCTCCGCATTGTGCATCAGCATCATGAAGAGATCGAGTACCGCGCCGCGCTTGCCGGCCTTGATGTCGTCGTAAACTCTGCGCTGAGTGTCGTCGAGTTCGTCTTTCGTGGGTAGCGGGATGCGACTCACCATAGTCTCCTTTAACTTTTTTTGCTATTGCTGGCATGGCCTTCGTCGCCGGCGATGGGCGGCACAAATTGAAGATCGGTGTCCCAAGGGAAGAAGATCCAGGTGTCCTGGCTGACTTCGGTGATATAGCTGTCTATCAGCGGTTTGCCGAGTGGTTTGGCGTAGACGCAGGCGAAATGGGCGCTGGGTAGCATCTTGCGGACGACGCGCGCGGTTTTGCCGGTGTCAACCAGGTCGTCGATGATCAGCCAGCCTGCACCGTTACCCTCAATGCCCTTGATCACAGTTACTTCCGATTGGTTTTGGTGATCATAGGACGAGACGCAGAGGGTATCGACCAAGCGTATCTCTAACTCGCGCGCTACAATTGCCGCTGGCACGAGGCCGCCGCGGGTAATCGAGATGATGCCTGCGAACGGTCCCATATCGGCTAGGCGCCAGGCTAGGGCACGTCCGTCCCGGTGCAGTTGATCCCATGATACCGGAAAGCCCTTGCTGTATGGTTCCACCATTTCGCGCCCCTTACTATTCCCGCCATTGGTAGTCGCGCGGCGGGTTAGCGAGAGGATAGGTTTAGCGCAGGCTAACGGCAACGAAAACTCACCGCTTGCGATAACTACGAAACTCTTAATTACCTGTCAGCATTGCCTTTTGTAACGAATAGTAAAACTATCAGAAACAAAACTGTTTATTCTATTGGGTTCGGTAGGCTACTTGAGCGTGACGTAGGCCATTTGCCGGCCTAACTGGCGAATTTAACGGCCTTTAAAGAATATTTCCCCGCGAGCGGTGCCTTGCTAACTAAGCTAAAAGAAGCCCGCACTTTGGGCGAAATGGCATTGACGTTTCTGCGCCGCTACTGGGCGCAAGTGGCTAGCCGGCCAGTACCTTCGCTTTCATTCGCGGCAGCAGCCACAGGGTGGCGACCCCTGCACAGGCCAGGATGCCAGCAATAAGAATGGCGATGTTGTAATTGCCCTGCCAATCATAGAGTACGCCGGCGGCGAGCGGTCCAGCGAGACCGGAGATTCCGAACGCGGTTGCCATACGGCCGTATATTCGCGGTAGTGCCGCAACGCCATAATAGCTGGCGACGGTGACCGGATAAGCCGAGGAACTGGCGCCAAATGCACCTCCGACGACGGCGAGCGCGATGAGACTGGTGGTTGGCGAGGGCGCGAAGAAAAGCGCCAGCAGTGGGATCGCCGTTATCGCGGCGATGCCGACCAGCACGCGACGGCCGGTGATCCAGTCGCAGACGATGCCGGCGGTAAGGGCGCAGCCAATATAGACGAGGTTGATCAGCATCGGTGCCCAATAAGCCTGGTTGGCCGAAATGCCGTAATCAATGGCGATGCCGGCGGCATGGCCGATTGACATGAGCGCGGCGAAACCAATGAAGATGAAGCCGACCCAGAGCAGAATGAAAGTTCTCGGCTCGCGCGTCAGAATTTCGCTGAACAACCCGCTGCCTTCCTCCGAGCCGGCATGAGCCGGAGGGCGGGCTGTATGCATCAATACTCCGCCCACGCTGCCGACGACAATGAGATAGAGTGCGGAGAGCAAAAGCACCGCATGCGGTCCCTGCCAATCGATGATCGCGGTAAAGATCGGCGGCCAAACCAAGCCACCGCCAGCAAAGGCCGACATATTGAGGCTGAGCGCAATGGAGGGGCGTACCGGAAGTTTTAGGCTGGCCGCTGTCATAGCGAGGAAATAGCCAATCCCGATGGTGAAGCCGAATAGCACGCCATAGCCGACAACCAGACTCCATAGTGCCTCAAAATAACCGGCGATCGCCATGCCTAGACCACCCAAAGTAAAAATCACGAAGAGGAGGTAGGAGAGGGAAGCGTTTCTCAATAGGCTGTGGGAGACGAACATGCCGATGGTCATAGTGATAAAACTGATCGAATAGGGTAGGCTGATATCGGACCGGTTGGCGTCAAGCGCGTCCTCGAGCGGTGCGACTAGCACGCTCCAGGCATAGAATTGCCCAATCGAGAAATTGATCAGAATGGCGATCGCCAGGGGAAGGAGGGACATATAGTTTCTGGTGCCGGTGTTCGGGCAATGCAGGTCAGAGATGTTAAGCTTTTGAGGCCGACGGTGGAAATGTTACTTTTCTCTCCAGGTGATTAATCCGGACGGTTCGAAATTTTATGAGCTCCGCAAACATACCAGACTCTGTCGAGAGCACCCGCGCGCTGCTTAAGCGCGGCAAATATGTGACCGGTGAGGGCCTCGCGACTTCTCTCTTTATCAGTCTCAAACTTGGCCGTCCGCTGCTGCTTGAGGGGCGGAGCGGCGTCGGCAAGAGTGAGCTCGCCGGCGTGCTGGCTGGACAATTGCAGCGTCCACTCATACGTCTGCAATGTCACGAAGGTTTGGATGCGTCAGCCGCCGTGTATGAATGGAACTACGCCCAACAGATGATTGAAATCAGCCTTGCTGAAAATACCGAGGGTCTCGGTAAGGATGCCGTCGCGGCAGATATTTTTTCCGAGCGTTTCCTGGTCAAGCGACCGATCCTGCAGGCCCTGGAAACCCGAGGTGAAGGCGGTGCACCGGTATTGCTGATTGACGAGATCGACCGAGCAGATGAAGGCTTCGAAGCCTATCTGTTGGAAGTTCTATCCGATTTTCAGGTCAGCGTCCCAGAGCTCGGCACTTTTCGCGCCGACCGACGGCCGATTACCGTCCTTACCTCCAACCGCATACGTGAGATACAGAATGCGCTCAAGCGGCGCTGTATTTACCACTGGATAGATTACCCGAGTGCTGAGCGCGAGGCGGAGATATTGAAGCTGCGTGCCCCCGGCATTTCGCCCCGTTTTACAGAAAACATCGATGCGTTGGTGCAGGAATTGCGTAGCCGTGAGTTTCGCGGCGATCCCTGGGCTACGGCGGAGGCTAAATGGGCCGCCACATTGATGGAGATGGACCGACAAGAGCTCGATCCGAAAAGTACTAGCGCGGGAATTGCCGAGATGGTCAAACAGCATCAGCAAAAATCGAACGTTGGGAGCGAGCCGGAGGCGGCGACGTGATCGGGCCAACAGAGGAAAATGCGCCGAGCGGCGGCGTGCTAGCGCTCAATATCATGCACTTCGCACGCGCGTTGCGCGCCGCGGGCCTTCCGGTCGGTTCGGGCAAGACCCTCGAGGCAGTGGAGGCTGTGGCGCTGATCGACCTCGCCTCTCGGGCTGATTTTTATTGGGCGCTGCATGCGGTGTTTGTGGAGCGTGCGGCTCAGCGCGAAATTTTCAATCAAGCTTTCCGCCTCTTTTGGCGCAACCCGGAAGATCTCCGTCGTATGATGGTGGCAGCGCACTCCAACGAGCCGCCTAAGGAGACCGCGGAAAATATTAGCCGCCGGGTGGCCGATGCGCTGTCGCCTGATGAGATCGAACGGCCACAGGAGGAGAGCGAGGTCGCTATAGAGCTTGACGCCACTCTAACTTATTCTTCTCTGGAAGTGTTGCAGGAGACAGACTTCGACAGTATGACCCAGGAGGAGGTGGAGGAGGCCAAGCGGGTCATTTCCGAGATGCGCCTACCTATTATGGAAATCCTCACACGGCGCTTCGCCCCCGACCCGCATGGCGCAAAGATCGACATGCGGGCGACGCTTCGTGCCAGTCTACGCACTTCCGGTGCTTTAATGCCGCTCAGATACCGTCGCCGTGTGACGCGCCATCCGCCGCTTGTTGTGTTGTGCGACATATCGGGCTCCATGAGCCGCTATTCGCGCATGTTTCTCCACTTCGTCCACGCCATAACCAATGACCGCGATCGAGTGCATTGCTTTATTTTCGGTACGCGGCTCACCAATATCACCCGCCATTTGCAGTATCGCGATGTCGATGTCGCGCTTGACCGGGTGGCCAAGGCGGTGATGGACTGGTCAGGCGGTACACGGATCGGATCGAGCCTGGAGGATTTCAACCGCTTTTGGTCACGCCGGGTACTCGGCCAGGGGGCGGTAGTATTGCTGATTACCGACGGACTCGATCGTGGTGATGTCGGCGGATTGGGGCGTGAGATAGAGCGACTGCACAAATCCTGCCGCCGTCTGATTTGGCTCAACCCTCTGCTTCGCTTTGAGGGTTTCCGCCCCGAAGCGCGCGGCGTCAAGGCGATCCTACCCCATGTCGACGATTTCCGAACGGTTCACAGTCTCAACAGCCTTCGCGATATCGGTGAAGCTCTCAATCGTGCAAGGCAGCCCGAATGGCCGACGACTGACGCCGCCTAAGGGGCTTTACTGTTGTTGACTGTTCGGTGCGCCAGACTAGTCTCGCGTGCCATAGAGTAATGAAAGGATTTAGTGATGAAGCTCGAAGGAAAAGTCGCAATTGTCACTGGCGGGTCGCGAGGTATCGGCGCCTGCATTGCCCGTCGCTATGGTCGGGAGGGTGCTCGTGTGGCCGTACACTCCCATAAACAAATCGGCAAGGCCGAGGCAGTAGTGAAAGATATTGTCGATGCCGGCGGCGAGGCTATGGCATGTCAGTCGAATGTTGCGAACGTAGCGGAGTGTGAACGGTTGGTGCAGGAGGTAATTGCGGCCTTCGGTACTGTGGATATCCTGGTTAATAACGCTGGCGTCTTTACCCCTGTTTCGATCGAAGATACGACTGAGGAAATCTGGGATAGCCAGGTCGACATCAATATGAAGGGCAGTTTCTTCATGGCACGCGCTGTGGTGCCTACCATGAAGGCTAGGGGCGATGGCAAAATTATCAACATTACTTCAATTGCCGCTGTCGGTGGGTTTCCAAACTCTGGTGCTTATTGCTCGTCCAAGGGGGGGCAATTGAACATGGTGAAAGCACTTTGTCTTGAGTTAGCCAGGTACGGAATCAATGTGAATTCTCTTGCGCCCGGAAATATCAAAACCGAGATGAATGCACCAATCCGCGATAATGATGAAGGATATGACGCGCGTCAGGCATCTCTGACACCAAGCGAGATTGGCCATATGGACCCTGAGCAATTGACCGGCGCTGCGGTGTTCCTCGCATCATCAGATTCTGATCAGGTACACGGGGCTAACTTGCTCGTCGATGGTGGCTGGGCGGCTTGGTAGGAGTTGAAGTAGATGGCGAGTGACATTCACTACGAGGCACATGGGCCGGTCAGGTTGATTACAATCGACCGAGCCGGGGTGATGAACTCGCTCGATTTCGAGGCAAATGATCGGCTGACCGCACTGTGGCGGGATTTTGCTGCTGACGACAGCGCTCGCGTAGCTGTTATAACAGGTGCTGGCAAGAAGGCGTTCTGTGCTGGCGCTGATCTCAAGACCTACACCATCGATTACGCCACCCGTCCGGCGGCGGAATTTCGCCGGCGCTATACGGACGGCCCCGGTTTTGGCGGTATTACCCGCGGACTCGATATCGATAAACCGATTATTGCGGCGGTCAACGGCTTTGCCATTTCCGGTGGTCTCGAGCTCGCCGAGGCCTGCGACATTCGCTTTTGTTCACCCAATGCCGAATTCGCCCATCAAGATATCAATTGGGGCTTTCACCCCTGCGATGGCGGTTGCGTTCGTCTGCCGCAGATCGTCGGGCTAGGCAATGCGATGGAGATGATTCTCTCGGGCGAGCGTATCGATGCAAAACATGCGTTCCACATTGGGTTGGTGAACCGTATTTATCCGCTTGAAGAGTTAGTGCCGCGCAGCCTGGAATTCGCTGAAGTGCTTGCGAGTCGCGCGCCGCTGGCGCAGCAATTCGCCAAGGAGGTTATGCGCCGTTCCCTCGATATACCGGTGGCCGACGCGCTCAAGCTCGAATCGCGCTCCTTCTACGATCTCGGCCAAACCACGGATATCAAGGAGGGCACCAAAGCATTCCGAGAGAAGCGGCAGGCGAACTTCAAGGGTAAATAGGATCATGGCCAAGAACAAATCAGAGGAGCTAAGCCAATTAGGGCAGAAAACGGAGCTGCCGGAATCGCCCGAAGCCGCGGTACTTGAAAGCGTTCCCAACCCGCATCCCGACAGCAACTATGTGGTGCGTTTTACCCAACCGGAGTTCACTTCGATTTGCCCGATTACCAGCCAGCCGGACTTTGCCCATCTGGTGATCGACTATGTGCCGGATCGGCGCCTGGTCGAGAGCAAATCGTTCAAGCTTTACCTCTCGGCGTTCCGCAATCGCGGCGCGTTTCACGAAGACTGTACTGTCGCCATTGCCAAACGGCTAGAAGATGTGTTGGCGCCGCGCTGGCTCCGCATCGGCGGTTACTGGTTTCCGCGCGGCGGTATGCCCATCGATATCTTCTATCAGTCCGGTCCGCCACCAGAGGGCGTGTGGCTACCGGATCAGGGAGTTGCACCCTATCGTGGTAGGGGATAGGAGGGGGCATGACTACACCTTCCATTTCTGAACTATTGCGCCCCGCCGCCACGTTCTGGATCGCACTCTATATTGGCTTGATCGTGCTGGTGAACTGGTTGTTCACGGTGGTGCCGCTCGTCGATATGGGCGGTGGGGAAATGTGGCCGCCTGTCGCTCTTGTGGTCGGCCTTATTTTCATCGCGCGTGATTTCGCTCAGCGGCTTGTCGGCCATTGGGTGCTGGTCGCCATGCTGATTGCGGCGATCCTCTCCTATTTTCTGGCCAATCCTTTCGTTGCCTATGCTTCGGTTGCCGCCTTCGCCATCAGCGAACTGGCGGACTGGCTGATCTACAGCTTTACCAAACGACCTTTCGCGCAGCGCATTTTAATTTCCAGCGCTGTTGCGACGCCGATCGATAGCATAGTCTTCCTCGGCATAATCGGTATTCTGTCCTGGCCCGGCGTCCTTGCGATGACGGCGAGCAAAATGGTCGGAGCCTTGATCGTCTGGTATCTTGTGCGCAACCGGATTGAGCTTGAGCGAACGGCTTAGTTTTTCGGTGCAATCGGGTCGAGCGGTACGCGTCCGGATAGACCCGTTTCTTCTTCCATCAGCGCGGCGGCGGCAAGGACCCGAGCATCTTCACCCGGAGGGCCGACGATTTGCAAGCCGACCGGCAGACCGCTCTTGGTATAGCCGGCGGGGGTTGAAATCGCCGGACAACCAGTCAGCGAAATGACGAAGGTAATACCAAGCCAGTCGACATAATTATCGAATTTGTGGCCGTCTATCTCCTCGATATATCGGATGTCGACATCGAAAGGCGGTACGATCACAGTCGGGCAAAGCAACAAATCGTGGTCTTCGAAGAATTTTGCCATGCGGTGGTGGAGCTTACCGCGAGCGATCTCCGCCTTGCCAATCTCGTCCGATTTCAGTGCCATGCCTTTCTCAATGTTCCAGATAAGTTCAGGCTTTAGCGCGTCGCGCTTGTTGCGCAGGAGGTCGGCTTTCACCGCCGAGAATAAGACCGCGCGGAGCGTTTGAAAGGTGTCTACCGCACCCTTGAAGCTCGGTCCTCCATCCTCGACCTTGGTGCCCAGAGCCTCGAATCGCTGTGCCGCTCGCGAGCAAATTTCAGCCACTTCAGAATCGATCGGAAACGTGCCGAGATTCGGGCTGTAGGCCGCACTACCGGGTTTGTACTTTTCCTTCTCGCGTACGGATTGGGCGAATGGCAAGTCCGGCGCGTCACGGGCAATTGGGTCCTCGACGTGGCGACCGGCCATGGCGTCGAGAAAGAGGGCCGTATCGAGCGCGTCTCGGCCCATGGGTCCGTCAACCATGAGCGTGTCGAAAGGCAGGTCCGTCGGGCCGTGGGCCACACGTCCAGGAGTGGGTCTCAGGCCGGTGATTGAGCAATAGCTTGCCGGGATACGCAGGCTGCCGCCGAGATCCGAACCAGTCGCAAGCCACACCTGGCCCGTTGCCAATCCCACCGCGGCGCCGCCCGAGGAGCCGCCGCAGGTCATCGCCGTGTTCCACGGGTTGCGTGTTTTGCCAAAAACTTCGTTAAAGGTGTTGGCCCCGGCGCCGAATTCCGGTGTGTTGCTCTTGCCCATCACTATAGCGCCGTTTTCTTCGAGGCGCTCCACCATGATATCGGAGCGGAATGGGACATGATCGGCAAAAAGCGGCGAGCCCCAGGTGGTGCGCACGCCTTTGACCGGCACTAGATCCTTGACCGAGATCGGTAAGCCGGCGAGCCACGACGCGTCGTTTCGTCTGTCCGTACTCTGCGCCATGATGCGTTCGGCATGCTCGCGTGCGCGGTCGATACAACGGGTCGGCATGGCATTAAGCACGCCGTCCGTTGCTTCGATGCGGTCGGCCGAGGCCTTGACCAGTTCGAGCGGTGAGACGGAACCCTTCTTGAGAAGTGAGACTGCTTCCGTCGCACTCAGTTGGTAGAGTTCGCACGCATTATTTTTCATGGCACTTTACCGGACGTTCTTATCGCTAATGTCTGATAACATAAGATTCCATGAGGCGTCGCCCATTGATCGATAAACGGGATATCGTCCGATATCAGCGCGACGGCGTGGTGGCGCTGCGGAACTTGTTTTCGCAGGACTGGATCGAGTGCCTTCGCGCCGGTGTCGACACAAACCTGACTGAGCCGGGCGAGTTCGCGCAAGAGCACGGTGATGGCCAGGGTAGGTTTTTTGACGATTACTGTAACTGGGAGCGTATTCCCGAATATCGCGAATTCGTGCATGACTCGCCCGTCGCTGAGATTGCTGCCACTGCTATGGGCTCGACGATCGCGCAATTTTTTCACGAGCATGTGCTGGTTAAGGAGCCAGGGGCAGTAAAGCGTACCCCCTGGCATCAGGACGAGCCTTATTTCTGCGTTGATGGTAGCCAGACAGTGAGTTTCTGGATACCGCTCGATCCGGTGCCAAAACACGTTTGCCCGGAATTCATTGCCGGCTCACACCGCTGGGGCAAGCTCTTCTACCCTCGCCGTTTCTTCGACGATACGAATTACGATTATGAAGGCGGCGGTTTTGAGACGATCCCCGATGTCGACGCGGGTCGGGAGAATTACGATATTCACTCTTGGGCGCTCGAACCGGGCGATGCAATTCTTTTCCACTTCCGCACTGTGCACGGCGCACCGGCCAATCCGAACGCGTGTCGACGGCGTGGCTTCGTACCGCGCTGGCTTGGCGATGATGTCCGTTTCGTCGCTCGTCGCGGCCGTACCTCGCCGCCCTATCCCGGCATCGATCAAGAGACCGGCGAACGCATGCGCGAGGACTGGTTCCCCACAATTTGGTGTGTTTCTCCGGGAGTTTAGACTTGCCTGGTTTGTCGCTCTGGGTAGCATGTGTGGGCGCAATTTCGGAGATCAGAAGCCATGACAGACACTGGACGGATGCATCACGATATGGGTGGACGTGAGGCCGGGCCGGTTGTCCGGACGCCCCATTCACATCCGGATTGGGAAAAGCGTGTGGACGCGCTGATGATGCTGCTTTCTAATAATGAGCGCCGGCTTATCAAGGTCGACGAACTCAGGCGCGGCATCGAGGAACTTGGCGCGGAGAATTATTCCAAGATGACCTATTACGAGCGCTGGACCGCCTCTATCACTCATAATCTGCTGGAAAAAGGCATCATTACTTCGGACGAACTTGGCCGCAAGATGGCAGAGATCGAACAGGCGGCGCGGGACGAACGGGGCGACGGCTAATGGCACGCTTCTTGCCTGGCGACAGCGGCACCGTCAGGTGGGCCTTTCCGCCGGGCCATATCCGCACGCCCTATTATATTCGCGGAAAATCTGGTGAGATCACCCGGGTGCTCGACTCTTTCGCCAATCCGGAGGAGCTTGCCTTTGGCAGGGACGGGCTGCCTGCGCAGCCTCTCTACCGAGTGCGCTTCGCGCAAAACCGAGTGTGGCCAGACTATTCTGGTATGGTCGGCGACACCATTGATGTCGAACTATATGAGCATTGGCTTGAGCCGGAGGAAGCATGACGATTTGTAACGAAGGCAGCGTGCTCGACCATTATCAGGCTATGGAGCTTGCGGTCAGCGCGCTCCTCATCGAGAAGGGATATTTCACTGAGGATGACATGGTTGCGGAAATAGACGCTATGGCTAAGCGCACGCCGGAGATCGGCGCCGCAGTGGTAGCGCGCGCCTGGACAGACTCAGATTTTAAAGGGCGACTCCTCAAGGACGGCACGGCGGCGTGCGAAAGCATAGGCCTTGATATGGGCCCGACCCGGCTGATGGTGGTCGAGAGCACAGACGAGGTGCATAACATCATCGTGTGTACGCTGTGCTCCTGCTTCCCGCGCATGCTGATGGGCATTCCGCCAGACTGGTATAAGTCGGAGAATTACCGATCCCGCGTGGTACGCGAGCCGCGCGCGGTTCTAAAGGAATTCGGCACCAAACTGCCGGATAGCGTTGCCGTCCGGGTGCATGATAATACCGCTGATATGCGTTATCTCGTGCTGCCCCGCCGGCCCGATGGTACGGAAGGAATGAGCCGAGAGAAACTTGCCAAATTGGTCACGCGCGATTCCATGATCGGCGTTGCCGTTGTTGAAGCCCCAGAGAGAGGACGTCGAGACCATCATGCATGATTTCATCATCAAGGGCGCGCAAGTTGCCGACGGTCTGGGCGGCTCACTGCACACGGCAGATGTCGCGGTCAAGAATGGGCGTGTTGCCGAGATCGGCCAGCTTAATGGGGATGCGCGCGAGAGCGTGGACGCCGACGGGCTAGTGCTCGCGCCAGGCATCGTTGATGTTCACACTCATTACGATGCGCAACTGACCTGGGACTCTAACGCGACCCCTTCGCCGGCGCTCGGTGTCACCACCGTTGTGGTCGGCAATTGTGGTTTTTCCATCGCTCCTTGTCCGCCGGACTGCCGTGATCTGATCTCGCGCAATCTTGCCGAGGTCGAGGGGATGTCGCTCACAGCGCTCAGGGATGGCACGAATTGGGAGTTTGAAACCTTCTCGGAATATATAGACCTGTTGCGCCGCAAAGGCGTAACTCCCAATGTTGGCGCGTTTATTGGCCATTCAGCCGTACGCACTACGGTCATGAAGGATGAGGCCTCTGACCGCGCGGCGACCGAGGCCGAAGTGGCTGAGATGCGCGACCTCGTGCGTGGTGTCATGGATGCCGGCGCGATCGGTTT
>CAZUXZ010000092.1:0-31937 GCA_964624055.1 uncultured Rhizobiaceae bacterium | reverse complement strand
CGAGACTCCGTTTCTTCAAAGCGTGGTGGATATGAATTCGAAGAGTATCGTTTCGGGCCGTGCCATCATCTTGGGTGACGCGGCATTTCTTGCTCGTCCCCATCTTGGCATGGGCGTAACCAAGGCATCGGGCGACGCATTGTTGTTGACCGAACTGTTATCTGCCTTTCCAGGCGATATCACCCACGCGCTCCGCATTTATGATGCCGAGCGTTGCCGTTACGGCCGGTATCTCACCCACCACGCGCGTCTGCTCGGCTCACAGATGAAGCAAACCTATGCCTCCGAGGAGGAGCGCCGCGAGGTGGAATATTACCGCCGCCCGGAAACCTGCCTTAGAAAAATCTCTCTACCTCCAAATCCGCCATAAAGACCGACTGGGTTATATCCAACGCCGGGTCTGCTCCTTGAACGTGCGGTATTCCTCGCCGAATTTGGCTTCAAGATATTTTTCCTCGCGGGCGATGACGCCCCAGCGGATGATCTGCTGGAAGACAGCGGCGAGGAGTAACAGCCAGACATTGTCCAATGTCACGCCGAGGCCCATGATCAGCAGCATCATCGAGAGATAGATCGGGTTTCGAGTGATGGCGTAGACGCCGCTTGTAACCAGAGTGGTCGGCGTGCGGTAGGTCGGTACCGGCGTTTTCGCCTGGCCAAAGTTGCGGAACGCGTTGGTGGCCAGCAGTAGCGCGGCGATGATAATGACTCCGCCGACGATATACTGCCATGGCGTGGGAACGATCTTCGCCGGCCACGTTACACCGAGCCCCACACCGAGTGCGATGATTGCTAGCGCGATCAGTGGCGGCGGCACGACGGCGCCCGACGATTCGCTACTCTTCTTGAACATGCCCAATGTTCCTATGCTTATCCCGCCAAAGCCAGACATTTGGTGGTACTCGTGGTGGTCGAGAGTACGCTGATCATCATCGTTGGGGATGAATCGTAAATTTGAATGCCTCCTTTGCGATATGCGCGGTATCGAGACTTCCATTCAGTTGAATTTCGATCCAAGCCAGTAGGTTGTTTGTGCCTGCTCAGCCTTTCCACTCAAGATGTGTCGCTATTAAAAAATATGAGCGCACGCGTGTTGGAGTTGGCTAATGAGCTTTCAAGGGATATGGATATTGCCGCATTATGGACGACGGTCGAGATCCCGCACAGCCTGAAGTGCACACTTACGCCAATCCCTAACTATTTATAAACACGAGCTGGAGAAAAAATGGCCTTCCCGGAATATGAAAATTTTGACGGGCTCGGCCTCGCCGAGTTGGTGCGCCGCAAGGAGATTGCGCCGAGCGAAATCATGGAGGAGGCGATCCGCCGAGTTGAGGCGCTCAATCCGGAACTTAATTTCCTCATTTTCGACGCTTTCGAGGAGGGCCGGCGCATGGCAGCGGACCCCAATCTGCCCGATGGACCATTTAAGGGCGTACCTTGGTTGATCAAAGAACTGGCGACCGCCTGGGAAGGTCAGCCCATGACCAATTCTTGCCCCTATATGAAGGACCTCGTTGCTCCATTCGACAGCCGCACGGTGACTCTCACTAAGGAAGCTGGTTTTACCCTGCTCGGTAAGAGCAACGCGCCGGAGCTTGGCTGGGCGCTTGAGACCAAATCTCGGCTATTTGGCACGGCAAAAAATCCTTGGGACACTTCACGCACGCCGGGCGGTTCGTCGGGCGGCGCGGCGGCGGCGGTTGCGGCGCGTGTATTGCCGATCGCCGAGGGTAGCGATGGTGGCGGCTCAATCCGAGTCCCCGCCTCTCTGTCGGGCCTGGTTGGCCTCAAGCCGTCGCGCGGGCGGGTTTCTATGGCGCCGGCGATTGCGGATTTTTGGTATGGCGGCGCGCTCTTTTTCTGTCTCTCTCGCAGCGTACGCGACACGGCGGCCTATCTCGACGTGGTGAATGGCTCGCTCCCCGGCGATCCCTATTTCGCTCCCAAGCGGACGGCTCCCTTCCTCGATGAGGTGCGCACGGTCCCTGGCAAGCTGAAGATCGCCCTGGTGGCGGAATCTCCTGAGGACTGCACGATGGTTGATGGCGAAGTAGCGACGGCGGTAGAGGGCACTGGCAGGTTGCTTGAGGAGCTCGGTCATAAGGTAGAGCCGCAACCAATCCCCTATGATTTTTGGCCGCTGATCGATACCTATACCCGTATTACTGGGGTGCAGACCGCCGGCTGGATCGAAGCCATGGGTGGCTTTGTTGGGCGGGAAGCCCAGGGCGAGGATCTCGCGCCACTCTATTGGAGCATGATCGAGAAGGGTCGCGCCATATCGGGCGTCGAACATTCCAACGATGTCGAAGCGATGCGTATGATGTGCCGCGATCTGGTGACGAAAATGTCCGAATATGACGCTTGGCTAATGCCGGCGATTCCCGTGCCGGCCCGCGAGCATGGTTGGTACGACATGTCGCTCGACGTTGATAGATACAACAAGACCCGCATGGGGCCGGACTGTGCTTTCACAGTGCCGTTCAATGCTTCCGGCCAGCCTGCGATCTCCCTGCCGCTTTATGAGACGGCAGGCGGTCTGCCCATTGGAATGCAGTTCGTTGGGCGCGATCAGGATGAGGCAGCGCTACTACGCCTCGCCGGTCAGCTCGAAGAGGCACTTCCATGGAAGGACCGGAAGCCAGACCTGCTGGGCTAGGGCGCGAGCCGGGGCGCGCCCATGACGAATTACTGTAAGCGTTTCTGGGTTGGCAATCTCGGCAGTTGCTGAATCCATGACCAGACCGTCGGCAATTATGATGTGTATTGCGCATTACTAATTTCGTGTAAACAGCAGTTAGCTGATCCCAAATGCATAGACGTGGCAGAAGCGCGTTGGCCCAGCAAGTGGTGCAAACTAATGCAGCTGTAATGTGGGAGTCATAACATCATCGTTCTGGCCTATTCGGATATTCTGCTTCTAGATGGTAAGCGTCGCGCTGCTGAGGGCGCGGACCTGTTGCTGGCGACTTATCGTTTCGTGTTCGATAATGGCGCGTGAGAGACGTTGTCGCTCCCTCACAAGGCCAATTCGCTAGTTTGATTCGCTGCGGCTTTTGCGGCATATCTGGAGCCATGAAAATCAAACTTTATCAGGTCGACGCCTTCACTGACGAGGTGTTCAAGGGCAATCCAGCGGCAATTTGCCCACTTGATCAATGGCTTGACGACGATCTCATGCAGGCTATCGCGATCGAAAACAATCTATCTGAGACCGCCTATTTCGTTGCCAACGACGGTGTTTACGATTTGCGTTGGTTTACCCCGGCGGCGGAGGTCGATCTTTGCGGACATGCCACACTAGCTTCGGCTCACGTGGTGTTTGTCCATATTGCCCCGGAGGTAGAATCGGTCGCCTTCGATACGAGGAGCGGGCGGCTCAACGTGACGCGCGGCGACTGCGGCCTACTGGCAATGGATTTTCCAGCCCAACCCGGTAAGGAAATCGCTATTTCAGAAGACATTATCATGGCGCTCGGCGCGGAGCCGAGCCAGCTTTTCACCGGCGAAGACCTGATGGCGATCTTTGAGCGCGAAAGCCAGGTCCGAGCCATCGAGCCCGACCTTCGGGCAGTCAAGGAACTCGACGGTCGTGGGTTGATAATAACTGCCCCCGGCGAAGAGGTGGAATTTGTTTCGCGCTTCTTCGTGCCGAAACATAATATTCCCGAGGATCCGGTGACCGGCTCAGCCCATTGTATGTTAACACCTTATTGGGCGGAACGTCTCTGCAAGAGCCATCTTGGCGCGCGACAGATTTCTGCGCGTGGCGGCGAACTTACTTGTGTTTTGGTGGAAGACCGCGTGCGTATTTCTGGCCGCGCGGTTCTCTACATGCAGGGTGAAATTACCCTGTAATTGGATTTTCTAGGAATAGTTAGGCACCTGTTGGGCCCCCGACCTGTGCTTGGCGGGAATCGCGGCCTTTGGTGACAAAGACCGTGAAAGGTTTAACAGGAGGATGGATCTATGGGCGAACAACCTGTCATCTACCTGAATGGGGAGTATATCGCACTAAGCGAGGCGAAAATTTCGATTCTGGATCAGGGCTTTTTGCTGGGCGACGGCGTGTTCGATGTGGTCTCGGCATGGAAGGGTATGATTTATAAGCTGGATGCCCATATAGAGCGGTTCTTCCAATCTCTCCAGGCAGCGATGTTGAACACCTCGATGAGCCGTGACGATTGGCGTGAAGCGATTCTCGAGACGATGCGGCGTAACAGTTTCCGCGATGCCACTATCCGCTTCATCGTCACCCGTGGGGTTTCCAAGAGCGTCGTTGCCGACCCGCGCGATTTCGAGCCAACCATCATTATCTGGCCTGCCCCCTATATTTTCCTTGCCGATGAAACCAAACGAGCCGGGGGCATACGTCTCTTCATCAGCCACCTTCGTGCCTTTGCGCCGGATACGTTGGACCCACGGTACAAATGTCTCGACCGTTTGCATTTCCAGTTGGCAAAAGCCGAGGCGTTGGATGCAGGCTATGACGATGTAATTTGGTTGTCCCAAAGCGGCCATGTCGCCGAGGGCCCAGCGTCTAATCTGTTTATGGTAAGAGGTGGCAAGCTGTTCACGCCGAGCGAGGAGGTGCTGCACGGCATTACCCGCCAGACCTTTATCGAGATCGCCGATGAGGCATGCATTCCCTGTGCGGAAACGAATCTGACGCCGTTTGACCTCTATTCGGCGGACGAGCTTTTTACGTGCAGCACCGCTGGTGGTGCTCTCGCCGTACGCGAAGTTGCCGCGCGAAAAATCCGCGCCCCGGTGCCCGGTCCGATCACACGGGAACTTGACCAACGTTACTGGGAAAAGCGCGAAGCCGGCGCTGATGGCACGCAGATAGATACCTAACGAATTCCATAGCCGCGCGAATAAGGCGGTTGGTTGGCCAGTATCGTTTCGTTCGGTAACAACTCATGCTCGGGCGAATCCGCCATATCCGATATCTCGACGGATTTGTTATTGACGGTGATGGCGCGCCACACGGGCGCGCCGTATGCGCGATGGCATCCGACGAATCCGCTAGGGCCAAAATAGTGGCATTCGGCGCCGGTCGGCGGTCCGAGGGCGAAGAGACCGCGATCGAGTGCGGCGGGCTCGGTATTGGCCAGTTGCGGTGCGAAATGGGCTTGCACGGAACGGTAGGCGTTGCGCGCTTCGGGCTGCGGCGTGTAGACGTAGCTTCCCGGGTCGGCGATGACCTGCCGTCCGCTTATCCAAAGCTCGACTGCCAACTGATCGTTATGGGCGTGTCCGCGCGGATGCGCCGCGTTCTCTCCGCCGCAGCGAATGGCAAGGTATAGTTGTGGTGCGCGAAAGACATAGAGACCGAAATCCGAATAGGCGGCAAGGGCAAGCGTCTCTGGGGCAATCGCTTCTGTTAGCGGGAAATTCGCCCTTTGCTTGTTCGTTTCTGCCGTCCCGGTCCATCTCTTCAGAAAATTAACGAGATTGCCTTCTTTGCCGATTGTTGCGTTCGTCTGTGTTACTTTTTTTACCGTCCATAACTTGCGAGTTTGTATCGTCGCAGCGAGGAGCGCTCGTTCCGGATGTTTGGAATTGGCTTCCCCCGTCAGGGCGGATATGCCCGCGATAAGAGGCGTGTGGTCAAGATACGTCTCATTCTTCTCGCCACTATCTTCGAGCGTCGGAAAGAGCTTGAGAAAGCGGCCATTGTCCGTATCGCCGATCTGCACGATGCGGCCCGATGGGCCGGTGATATCTGTGGAAAACGCCGCCATGGACTGAAGCTTTGCGCCGATGTCTTCCGGCAGTCCGCCGAATTTACGGACGTTCGGCAGCGCCAGTAGGAGGGCGGTGCCGTAAAGCAGCATTTCCGCGCTTAGACGGTGATAGCTGGTGGAAGATTCGAAATTGGAACCGTCGGCGTGAAATTGATAATCGGCCTCGGTGAACAATTCCCGCGCGGCGAATGCCAGCCAAGAATCCGTTTCTTGATTGGACGGCAAATAGGCAGCGATAAAGAGCAGACCAGCAATATTCGCAAGATAGTGATTGTTGCGTAAATCACCATGGCGCTCGAGATTCGTCGCGATATGGCGACCGTGTTCGTGCAACGAGCGCCAAAAAATATTCTCAAATTCTACATCGAACGAATGGCCGGCGGCACGGAAAAGGTCGTGCGCAACTAGCAGATTGGCGGCACGGATTGCTACATCCATGGTGCAACACCAGTTAATGCCGAAACGCGGCGGGTTGGCGGAAATAAAATCTAGCGTCTGATTACGAAATTCATCTGTATAAACGTTCGCCTTGCGGAAGCCGGTTCGGCCGGCCAGCGTCAAAGCGTGGGCGAGGGCGAGCTGTGCGAGATGATGCATTCGCGCCAGTTCCCATGGCAGCTTGGCGTCGACGCCGGGTAGGCCACGATAGCGTATATCGCGGTACCAGATATCTGCGCGCCAGCGATGCCCCGATTTGATATCGAGGTGCCAGTCGATTGGCTTATAGACGCCAACGATCGACCCATAGATCGTCTCTGCCACCGTGCGGTTCGATCGATTGACCGTCTCGGCAGGAGAAGTATCTCTGCGTACTTCCGTCCAGCCGGAGCCGAGAATGTTGAATCGGTGGGCGAGGTAATTTTCTCCGAGATCCCGCAATATCGCTTCCCATTCACCGTAACGATCTGGCGCTGGCAATTGAAAATAGCGCGCGTCCGCCTGTTGTATGGCGCCGGGCAAATAGCTCCCTTGGCGTCGGTCGCGCGCCCGCATTAAGTAAGCTCGGGCACGGCGGCGGATGCGTTCCGCGAGGCTGTCCGAGAAGCACGGTTGAAAGCTCTCGTCAATCATCTATGCTTTTGACCTGTTTTACTAGTTTCGCTTATTAACTTATCGTTCCGTAGAAAATTAATCGGCTGCGCGGGAGAAAATATTCGTTGAATAATAGGAGACGAATATTCATGCCCGTCTATAACGAAATTGATTATGACGGAAGGGTGCTCCGCGCGGCAGAGTGTCTCGCCGAGAATCATAGCGTCACGTTGTTTGCCGTCAATTCACACAGCGGCTATCACAATCCCAAATTTTCCCTGCGCACCGTCTCGCTCTCCTGGCTTGGCACGCGCGGTATGATCCGTTTTGCCTGTTACTGCGCTGCGCTTATCTTCGCCGCGCTGCGCACGCGTCCGCATATCGTCTATGCACATGACTATTTCACCGCCTGGCCGGGATGCATCGCTGCCGCCCTTACTGGCGCAGCGCTAGTCTATGATTCGCATGAGCTGATCGTCCCGGAAGATGGTTTCAAGATGAGCCGTCGGGACGTGTTTTTTTATCGCCATGAGAAATCGGCGGTGGCGCGAGCTGCATTAATCATCGCAGCCAATAAGCAACGGGCCGAGATCATGAGGGATCATTATCGGCTCAGCGCAACGCCGCTCGCGATCCATAATATCGCGCCGCCGCCTCTGAGCACGCCGGGCACTGATGCGGCACTCGACAGCTTTCCGGCACTCCGCCGATCCAGCAGTGAACTGGTGCGTCTTGTGTTTCAAGGATTTCTCAGTGCCGACCGTGGCGTGGTTGCAAGCGTTGAAGCCCTCGAACAATTGCCAGCAGAATTCGAACTGGTGTTGGTTGGTGGCGGCCCGCCCGCGGATATTGCTGCCATTCACGATGCGGTTGCCAAACATGGACTTGGTGAGAGGGTTGTGTTTCTTGGCCGCGTTCCGCGAGAGCGGCTACACGACATTCTTGCTACCTGCGATATCGGAATCGTTTACTACCATACGCGCAAACTCAATCATCTCTACTGTGCCTCCAACAAAATATATGAATATGCCCAGGCCGGACTACCAATGGTCCTAACTTGCCAACCGCCGCTGCGTCCGCTTAGCGAGATCTACGGCGTTGGTGAGTTGGTCGGTTGCGAGTCGGGTGACAAGGCGCAAGAAATCTCGGATATGGTAGGTGCCTGCCAGACCATCGCTGCCGATCTGGACGGTTACCGCGCGAACTTGACCCGGTTCCTGGACGAAAACCGCTGGGAAACCGAGGCAGAGCAGCTCGTCGAAGCCGTCACCAAAGTTCGGCTCGGTTCGTAAGGGCGCGGCGGTCGGTGGCGTGTTTTGTGTATGTGTTGGGAAGCCGAGCCGGCGGCGAGACCCGCACCTATGTAGGTTGGACAACCGCGTTGGAGGCCCGTCTCCAAAAGCATAATTCGGGGAAGGGTGCGCGTTTGACTCGCGGCCGTACGTGGCGGCTGCTATATGCGGAGCGATTTATCAATCGCGGTGAAGCCATGAGCCGGGAGTGGCATCTGAAGCAAGATCGGGTGTTTCGCCGGCGTCTCACCCGCGACTGCCTTGGCTAATTCGGCAACTGGCGATTTCGCTTTCCCGCAGATACTGCCGGGAACGGGGCTTTTGGTGCGGTTGATTTTATCATGATGGGCAATGATATCTGCTGCAGTGATTTGGGTGATAAGTCCGGCATCGATGATGTCCTGGATGGCGCGGTGGCGTGCGTCCGGCGTAAATGTCGGAGTGGTTTTGACGTGCTCAACCAGCCGCGATATTCGGTTTGACCGATGCTGCTTGTTTGATCGATTCCGAATTTCCCATCCATAAGGTATCTCCCCGTATTTATGCCAAACTGTCCCACAAGAATTTTGGTTAAATTGACTGCAGCCACACGGCGACGAGAGCTAAAAGGAGCTCGCGTGGAAGGAATGGTTTAACAGTGGGTTTAGCACGAGAAGTCGCCGGTGAGGGTATGCGCATGAATTGTGTGCGTCCTGGTATCACTGATACTGAAATTCAACCGCCCGGACGGGTAGAGCAGGCTGGTCCAAACCTTCCAATCGGACGCGCAGCAGAAGCTCACGAAGTTGCTTCCGTCATCTTGAACCTGCTGTCGGATGATTCCTCATACGTAAGCGGCGCCATCGTGGACGTCGCGGCCTCGCTCTAACTACCCATCTTCAATTGACGCATTGCGTTGCCATAAAGAATCTTTTTGCGGACCTCATCAATGAGTAGCAATGACATTAAGTTTCCCACCATCTTCTTGAGAGGGCGGATCAGATAATCGGTCCAAATTTTTGCGAAAACCCAGCTAGGTACTCGCGACGTATGACGTCAGCAGGTTAAACTCTACTCTTCGTGGCCTCACCTTACCGGCGAGCCCCACGAGATTATGATCACGGATCCAGAACCGCAACGGCCATTCTCCATGTCAGACGATATTACTTATCTCTCCGCGATAGAGCTGTTGGATGCCTATTCGACCAGGCAGTTGTCACCCGTAGAGGTTGTGGATGCTAGTTTGGCTCGCATTGAAAATCTTCAGCCGACTGTTAATGCGTTCGTTACCGTATGTGCGGAAAATGCCCGACGTGCGGCGACGGAAGCCGAGAAGGCATATAAAAACAGTAGTGACCTCAGAACAATTGGCGGCATTCCTTTCTCGGTAAAGGACCTGATCCAGACCGAGGGCGTCCGAACTACCTTCGGCTCAGCTGTTTTTAGTGACAACGTGCCCGACTCTGACGCGGTTGTGGTGCAACGTATGAAGGAAAGTGGAGGGATCCTTATTGGCAAGACCACGACGCCGGCGCTCGGACACAAGGCCATAACTTCCAGCCTTGTATCGGGTGTCTCGCGAAATCCGTGGAATTTGGACCACACCTGTGGAGGATCGAGTGGTGGCGCTGCTGCGGCTGTCGCCAGCGGAATGGGGCCTTTTGCAATTGGTACCGACGGGGGTGGCTCAGTACGCATACCGGCAAGTTGTTGTGGAACTGTGGGACTCAAACCTACGCTTGGGCGAGTGCCAAATGAATTCACTGCGGATCTCTTTGGAAGCCTCAGTTACACGGGCCCTCTGACCCGCACTGTGGCGGATGCTATCCTGATGTTAACGACCATGGCAGGGCCCGATGGCGGAGACCCTTGGTCTTGGGGACAGCCACGTTTACCCGATCTTGCCGCCATGACAGAGCCCTCTCTGTTGAAACATTTGAAAGCTGCCTGGTTTCCCCTTCTCGGCAATTCTGAGCTCGATAGCGAGGTGAAATCTATTGTGGAGGCGGCAGTCGCAGAACTTCCAAATCTCGGCATCAATGTTGATCTTGCCGACGACGTACTCGACTCGGGGGATGCGATGTGGCGCGCTATCAGTTACTCAGCACAAAATGCACGAATGGCAGAACATATCGAGTCGAGTCCGGATCTCATTGACCTCTCGCTCCGTACGAATATGGAAGAAGGTGCGAAGGTCAGCGGGCTGGATCTCCAGCAGGGCTTGTTTGCCCGCAGCAATACTTATCGAGCCATTGAAAGGGTATTTGATCAGTACGCATTGATGGTCACACCCACGCTCGCAGCACCACCGCCAATTGCCAACTTTGACGCCCATGAAGAAATCATCATCAATGGAAAGATAGCTGGCAAACTCAGGGCCGCCTGGTACGCATACGCGCACCCCTTCAATATGTCTGGCCATCCCGCTATCTCACTCCCCTGCGGCTGGACCGATGATGGCTTACCGGTGGGAATTCAGTTTATTGCACCGTGGTATCGCGAAGACCTTCTACTACAGGCCGCAACGGCTTTTGAACAAGCTAGACCTTGGGCGGACAAGCGGCCCCACGTTTGACTTGCTGATCTTGATACACCCCTGCGGGCCTCGAACTAACTTAACCGTGGTTTACGCACCGGTTTAGCTATCGATCGCAATCGTGCTGCCTGTCTGGTTGAAAAAACCCTAAGCCAAGTTGAGACCGAGGCCCGTTCCTTTGCCAGCTTCCTTGGTGTTGAAGAAGGGTTCGAAGACGCGGGACAGGGTCTAATCCATTATACAGGTGCAGGTATTCAAAATTGTAAACACGGCGTAATCGCCGAGTTCAGAGCCAGTGCGTCGCAAAACCTCACCCACATCAATCGAAAAATTAGCTGCCTCGATGGTAAGCCTCTCGGATAACGGTTGCTATGGCTCTAAGCGCCGCCTTGTCGGGCGATTTATGCAGCAATTGACAATATTGAGCCAGATTTTGTGCTGCCGCGTTGGGGGAGGGAGGAGCTTTCGTTCCGTGATCAGCGGCGAGGCGCATCATCATATTCTGCTGTAATTTTTCCGCTTCAAGTTCCAGATTAGTTATTTTTTTGCGTAATTGTGCTGCAACTTCTGATTGTTCAGATAAGTCCTTTAACATGGGGCTCATGAGCCTCCGTACAGTTCGTAGGCCGCCAACGACATCTCTTTGCCAGGGTCCCAGTTCTGCCATCAGGGTCTCCAATTCCTCCACCTCCACGAAACCCCGCCAGCAGCAATATAAGAGGATGTTCACGTCCATCCCCATATCCTCCTGAAGGTTCAAGCAAGCAGTTTGCACCCCCGGACGCCCATAAGTTCTTAATGAAAATTCCCAGAGGGAAGCGGTCATGATTGAGAGCCTCAGTGTTCAGTTAGGTCGAAGGCTGTAAGCGACAGGCGACCTTGAAACCCGCGACGCTATCGCACATTCTACAAAAGCAGTACTCAAGATTCAGGAAACGGAGAAAATGACAATTTTGACGGCCAAACAAATGATTATTCTCGTTGAGGATTCCTACTTCCACAATGTCGATAACAAAAATCTAGACGCTACGCTGGCATGTTTTACCGAAGATGCCGAACTTACCGTACAGACGGCGCATATCACCCATCGTGGGCAGGGTGAAATCCGCCGTATGTTCGGTGATTTCATGCGCGATACGCCAATGATATATCACGGCGATTACAGCCACGTGACAGATGTCGAAAATCAACTAATCGCGTCACAATTTCTAGCTCGCAATAAACTGGCGGATGGCAGTGAAGTGTCCATGCGAAATTGTAATTTTTTCGTACTTCAGGACGGCCTATTCGCCAAAGCCACTATTTATATGAGTGGTGAAAACCCGCTGGTTTGACTGCGGTATTAAGAAAATAGCAGTAAATTAGGATGATGGTGCGATAGTCACTTGGAGCGAACGATCGACGGGGTCGTTAAGTCAAATTCACTCGACGGAGAGCACCATGAGAAAGATGATTTCAGGAGCGGGCACAGCTTTTTGCGATCGCCAACTTTAGCATCACAGTCGGCGATACCGTGACCTTCAAAACGATCGAAATTCAAGGTCAGTCGATCTTTTCCTTGATTGGTATCGGCTCTCCAAGGGTTACTTTATTCGCAGTCTAGCCGCGCTGGGGATCGCTGAGGCGCAGTCGCTCAGCAGGAGACCGGCAACTAGACCGCCGGCCATTCCCCTATTTCGGGTCAAATCATGCAGACAGCAACTTCTCGGCGAATCGTCGCCTTCGTAGTAAGCTATTCCTTTAACTACGTTTGCAGCGTGGTGGACGCACGAAAATTCACCTCACTAGCATGGGGTTCCAGCGCAAACCGGCTTAAAAATTGGATAAATGTTGAGGCCGTTTGGGGTGTGGCATGCCGCTCTTGACAGGACCATCGCGGAGCCACCGCATTGGTTGCTTTTGCAGCTCCCGCGAGCTATGTGTGAGCCCCGTCGCCACCTACGTCCCCATCGTCTAGTGGCCTAGGACATCGGCCTCTCACGCCGAAAACGGGGGTTCGAGTCCCCCTGGGGACGCCAATTGTTTCAATCACTTATGAGAACTCGTGAGGTGGATAGACTTTTTGTAAACTAAAACTGAGTTTTTTCAGGATATGTTCTTTTTTGTATTCTTTGCCTGCTTGGACATTTTTAGGCGCTACTGGAGCCACTCCTCGGGTTTCCAATAATCGCGAGAAATTCTTGGCGGGTCGTTTGTTCGACACGGAATGAACCCAACATGCGGCTGGTGACCATGCTTACACCCGGTTTGTGTATACCTCGCGTTGTCATGCATTGATGCGCCGCTTCAATGACGACGCCAACTCCGCGCGGTTTTAGCACCTCTTGGATGGTGTCCGCGATCTGCGCGGTAAGCGTCTCTTGAATTTGCATCCGCTTGGCAAACACTTCCACGACACGCGCTAGCTTCGAAATTCCGACTACACGGTCGGACGGTAGATAGCCAATATGTGCTTTGCCCAGTATCGGAACGATGTGGTGCTCGCAATGAGATTCGAGGCGGATATCACGCATGACGATCATTTCGTCGTAATCGGCCGTTTCTGCAAATGTCTTAGTTAACATTGTTTTCGGATCTTCGTGGTATCCCGCGAAGAACTCTTCATAGGCGCGGACCACGCGCTCTGGAGTACCGACAAGGCCTTCGCGATTGGGATTATCTCCCGCCCATTTGATCAGCGTTCGCACTGCGGCTTCAGCTTCAGCTTGGCTAGGCCGACGGTCGTTAACCGAGTTTTGTTGCGCCGAACTTGGAGGTTGGCTCTCGACCATTTTTGGTTTCATCTCCAAACCTTTCTTCTGTAGGTTAAATGTTATAATATGTTATATTATAGCAACTGATAGTTGCTTGCATGATCTGAGTGAAGCCTTGTTCATGGTTAATCTCAATAAGTTAACGCCCATTTTGGACAGTGTGCAGTATCAACATCGCTTGTCTGCGCCGCTCACTGTCTTTTTTGCCAATTATTCTGGCGGTCTTTCCCGCATTGGGTGCAGCCATCCTCGGGTAATGAATATTTTGAGTAATACAATTTTGAATAGTTATTGCGCCTAGCCTAGCGTCCTTTCGATGGGATGCCGAAAGCACAAAAGTGAGTCAGTCGCATTTTTCGGAATAGCTGGTTTCATGTTTTTGATTGCTGCCGCTACTGTCGGCCGTAGCCTTCCGAGTGAGGACGGAGAACATATAGCGAAGCTAATCGGTGCAGCAGCAACTACCTTCGCAAACTTGCGAAATTTTGTGCTCTGCCGACGGACTGAGTGTGACTCCTGACGCAAGTACTGTTGAGCTCTCGAGCCGATAATTCCCTAAACCAAACAGAGTGTGGTTTGGGTATTTGTTGGCATCGGCTTTTGGTCGATAGGGCGATCAATTTACGATTTTTTTACAAGTTTCTCAGACATCCGCCGCCGCCATTTTGCGCTGGTATGGCGGCGGACGCTGAATGAGTTATGTGCGCTAATTGTCGGGTTGAGGGACAATGCGAATATAGGGCTTGGGAGACTTCCAGCCATCGGGGTATTTCTCTTTCGCCTGCTCGTCGGAAACCGACGGTACGATGATAACATCGTCGCCCTTTCGCCAATTCACCGGTGTTGCGACTTGGTGCTGAGCCGTCAACTGGCAGGAATCGAGTAAGCGTAAAACCTCGTCGAAATTACGCCCGGTGCTCATCGGATAGGTCAGCATCGCTTTGATCTTCTTATCCGGTCCGATGACGAAGACAGAACGAACGGTGGCATTGTCGACCGGTGTCCGTCCTTCAGAGCTATCGCCGGCTTCCGCCGGCAGCATGTCATAGGTCTTGGCAATTTTGAGCTCTGGGTCGCCAATCAGAGGATAGGTCACCGCATGTCCTTGAGTCTCTTCGATATCCCGCATCCATTTGGAGTGATCGCCGAGCCCGTCGACGCTCAAGCCGAGAATTTTACAATTGCGCTTATCAAATTCCGGCTTAAGCCCCGCCATATAGCCAAGTTCGGTGGTGCAAACTGGTGTAAAATCCTTGGGGTGCGAAAATAGGATAGCCCAGGAATCACCGATCCAATCGTGAAACTGAATGCTCCCTTCAGTTGTTTCGGCAGTAAAATCGGGAGCCTCATTGTTGATTCTCAATGCCATCACGTCCTCCTTGGTTGTGCCCTCGCTGTATTTCAGCGATCGAGCGCCATCTTTACTCCTCTAATATGTGTGGTGTTTTGTTCCCACTACAAGCATGCAGCAAACGGAAATATAGTGAAATGGCGTTGCGGGCGTGGCAAATCCGCGCCATTCGCTGCGCTGCCCCACCGGGCCGTTAATGGCGTTGCAACCCCGGGAGAGTTTCTCACCATGGATGATCCACTACGCCGAAAAGTGCACTTTCGTTGTCCTGCCGGTGTCTGCCCCGCTCTGCAGATTGGGCGACACTCGTCGAAAATCTGCGGGGGGCATTATTGAGTTTTACCGTCGGTGCGACCAATACTGCCGGCATCATCCTTTTCACAGGGATAGAATCACCTACAGTTTGGGCAGCAGCATGGCTCTGTTGCTTGTTGCAAACGTTGGAACATAGCTCGCTAATTGTGATCCAGCCGACGGCGACTAGTGCATGCATGTTGGTTTTCCAATGCTGACGTAAATTTTCTTTAAGATGTTTCTAGGGATGAGCATACGACGCTATCAGGTCGCGCGCGACGCGCTCGGCACGGAATCACCAACTCCCGAGTCCTAAGTAGGGGCTGTCACAATCCGTAATAATTTACCGCATTGTCGTGAAATAACGCGCACTGTTCGTCCGCGCTGAGGTCTGCAACGATCTCCATAAAAGCGGAATAGATTTGCCTGGCGCTGCCATGGAGGAGCGCGACAGGAAAATCGCTAGCGAACATGCAGCGTTCCACGCCGAACCATTCTATGGTATCGCGCACAAATGGTCGGAAGCTCGCAACGGTCCAATCATGATCATAGGCGCAAAGGTCCGAAATCTTTACCGCTACATTGTCGGCAGTGGAGAGCGACTTCATGCCATCGCGCCAACGGGCAAGGCCGGCCTCGTCACGGTCTACTGGGCTTCCAGTGTGATTGAGAATGATGCGTGTCTCTGGGAAGGCGCGGGCGAGATCTAGCGCGTCCGGCAATTGAGTAGGAAACAACATCAGATCGAACGAGAGGCCAAATTTGTTCAGCATCGCAAAGCCACGACGCCATTTGGCATCCGCTAAGATGTCGGAACGTTCGCAAAAATTGAAAACTGGGTTTTTGTGCCAGCTTACGATTTGACGGATGCCACGCACGTTGGCGAATTCTGCCTGCGCCGCGAGGGTCCATTCCACGTTTTCCTGTTCGAGCGCAGCGCCGGCGACTATGCCATGGGGGAAGCCGTGCGCGCCTGCGAGCTCTTGGAGCCATCGAGTTTCTGCAGTGGCGTCCACACCGGCATGGGCGGCCGTAATGTGCACTGATTTGGTCAAGGAAAGCCCACTCCAATCGGCGAGATAATCCGGGATCATATAATTCTGTGCCAGCGGCGCTGGGTCACCGAACACCATTTCATCGGAGCGGTCAGTGGTGAGCCACGGGTACCAACCGCTTGTCAAATCCCACAAATGGTGGTGCGGATCGATGATATCGTCGTCATACATTTCTTGCCGTTCCCATTAACTTTTCGAAACCCGTTGCGCCAAGCATAGCAGAGCCACTTGGCGCGCTACAGCGAAGTAGCCGTAGCCGGCCAGGGGTTTTCTGAGTATGCCTGTGGATAGTTTCGGTAGGGATACTACGACAAGCTGGCGGTAGCCGCGCGCTCGCTATCGCGTTCGTTCTGTGCAGCGGCCTGCATAGTTTGTTGCAGCTTTTCGAATGCCCGTGCCTCAATCTGGCGAACGCGCTCTCGTGAAATACCGTAGACCTTACTTAGTTCTTCGAGTGTTGCGGGTTCTTCCTTAAGGCGGCGTTCGCTCATAATATGTTTTTCACGTTCGTTCAGCACGTCCATGGCGCGCATTAATTGGGCGCTACGGTGGGCTAGTTCCTGCTTTTCGAGGATTGTACTTTCCTGGTCCGTTTCCGGATCTTCCAGCCAATCCTGCCACTCGCCGCCGCCTTCCTCGCGCACCGGTGCGTTAAGCGACTGGTCAGGTCCCAGCATACGCCGGTTCATCGAGATCACGTCTCGCTCGGGCACATTCAGGGCGGAGGCGATGTATTCAATATTTTCCGGGGATAGATCGCCATCGTCGATCGCTTCCAACTGGCCCTTGATTTTTCGCAAATTGAAGAAAAGCTTTTTCTGTGCAGCCGTGGTGCCCATTTTTACCAGCGACCAGGAGTGCAAAATATATTCTTGCATCGAAGCGCGGATCCACCACATCGCATAGGTCGCGAGACGGAATCCGCGGTCTGGGTCGAAGCGCTTGACCGCCTTCATCAGACCAACATTGCCTTCTGAAATCAACTCGCCGACGGGTAGGCCATAGCCGCGATAGCCCATGGCGATTTTCGCCACTAGGCGAAGATGACTTGTGACCAGGCGGTGGGCCGCTTCCGAATCCTCGTGCTCGCGCCACCGCTTAGCCAGCATGAATTCTTCATTCAGTTCAAGCATTGGGAACTGACGGATTTCGCGGAGATATTGCGAAACGCCATTTTGATCATGAATTGTCGGGATACTTGACGCCATACGGCTTAACTGCCCTTCGTTTAGATCCGCAGGTTCTAATCTAACACCGATATTGCGTCAATTTTGTGACGTCGGTGAAATAACTGCGGTTTCTACTACCTACTCAACTAACATATAGGAATTCGACAATAAAATAACAAGGGGTAGTGTGATCATTGGTGCGCTTGTGATTTAGCGTGAGTAACACAGTGAAATTCTCACTACATCAATATGTAACCCCGCGAGGCACAGCATACAAAAGGTCAGCCCCTATATGCTGAGAACACCAATTCCAAGCGTTGTTTGCAAATGTAGGTCAGACTAAAAATATTCTCGCCTAGCGACCCAATATTTACAGATTTATAGTACGCTATCTATTAATGTTTGATCAAACAAATAATAAACAAAATGTTCATAGTATATTATATTTATTTAAAATTATCGCTAGATGTTTCTGAGTAATATTTGGTGATTGCGGTTCTTGTCCGACGTCATTTTAAGACGGGGAGCCGTGATCGTTGGGGCAGTGGCTCATATTCGCAGAGGGAGCGGCGTCTGACCCATTGCGGTGGCGAGCTGAAGGTCTGGTCGGAGGTAGCTGGATTTCGTTAGAGATGCCGTTTTGTGTTGCCGCCACTGGCCGTTATGGATCGTTAACGAATGAGATCGGCAAAATTCTTGTAGAGGCGACGTGCAGTCGCGTTGAGGTCCGGTAGATTGGCCGAGATGGCAGAATCCAAACGTGCCAAAGCACCTATACCGAGCGCGTGTTCTAGAGATTCTTGATAGGCTGGTACCTTGGCCCACTCTGTCACCGTATCCGCCGTCAATTCGACATGAAATTGTAGGCCATAAGCATGCTGCCCGATGCGAATCGCTTGGACCGCGCAGCGAGGAGATGCTGCGAGAGCTTCACTGCCTTTTGGCATCGCGCTGATTTCGCACCCATGCCACTGCAGACAAGCAAATGGACCGGTCACGCCGTCAAACAACGGATCGACTTGACCAGCCTGGGTAAGGGAAACATTCATCAGACCGACCTCAGGCTCGGTCATATGCCCGACACTGCCGCCCAGAGCCTCAGCCAGGAGTTGATGGCCGAGACAAACGCCCAGAAAGGGCATATTGCGCTTTAACACTGCTTCACGAATTACCGTTTTTTCCGCCATCAGCCATGGATATTCATTTTCATCGAACACATCCATCGGGCCACCCATGGAAATCAATGCATCGTATGATTCAAGTGGGGGAATAGGCTCACCATCGTCTAGTTCGACAGTGTCCCAAGAATCGCCGGCCAGGCGCATACAGTCTCGCCATTTACCTGGGTGTTCCACATCAATGTGTTGTAAAATCAAATATTTCATTAAATATTACCGCATTGGAGTCGACTCGCTTGACCCTACTGCGCACCCTACACTGCGCGCAAATTAAGAGCATAGGCACGTAAATGGCGGCTATGGCGATTGATCTTAATTAGGATATCGGGCAAGGCCAAAGCAAAGCAAGCTTGAGTTGCCATAACATTCGCTTGCTATTGGGTACGCCCGGCACGGTCGAATTCTCTCGTACCGCTAAACACTTAATTGTGAAGCATGCTGAACGAAGGTAGACCTAAGCTGTTAGATTTGGGACGCTCCATGTGTCCGTCGATGCTTGAGGGCATCGACAATCTATGTAAGAACTCCGCCGCCATGAACGATACGATAAACAAAGCACTGTTGCCTGAGGGATTGCAGGACCTGTTGCCACCCGATGTTGAGCGCGAGGCAGCACTTGCGGCGCAACTTTTAGCCTGTTTCCACGGTCATGGTTATCAGCGGGTAAAGCCGCCAATTATCGAGTTTGAGGACAGTCTGTTGAGTGGCACCGGCTCCGGCTTGTCGGAAAGCAGCTTTCGCCTGATGGACCCGGTGTCTCGTCGCATGATGGCTTTGAGGAGCGATATGACGCCGCAGGTCGCACGCATCGCGCGCACACGCCTGTCGCGCAGCCCTCGGCCACTGCGTCTCAGTTATAGCGGCGATATTTTACGGGTTCAGGGTAGTGAGTTGCGCCCCGAACGTCAGTTTGCTCAAGTAGGTATCGAACTGATCGGTGCCGACACGCCGCGGGCCGATGCTGAGGTTATTCTGCTCGCTGTTGAGGGGCTAACTGCGCTCGGACTGGATGGATTGACTGTCGACTTGTGCGCGCCGACATTGGTTACTGCAATTCTCGATGGCCTTAACCTCGCCCAAAATGATCATCAAGCATTGCGAGGCGCGCTCGATCGCAAGGATGGTTCCGAGATTACCCGCCTGGCCGGCGGGGTGGCGGGCTTACTAAGTAGTTTATTGCGCGCGACTGGTCCGGCCTGTTCGACGCTTGAAGCGATCGCCAAGTTGGATTTACCGGACGCGGCAGGCGGTGCAGCAGCAGCGCTCAGCGAGGTCGCCCGCCTGGTGATTGAGGCGGCACCCAATCTTGGCGTCACCATCGATCCGGTTGAGCGCCGAGGCTTCGAGTATCAGACCGGGGTCAGCTTTACACTCTTTCTAGAGGGTGTTCGCGGGGAATTGGGACGCGGTGGTCGCTATCCCTTGAGCGGCTATGGTGCGCAGGACGAAGTTGCCGCCGGCTGTACTCTATATATGGATACGCTGCTGCGCGCGGTGCCTGACGGCGTGGAGGAGAAGCGGATCTATGTGCCCTATGGTACCGTGCCGGAAAAAGTCTCAGAACTGCGCGAGGCGGGGTGGATTGCGGTTGCGGGCTTGAGCGCTGCGGGCGATGATAACGTCGAGGCGCGCCGCTTGGGCTGTGGACATCTCTATAGTGAGAGCAGCATCGTCGAAGTTCATTCCGAGGAATAGGATCCCATGTCGAATGTCGCGGTCGTCGGCGCTCAGTGGGGCGACGAGGGCAAGGGCAAGATTGTCGATTGGCTCTCGGAGCGCGCAGATGTCGTCGTGCGTTTCCAGGGGGGCCACAATGCGGGACACACATTGGTGATCGACGGCAATGTATTCAAGTTGAGTCTGTTACCGTCAGGCGTGGTGCGCGGTGGCAAACTTTCGGTGATTGGCAATGGCGTGGTTATAGACCCTTGGGCACTTAAAGGCGAAATCGATGAGATCGCCGCCAAGGGCGTTGCGGTATCGCCAGATAACCTCCTGATTGCTGAGAATGCCTGTCTTATCCTACCGCTTCACCGCGAACTTGATCAGGCACGTGAAGCCGCGCGAGGTGGCCAGACCATCGGTACAACTGGGCGCGGTATCGGCCCTGCCTATGAGGACAAGGTTGGACGTCGTGCGATCCGATTGTGCGATCTCAGCTCGCTCGCCGCCCTGGATGCAAGGCTTGATGAGTTATTGTTGCATCACAATGCGTTGCGTCGCGGATTTGGTATTGCGGATATAAACAAAGAGGAACTAAAGGCCGAGCTGAGCAACATAGCCGTGCACATCGTTCCTTATTGCGGCGCGGTGTGGCGCCGTCTTGATAGCGAGCGGCGTGCCGGCAGGCGCATCCTTTTCGAGGGCGCGCAAGGCGCAATGCTCGATATTGATCACGGTACTTATCCCTATGTCACCTCGTCCAATACCATTGCTGGGCAGGCGGCAGCGGGCAGCGGTATGGGGCCTGGTGTGATCGGTTATGTTTTGGGAATAACCAAGGCCTATACCACCCGGGTTGGCTCTGGTCCGTTCCCCACTGAGTTGGACGATGCCGTCGGCCATGGTCTAGGCGAGCGAGGTCATGAATTTGGTACCGTGACCGGGCGTCGGCGGCGCTGCGGCTGGTTCGACACGGTAATGGTGCGTCAGGCAGTCAAGGTCGGAGGTATCAAGGGCATCGCTCTAACCAAGCTTGATGTGCTCGATGGGATGGATACGCTCAAAGTGTGCACGGCCTATAAAATGAATGGCCATGAGGTCGATCATCTGCCTGCGCAAGCTGCCGAGCAGGCGGCGGCGCAACCGGTTTATGAAAGCTTCGACGGTTGGCAGCAAAGCACCCAGGGAGCACGTTCATGGGCGGAACTGCCGGCTAGTGCCGTCAAATATATTCGACGTATCGAAGAACTGATCGAAGCGCCGGTGGCGTTGCTGTCCACTAGCCCAGAACGCGAGGACACAATACTAGTTCAAGACCCGTTTACCGTGTGACGGGCTGAGCGCGTCGCCAAGGGAGGGTGCTGGTCGATTGCGCCAGACTCTCCCGATTGGATAGTTGTGCCCTGGCTGCCGGCGGATTGGTTCAAGCTAATGGAAATGTTTGGCAACCCTCCTTCCAATTCTATCAAATTATCCTAATCTAGCGGTTGTTTTTCCGCGCGCGCCGAAGTGACGCCGTATGGAAAATCGCGATCTAATTTCGAGATAGCGGAATCAGCGTCGCCGAGCAGATATTCCTCGCTCTCTGCCATTCGGCAAGCAGGTAAACGACTGGCTGTCGCGAAATTCTATCTGGGCCGGTGTTGATATTCCGTCGTCAAAAACTTTCACCAAATCGCGAGGCAGGATGTGCGATTTGGTCGGCGCGCTGGGCGAAGGTACCACCGTTACACTCGCATTTTTCGCGCAGGGTACCGCGAGAATTTACCCGCACTGACCAAGCTTTCATGGATGCAGTACGGTAAAAAATTTTATACTGTCACCCGTCTTAAAGGTGAGCGGGAAGAAAACCTATGGCTGAAAGGGACAACGCGGCGGATGGTGCGCAGCACGGCGGACCCCTGGCTGGCTATAAAATAATTGACTTGACCACTATGATCTCCGGCCCGTTGGCGACTATGATACTGGGCGATCAGGGCGCAGATGTTATCAAACTAGAGGCCCCGGGCTCGGGCGATCATGTGCGTTTAGGCGGTCATCGCTCGGGCGGACTGGCAGCAACTTTTCTCAACAATAACCGCAACAAGCGCTCACTCGCGCTTGACCTGAAAAAGCCCGAGGGGCTCGACGTTCTGTTGCGCCTCGTCGCGGATGCTGACGTGTTCGTACAGAATTTCCGCCCCGGTGTGGTCGAACGCCTTGGTGTCGGCGAGACCGATATACGAGCAGTGAAATCCGATATCGTATATGTTTCTTTAAGTGGTTTTGGCGAGAACGGGCCCTATGCTGCCAAGCCGGTATATGACCCGATCATCCAGGCGGCGTCAGGTTTGGCTTCCGTGCAGGGCGGTTCCGACCAGAGCCAACCGCGGCTGATTCGCACTATTCTGCCTGACAAGCTGACTGCCGTTACCGCTTCCCAGGCAATCACCGCGGCGCTTCTAGCGCGCGAGCGCAACGGCATTGGCCAGCATGTCCGTCTTTCCATGCTGGACGCGGTGATGGCCTTTCTCTGGTCTTCCGACATGGGCGGTCAGACGTTCGTCGACAAGCCGGTTAGCGCCCAGCGCGCCGCTAGTTTTATCGATCTCATTTACGCCACTCAGGACGGTTATATAAGTGTCGCGGTTATGAGTGATAAGGAGTGGCAGGCTCTCACCCGCGCGGTAGAACATCCTGAATGGCTTGATGATCCGCGCTTTACAACGCCTGCGCAACGCGACAAAAACGTAGATGCACGCTTGTCGCTTACGCAGGAAGCGCTGCATACCCGCACCAGCGCCGAATGGATCGAACGACTCGAATCGGAGGGCGTGCCTTGTGCGCCGGTGTTAACTCGTAATGAACTCATCGCCCATGAACAGATCGCGGCGAGTGATATTCTCGTGGAGAGTGATCATCCTCACGCTGGGCGCCTTCGACAGACTCGTGCCGCCGCATGCTTTGATATGACGCCGACAAGTATTCGCCAGGGAGCACCACTCCTTGGCGAGCATTCTGATGACATCCTCGGAGAAGCTGGGCTTGGGGTGAAGGAGATCGCCGCGCTCCGGGCCGCTGGCGTTGTCGCTGGGTAACTCGGCACCATGAGCTGGCAAAACGAAATTGACGATCTGGCCAAGAAGCGTGCTTTTGCGAAGGAGCAGGGTGGAGCGGAGAGCGTTGCCCGACAGCACGCTAAAGGTCGTCTCACGGTGCGCGAACGGGTTGAGAACCTACTCGACGAAGACAGCTTTGAAGAGCTTGGTATTGGTGCCGGTGTTGCCGAGCGCGACGAAGACGGAAATCTAATAGGCTTCTCACCCGCCAATTATGTGCTCGGGTTTGGCACGCTCAACGGGCGGCGCTGTATCGTTGGCGGCGAGGATTTCACTCTCAAGGGCGGGTCACCCAATGAGGCGGGACTGCGCAAGAGCATCTATGCAGAAAGTCTTGCCTGCCAATTCAAGGTGCCGCTTGTTCGGTTGCATGAAGGCGGTGGCGGCAGTGTGGCGGGGGCTGGCTCAAAGACTGTGGGCGATCCGCCCTATGCGCCGCCGCGCTTCCGCTCCGTCGCTGAGGCGCTTTCGCTGGTACCGGTAGCTGCAGCGGCGCTTGGTCCGGTCGCCGGGCTTCCCGCGTCGCGTCTGGTGGCCTCGCATTTTTCAGTAATGACAAAGGAATCTCAGGTGTTGGTTGCAGGCCCGGCGGTAGTTGAGCGCGCATTAAAGCAGAGCAATACCAAGGAAGAACTTGGCGGCGCCGAAGTGCATACCCGGAACGGTGTCGTCGATAATCTTGCAACCGACGAGGTCGATGCGCTAGATCAGATTCGCCATTTTCTTGGGTATTTGCCGCAGAATGTTTGGCAGGTGCCCGAGGCGGTAACGTGTAGCGATCCGCCTTGTCGGCGCGAAGAGGAACTTTTATCCATCGTGCCGCGTGACCGACGAAAATTGTTCGATATGAGGGCGCTTCTGGAATTGGTAGTGGATCGCGACTCACTCTTCGAGATGGGCCGCCTATATGGTCGTGGCCAAATCACAGCGCTTGCTCGTCTTAACGGTCGGCCGGTAGGTATTTTGACTAATGACAGCTATCACCTTGCCGGTGCGATGACTGCGGATGGCGCGCAGAAGGCACGCCGGTTAATTGATCTTTGCGATTGCTTTCATTTACCGATCGTGAGCTTCGTCGACGAGCCAGGTTTTATGATCGGCGCCGCCGCAGAAGCTGCCGGTACGATTCGCTATGGTACCGCGACGGTGCTGGCGACGGCGAGCTGTGAAGTCCCCTGGGCTTCAGTAATCGTGCGAAAATCCTTTGGGGTTGCTGCGGCCGCCCATTATGGCACAGATGCATATGTTCTTGCCTGGCCTTCTGCGGAAATGGGTGCGGTGCCGGCAGAAGGCGGAGTAGCTGTAGCCTTTGGCCGAGATATCGCAGCCGCGGAGAACCCCGAAGCGCGGCGCGAAGAGCTGGAGAGACAAATGATGATGCGCCAATTTGCATCACCCCGCGCCGAATCTTTTTCTATGCATGACCTGATTGATCCGCGCGATACGCGTGCGCTGCTCTGTGGCTGGTCTGATCGTGTCGCGCCATTATTGTCTGGCCTTACCGGCCCGCGCCGATTTGGCTATCGTCCGTAACGATGGATTTGTTGGAAATTTTCGCATCAGCTTGAAAATAGGCGATTGCCTAGGCCAGGCAATCGAGATGATTGTCGCGTAGGGATTGATACAGGTCATGCGGTCGAACGAGAGGTCTTGGCCGAAGCGCCATGTATGCAACGTATAATCCATCACCTCGTCTATACCTAGATCGTGGCGTTTAGGCAGTGCGAGAAAGGTTGCGACTCCCTCCTGATAAAAGTTTTAGAGGTTTTCTGAAATGGTGACGCCTAATCCCGCCCCGCTGTGATGAGGGTGCGCATATCCGCCGGTGGCTCGCTTTTGAATTCAAGAACCTCTCCGCTGACCGGATGTCGAAATTCCAGGCGGTAGGCATGTAGAGCCTGGCGGTGCCAACTCATTAGCGCTTCAGCGGCATTTGGGGGCAGCATTTTCTGCCCGCCACCTTGGCGACCGCCATAAAGAGGATCTCCGACCACTTTATGGCCCCGAGACGCCAAGTGAACGCGGATTTGATGGGTGCGCCCTGTTTCCAACCGGCATTCAACAAGGCTCCAACGGCAATCTGCTAAATGCTCGCGCACACGGTAATGGGTACGAGCTTCTCGGCCACCGTGGGACACTACCGCCATCTTTTTTCGATTGTGTGGACTTCGACCGATGTGTCCCTCGATCAGCCCGTGCGCCGGTGCCGGTGTGCCCCAAACCAGGGCGAGATAGCCGCGCTCTAGGTCATGCGTTTCGAATAGGCGGCTGAGGCTGGCATGGGCGGTGTCGTTCTTGGCGGCCACTAGCAGACCACTGGTATCCTTGTCGAGACGGTGGACAATACCAGGTCGACGTACTCCGCCGATACCGGAAAGGCTTTCGCCGCAATGGGCCACAAGCGCGTTCACTAAGGTCCGGTCGGGGTTGCCTGCCGCTGGATGCACCACCAGACCTGCCGGTTTGTCGACGACGATCAGATCGCTATCCTCATAATGGATGTCGAGCGCCATCGCCTGGGCAGCGGGCGCCGCTTCTTTGGTTGGCGCCGGTATGCTCAACTCGATTTGCGTCCCGGGTTTGACCCGATATGCCGGCTCGGCTATCGTCTCACCGCCGATGCGCACTTGGCCGCTTTCTATTAACCCTTTGAGACGGCTGCGTGATATGTCGGGTAGGGCGAGCGAGAGAAACTTGTCGAGCCGTGTACGCTCGTTTCCAGCGCGCAGGCGATGTAGTGTCTCTCTCTGCTTCGGCATGGCCGATTTCACCATAACGGGCCCGTTAGACTCAAATGATTCCCATATCTGTTCTTAAAACCGCTGTTATCGTCATGGGCGTACTGATCGTAGCCGGGTTGGTGGTGATCATCATGAAAATCTCGCAGAAAACAGGTGAACTGGCAGAAAATATGGTGGCTACCGACGCTGAAGCGGACACCCCGACGGAGACTGTACAGGGCGACGCGGCGTCCTTTCGCCTCGACCTGGACCAGCTTGGCCTCAATGCTGACGCGCGCCTGTTGGGCATGGATGTCGCGGGTGAGCGGCTGGTGCTTCGGGTGCAAACCGGCATAGGCGTTGAACGGGTGGTGATTGTCGATGTGAAGAGTGGTGTGGTGGTGGGGGAGGTCGCCCTGCCACCGGCCAAACAGTAAACCGGTGCCGTGGAGACCGCATGCTGCTGCTCAGACCCGAGGATTTGAAACGCATTGCCGATCAGGCCGAGGCGGCCTATCCCGGCGAGGCATGTGGCCTATTGCTGGGCTTTCATCGTACCGATGGTGATATCGAAGTGACCCAGGTAGCAGAGAGCGAAAACAAGGCATTACCAGGGCGCAATGATCGTTTCGAAGTTGATCCTGAGCTACGTCTTAACCTGATGCGCGCGGTGCGAGGCATGGGGCACGCTATCGTTGGTCATTACCATTCTCACCCGAATGGCGCGGCCCGACCGTCTGCCACCGACCTCTCTATGGCCTATGAGCCCGAGCTGGTGTGGCTGATTACTGCCGTAGTAAGCGGTCAGGCGGTTCACTCGACGGCGCATTTAATGTCACCGGGCGGCACACGCTTCACCGATATAGGACTCGATTGCTTGCCCAACACCGCTACAACTTGAGGAACAGGTCGATGGATTTTCGCAGCGATAACGTCGCCGGTGTTGCCGAAGAAATCATGGTCGCCATCGCCGACGCCAACACTGGTACGGCGACGGCCTATGGTGATGATGAGATCAGCCAGGCACTCGAGCCGGCCTATTCAAAACTGTTCGAAGCCGATGTCCGGGTGTTTCCCGTGCTGACGGGGACCATTGCTAACTCGCTGTCGGCGTCGCTTTTGTCACCGCCCTGGGGTGCAATTTTTGCTGAGGCGGAATCACATATCTATCAGGACGAATGCGGCGCGCCCGAGCTTTTCACCGGCGGTGCCAAGATCATTCCACTGCAGAGCAGAGATGGCAAAATTCAACCAGTGGATTTGCACAACCGGCTCGCTACGGCTGGCCAGGGCTTCGTGCATGCCTCGCAGCCGTCGGCTTTCAGTCTGACCCAATCGAGTGAGGCTGGCGCTGTCTACACCCCTGAAGAGGTCGCCGAGCTTGCCGCCATCGCCAAGAAGGCTGGTCTTGGCGTGCATATGGATGGCGCGCGTTTTGCCAATGCGGTGGCGGCGCTCAATGCGGGAAATCAATCGACTAGCCCGGCCGATATCACTTGGCGAGCCGGCGTCGACGTGCTTTCCTTCGGCGCCACCAAGAATGGCGCGCTCGGTGCAGAAGCCATCATTCTATTTCGCACTGATCTTGCTAAGGAGATGTCGTTTCGCCACAAGCGCGCCGGGCAGCTCGCCTCAAAAATGCGATATATTTCGGCCCAGCTGGCGGCCTATATAGAGGACGATCTATGGCTTCGCCTGGCGGACCATGCTAATCGCCTATGCGCTGCTCTGGCCCAAGGGCTTGGCGCAATTTCTGGTGTCGAGATTGGTTCCTATGGCGGGGCTAACGAGCTCTTCGTCGAGTTGTCCGGCGAGGTAGTCATCGCCCTGCGCCAGGAGGGTTTTGAATTCTACGATTGGCCGGAAACGGTCCCTGCTGCGGTGGGACGACGTTGCACCATCCTGCTTGTCACTCTCCACGATATGACAGAAGGTTTAGTCAAAGGTCTGATCGCCGCGGGTTAGCAGTTCGCGGCTTAATCCACTGGGTAATTCTCCAGCTCGAACACCTTGACGCCGGCCTCCTTGAACATGGTGCGAGCGAGATTGATTTGCTCTGTCCAGCGCTCGGCGCGCTCGGAATCCGCGGCGGGTGCGATGACCTCGCTTACTCCAGCCTGGATCAGCGTCGCCGCGCATTGTGCGCAGGGCAGCAGCGGCCAAACATAGACGCTAGCGCCATCCACCGGCGCATTAGCAAAGAGTACTGCGTTTCGTTCGGCATGGATGATCATGTCATACTTCATCTCGCGGTTTTCTAACCGCTCGGCGAGATCACGCACGCCACGTGCAAAGCCGTTGAAGCCAAGCGACAGCACCCGGTGCTTTTGATCCGCAATCACCGCGCCTACCTGGGTAGACGGGTCCTTTGACCATTGCGAAACATGCCTTGCTAAGCCGAGCAACCGCAAATCCCATTTGTCTGGCCTGGTCATAACGGGTTACTCCTGTTTATAGAGCGCCGGGACGGGCAGGCCATTCAAAAACTCAGTTTCTTGAACTTTCGGGTCTGCTCGGTCAGCGCGGTTTCAGTAGGTAGGCGCTCCATCGAGCTCGCGCCATAGAAACCGTTCACATAGGTGCAATTGCGGAGGACGTATTCTGCGTCCTCCGGTTCTGCGATGGGGCCACCATGACAAAGGATGATAGCGTCGCTCTTAACGGCCTTTGCAGCTGCTCCCCATTCGTCGATCAAGGCGACGCAATCGTTGAGAGATTTGGTGGTCTTGGCGCCGATGGCACCGCTCGTGGTCAGACCCATATGGCAGACGATGAGGTCAGCCCCCGCCGCCGCCATGGTTTTTGCGTCATCCACACTGAATACATAGGGCGTGGTCAGCATGTCGAGATCATGGGCGGTGCGGATCATTTCAACCTCAAGCCCATAGCCCATACCGGTCTCTTCGAGATTGGCTCGGAATACGCCGTCGATCAAGCCAACGGTCGGGAAATTCTGCACTCCGGCGAAGCCCGTCGCCTTCAGCTCGGTGAGAAAGTTCTCCATTGTGACGAACGGATCGGTACCGTTGACCCCGGCGATCACTGGCGTCTTGGATACGACGGGCAGTACCTCCGTTGCCATCTCCCTGACGATCTCGTTGGCGTTTCCGTAGGCGAGCAAGCCAGCAAGAGAGCCACGTCCGGCCATGCGGTAGCGGCCCGAATTATAGATTGCAATAATGTCTATGCCACCGGCCTCCTCGCATTTGGCTGAAAGACCGGTGCCGGCGCCACCACCTACGATGGGCTCGCGCGCTTCGACCATGGCATGGAACTTCTTCATTAGGGCGGTACGTTCAAATTTGGGCATGGTGCTAATCTCCGTTGACGTCGCGCCAGGCGGCAACCAGGGCGGTGGCGAATTCTGCGTCGTTGATATGATAGGGGTAGCGTAGAAGCTGGCGTTTCTCGCTGACAGTCACAGTGGCCTCGAGCGCCTCGAACAGTGCGGCATCAGCCTCTGGATCGTGGAACGGCATGTCGGGCGCGTCGATCAGCGACACGCCATTTTCGGGGATGAGAAACCGCACCGGACCGGTGAACGTGTTAAGCTTGGCGCCGATCCATTTGCCGATGGCGCGGTTCTCCTCAGAAGAGTTACGAATCAGGATTACATGCGTAAAGTGGACATAGATTTACCGATAGCGATATTTTTCGGGGATGGTTTCCTTGGCGCCGAAATTCACCATGTCGAGGGCGCCGCAAGAGCCAACATAGGGCAGACCCGACGCTGCCAGAGCGTCGAAGCGTGCTTCGCCGGCGCTGAATACTCCGCCCATGAGGTGGTCGCAAACTTCTGTAGTGGTGGCATCGATGCAGCCGCTCACAAAGCCGTATTCAGCAAGCTTTTCCATCGATTGCCCACCAGTGCCGGTGGCGTGGAAGACGAGACAGTCATATTCCGCATCGAGCAGCGTGCGCACCTGGTCGACACAATTGGTGGTTACACCGAACATGGTAAGGCCGATGGCGGGCTTCTCCTCGCTTGCCTGTGGTACGGTGTTGCGTAGCATGCCGGCGAGAGCGTGTGCGGCATTGCCGAGAACGGTGCGGGTGATGGGATTGAGTCCGGCAATATCGGCTACTGAGTAGACCATGGCGATATCGTTTGGCCCAACATAGGGCGCGACATCGCCGGAGGCCACGGTCGAGACAAGAATTTTGGGAACCCCGAGGGGTAGCGCGCGCATGCCGCTGGCAATGAGTGCCGTATTGCCGCTGCCGCCAGCACCAACGATACCACCGATATCCGTACGCGAAGTCAGGAAACGGGCGAAGGCGTCAGCCATGGCTGTTACCGCGCGACCGCGGTCATCTCCGTCCAGGACGGCGCTGACGCCGTCGGGATGGTGCGATGCCACTTCCGTTGCCGTCACGTCCACCGCGCCGGCATCCCCGTCACCGGTGCTGAGGTCGACAAGGCAAGTTGCCACGCCGGTCGCTTCGATCAGATCCTTGACATAGCGTAGTTCCGCTCCCTTGGTGTCGCAGGTTCCAGCGACATAAGCCTTGGCCATATTCCGTGCTCCCGATGGCTTCCTTGATTATGGTGTAGCATGACCGCGGCGTAAATTTCGAGGAGAGCGTGATGATGACAACTCAGCGGATGGTGCGGGCGCGCGGAGAAACGGCGATACCGGCGGTTGGCCTCGGCACTTGGAGGATGGGCGAAAGCGGCAATCGTAGGAAAGACGAGGTCTCCGCCCTGCAACTCGGCCTTGATCTCGGTCTCGGCTTGATTGACACGGCAGAAATGTATGGCTCCGGCGTTGCCGAGCAGATCGTCGGCGAGGCAATCCTAGGTCGACGCGAGGAGGTATATCTTGTCTCTAAAGTGCTGCCGAGCAATGCCTCGCGCAAAGGCACGGTCAAGGCCGTCGAACGCAGCCTGAAACACCTTAACTGTGACCATATAGATCTCTATCTATTGCATTGGGCCGGCCCTTTTCCGTTGGAGGAAACTTTCGAAGCGTTCGAACGTCTGTCCGATGAAGGTAAGATCGGACATTACGGCGTCAGCAATTTCGATGCTGACGGCATGGCGGATGCTTTTACTACGCCCGGCGGCGAGGGCGTTTGTGTCGATCAGGTTCTATACAATCTGGCCCAGCGCGCGGCTGAGGGCGAGCTGATGGCATGGTGCGAAACAAACGATGTTGCGCTTATGGCCTATTCACCGCTAGATCAGGGCAGCCTATTACAAGATGCTGTCCTGAAGCATATCGCCGACCTCCATGGCGTGACCGCTGCCGCGGTGGCGGTGGCTTGGACTATGCGCTTTCCAAATGTCGTCTCGATCCCCAAGGCCACCGCGCCCGAGCATGTCCGTGCCTGCGCTGCCGCACGCGATGTCGCATTGACAGAAGAAGACCTTAACGCCATTGACCGCGCATTTTCCCCACCTAAGCCGGGCGCAATGTTGGCGGTCTATTAACGAGATCAGAGCGCTGAGGCAATCAAGCCACCATCGACGACTAGGTCGGTGCCAGTGACATATTTGGCCTCATCTGAGGCAAGGTAGAGAGCGGCATAGGCGACGTCCCAGCCTTCGCCCATATGACCCATTGGGACCTGCTTGTTGCGTTTTTCGATCAGCGCTTCGGCATCACCCTCGCCATATTGTCCGGCGAGGCGCACCTCGACGAGCGGAGTGTGCATTAGCCCGGGCGATATCACATTGCAGCGAATACCCTGGGACGCATATTTCACAGCAATTGCTCTGCTGTAATGGGCAAGCCCTGCTTTTGCTGCGTTGTAGCCAACATGGTCGTTGCCGATATGGCGGTGGCCGGCGATGGAAGAGATATTAACGATCGCGCCCCGACTCTGGCGCTCCATATACGGGATAGCATATTTGCAAGCCATGAAGGAGGAGGTGAGGTTGAAATCAAGCTGTTGCTGCCAATCATCCAAGCTGAGATTGACTGCGTTACCGGGAACGGAGCCACCGACATTGTTAACCAGAATGTCGATACATCCAAACTGAGCGACACAGGCCTCAATCATAGCTTCGACTTCAGCCGAATTCGTAACGTCGCATTGATGTGTCTCGCAGGTGCCGCCTT
>CAZUXZ010000091.1:0-8468 GCA_964624055.1 uncultured Rhizobiaceae bacterium | reverse complement strand
ATGCTTCGCACCACCCCGATATCACGGACCCGGTAAATCCGTGGAATTTCGACTATTGGACCGGTGTTTCGTCGAGCGGTTCGGGTGTGGCGACTGCCGGGGGTCTTTGCTTCGGCTCGCTCGGCAGCGATACTGGGGGCTCCATCCGCTTCCCCTCGCTTGCCTGCGGTACCGTTGGCCTAAAGCCGACATTCGGCCGGGTGAGCCGCTATGGCGTCTGGCCGCTCTCCGAAACGCTTGATCATATCGGCCCGATGACGCGAAGCGTCGGCGACGCGGCAGCGATGTATAACGCTTTGGCTGGCGAGGATCCGAACGATCCGACGACTCTCACTGCCCCGGTGCCCGATTTTCTCGCAGGGCTTGAGGAGGGCGTGCGCGGGCTGGTCATCGGCGTCGACGAGACGTTTAACAGCCGTGATGTTGAGCCCGAGGTTGGCGATGCGCTGAGCGCGGCAATCGAGGTGTTGCGCGGTGAGGGCGCCGAGATTCGCCCAGTTACCCTGCCGCCCTATGACGATGTGGTCAACAACTGGGTAGTGATTTGTGGCGCGGACGCCGCGGTGTCTCATGCCGATACTTACCCCGCTTACAAAGCGGAATACGGACCAGTGATCAGTGGCCTAATAGACGCTGGCCATGAAGTAACGGCGGTGGATTATGCCCGTGCGACTATCATGCGGCAGAACTTCTCTGGCGCCTTAGCGAAGCTATTTGACAAAATCGACATGATCGCGGCAGCTTCGTTCGTCGTACCAACGCCGCGGCTCGATGCAATGGACGAGCTGATGGCCGTCCCTGGGGCGTTGGAGCGACTGATCCGCTTCACATGCCCGTTCGATCACAGCGGCAGCCCGACGCTCTCGCTGCCTTGCGGATTTACCGACGATGGTACGCCGCTTGGCTTCCAATTGATCGGCCGTCATCTCAGTGAGGATCTGCTGCTTCGCGCCGGTCACGCTTATGAGCGCGCCACCGTGTGGAATTTACGTCACCCGGGCGTCTAGCTGTGGCTGCGGGCAACGCGCTATTGGCCTGCCGGGGTGCGGTGGAGATCGCTGATGCGGTTGTCGCCGGCGAGACCCGCGCGCTTGCCGAGACAGATGCGGCTCTCGCTCGCATAAAGGCGCGCGACGGAGGGGTGCGCGCCTGGCGTTGGCTCGATGTTGATGTCTCGCGCTCCCAGGCCCGCGCGGTCGATGATTCGCCGGACAAGGGCCCACTTGCGGGCGCCGGGGTTGGCCTCAAGGATATTATCGACACCAAGGATTGGCCGACGGAGAACGGCGTTGATACAGACAAGGGTCGGCGGCCCGAGGAAGACGCCACTGCCGTCACCCGGTTGATTGAGGCGGGTGCGGTGATTATGGGTAAAACGGTAACCACCGAATGCGCTTTTCTTCATCCGCGCGAAACGGTTAATCCGCATGATCCAGAGCGCACACCGGGTGGTTCCTCTATGGGCTCGGGTGCAGCTGTCGGTGGCGGTATGGTACCGCTCGCACTCGGCAGTCAGACAGTCGGCTCGGTGTTGCGGCCGGCCTCTTTTTGCGGCGCCTGGGCGATGAAGCCGAGTTGGGGGCTCATTCCGCGAACCGGTATGTTACAGCTTTCGCATACCCTCGATCACATTGGCGTCTATGGTCGCTCCGCAAGAGACTTGGCGCTCGCCATTGATGTCCTCTCCGGCGACGACGGACGCGATCCAGCTAGCCAAGGGACGATGCCTAGTTGCTTGGCCACCGGCCTAGCCGCGCGTCCGCTTAAAAGACCGCGGTTTGTCTTTCTACGCGATTTCGCCTGGTCGGAAATCGAGCCGTCGAGTGCAGAGCTGTTCGGAAATTTGGCAGACTGCTTGGACGCGCCCATCGTCCATATGCCGCCGCTGTACGACGACGTATTCGACGTTGCTCAGGATGTGTTGGCGCGCGACGCGGCATTTAATCTTGGCCCACGCTACCGCACTGCCGGCGAGCTGATATCGGCTGCTCTCCGGGAGTGGATCGTACGTGGCTTTTCCATCGGTGTGGAGCGGTATCTGACGCAGATGGACCGCTTGCAAAAAATGCGGGTGGCCTTTCCCAAGGTGATCGACGAATTTGATGCCGCTATCGCACCGGCTACACCGGGCGAGGCGCCGAAGGACCTCAGCAACACTGGAAATCCGAAATTTAATCTCCTTTGGACTTCAATCGGCGTGCCTGCAGTCAATGTGCCGGCTCTCAAGGGGCCGGCGGGTATGCCGGTCGGCATACAGGTGATCGGTCGGCACGGAGCCGATCTTGAGACATTGCGCGCTGCTGAGTGGCTTGGGCACGAGCTCGGCGCGAAAGTTGCGGATTAGTAACATCGGTTTCGCTATCCGGGCGGCCAATGTCCGGTCACGACGTAAAGCAGAACCGTTCAAATTCTGATGCTGAAGCTTTTTTTGTGCCATTCATAGTTACGTTTTCAACACCCACTGCACTTGCATTGGTTTCGCTATCGGCGCGCCTTCTAAACCCTAATCTTTCCTGCTACCCAACTGTCCTAAGCTTGCCGCCACAACTCGTCGAAGGCATAGTATTGTGAACTATTTTCAAGGAGAGCGCGTATGACTGCCTGTATCGTCGGCTGGAGCCACACACCATTCGGAAAACACGAAAACGATGACGTTGAATCGTTGATCGTCGAAGCGGCACGGAGTGCGCTGATCGACGCCGGTCTCGAAGCTAAGGAGATTGACGAAATTATTGTTGGCCATTGCAATGCCGGCTTCTCGCGTCAGGAATTCACCGCGTCGCTGGCGCTGCAAGCAAACGAGGGTTTCCGCTACACCCCGGCAACACGGGTCGAGAATGCTTGCGCCACCGGCAGCGCCGCCATTCATCAGGGCATCAAGACCATTGAAGCAAAGCGTGGTCGCTTCGTCCTTGTCGTCGGCGTCGAGAAAATGACCAGCACTAAGGGGGCGGCCATCGGCGAGAATCTACTCCGCGCCTCTTACGTTAAAGAGGAAGCGGATATCGAAGGTGGCTTCGCTGGCGTGTTCTGCTCCATCGCAGATAATTATTTCCAGCGCCATGGCGATCAGAGCGACGCGCTCGCCAAGATCGCAGCAAAGAACCACAAAGCTGGCGCGCGAAATCCCCTAGCGCAGATCCAAAAGGATCTCGGCTATGACTTCTGTCGCGACGTCTCCGACAAGAACCCCCTTGTCGCCGGCGGCCCGCTGAAGCGCACCGATTGCTCGCTTGTCTCCGACGGTGCCGCTGCGCTCGTGCTGACTGATGTCGAGACAGCGCTTCAAATGCCAAAGGCGGTCATTTTCCGTGCCGCAGCGCATGTAAACGACTTCCTGCCGATGAGCCGACGCGACATTCTCATGTTCGACGGCTGTGAGAAGGCTTGGGGCCGGGCGCTAGGCGACGCCCGCCTCACACTCGATGATCTTGACTTCGTCGAGACCCATGACTGCTTCACGATTGCCGAGCTGATCGAATACGAGGCCATGGGCCTGACGAAGCGCGGCGAGGGTGCGAGAGCGATCCACGAAGGCTTGACCGAGATGGATGGTAAGCTTCCAGTCAACCCATCAGGCGGCCTCAAATCCAAGGGCCACCCGATCGGTGCGACCGGCGTCTCCATGCACGTGTTGAGTGCACAGCAGGTGACCGGCACTGCCGGTGGCATCCAGGTCAAGGGCGCGAAGCTTGGTGGGGTCTTCAACATGGGTGGGACGGCGGTCGCAAATTTCTGCTCGATTTTGGAGCCGCTCAGATAGCGCACGCGCGCTAAATGCGTCTCATTCTTCCAATCCTTCTTCCATGCCAGGGAATAAGGGCTTAATACAATTCCGCCTTGTCATCTACCGCGTGGCCTTGCTTCGGTGTCAGCATGCTGCGCTCGTAGGTCATGAATACCGTGCCGTCCTCTTTATGGCCGGTCGTTTTCACCGTGACTATGCCGGCATTAGGGCGGGATTTGGATTCGCGTTTGCTCAGGACTTCGGACTCGGCGTAGATCGTGTCGCCGGCGAAGACCGGGGCGGTAAGCTTGATGTCGTTCCAACCGAGATTGGCAATGGTCTTTTGACTGACGTCAGAGACGCTCATGCCGGCGACCACAGCCAGTGTAAAAGCGCTGTTGACCAGAGGTTTTTCGAACTCGCTGTTCTTCGCATAGTCGAGATCAAAATGGAGCGGGTGCTTATTCATAGTCAAGAGAGTGAACCAGGTATTGTCGGCTTGGGTCATGGTGCGGCCAGGCCGGTGCTCATATATGTGGCCAATTTCGAAATCCTCGTAATAGCGACCGTAATCCTCGCGGAAGCGGTTCGGTCCGACCTCTTTCATGCGTGCCACCATTTTCAATCTCCCTCTTTTATTCGGTTCGGTTGGATCAATAGATTTGCCGCAGGCCGAGCACGTGCGAGGCCAGTTGATTATAACCCATCTCTTAACTCACCCGTGCGATCTACGGCAGGTAGAGCTCACGAAAATATCCTTATGAGATGTGGTGCGTAGCCCAGCATGGTCAACCCGAACTCGCCGGCCGTCCGGAAATCTTTTCGTGAATAGCGAGTGCGCGCTGCATGGCGCGTACCACCGGCATCTCCACTACCTTACCGTCGAGCAACGTGACACCGGCATCACTTTTCGCATAAGCGATAAGTACCCGCTTGGCAAAGATGATGGTCTCGGTGTCGGGCGAGAAAACCTCGTTGATCGGCGGCAGTTGAAGGGGATGGATTGCCGCTTTGCCGGTGAAACCCATGCGCTGGGCGAGGCGTGCTTCCCGCCGCAGCCCTTCTTGATCATTAACGTCGAGGCTCGGCACGTCGATCAGGTCGAGTCCGGTGGAGGAGGCTGCGTGTACCACACGTCCCCGAGCGTAGTGCAGCGCATCCCAATCGAGGCTCGAGCCGAACTCGGCGGATAGGTCAGCGCCGCCAAATAAAAGGGTGTCAATTCGCGGGCTGGCGGCGGCGATTTCCAAAGCTGCTTCGAGTGCGCGGCCGGTCTCGACGATCACCATCAGTTGCGTCGCGTCGTAGTCCGCCTCATCGCGCAGGTCTGCAACCCAGCGTACCTCTTCGGGTGATTCGATCTTCGGTAGTGCTATGGCCGTTGGTGCGACATCGAAATCGATTAGCGCCAGCATGTCACGCATGCCTTCGCGTGTCTTGATCGGATTGATGCGGATGGCCCGTGACGCTGCTCCGCCAAGTGCTGAATCGTGCAGGGAAGGGATCGCCTTTTTGCGGGCTTCCGTCTTGAAATTTGGTGCGACGCCGTCCTCGAGATCGAGGCACACCATGTCAGCCTCGCCGGACAGCGCCTTGGCAAAGCGGTCGGTTCGGAGACCAGGCGTGAAGAGCAGGCTGCGGCGCAGCGTCGGGTTAATTAAGCTCGTCATATGCGTTCCTTGGTTGCGCGCGCATGCGCGTCAGTCTGACTAAGAATTTTGCCCGAATACTCGGTCCTGACAATATCGCCGTCAATGCGGTCGTGCCGGCATTCGCGAATACCAGCATGGTTGCTAACTGGATGACCGAGGACGATTTTGCAGATGTGCCGTCCGCTAGGCCTATCGGCCGCATGGCCGGAGCAGAGGAGATTACAATGTCGGCGGCCTTTCTCGCATCGAATTCTGCGGCTACGATCACAGACCGTACGCTCAATATAAATAAATAAATAACGGTTTGTTAATGCGCTAATCCAATTGGGAGGGAAAGAGATGACATTAGGCTACGAATTCTGCCGTATGGATGCGGTTACCTTGGCAAGAAATGTGCGCGCGAAGGAGCTCTCGCCGGTCGAGGTGATCGACGCCAGCATCGAGCGCATGGACAAGCTTGAGCCAGTTCTTCATGCTTTTTGCACGCCCGGCCCAGAGCAGGCACGTGCCACCGCCAAGCAGCTTGAATCAGACATTATGGCCGGCAAGGATCCCGGAGCGCTCGCCGGTGTTCCAGTGAGTATCAAGGACCTGGTCTGCACCAAGGACCTGCCGACCGTCTCAGGCTCGCACATCTACAAGGATTTTTACGGCGGCGTTGACGATGTAGTGGTTGAGCGTTTGCGTGATGCCGGTGCCATCGTCACTGGTAAGACCAACGTACCGGAATTCGGCTATTCCGGCGTCGGCCACAATCCGGTGTACGAGACCACGCGTAACCCGTGGGACCTGCAGCGCACACCGGGCGGTTCTAGCGCCGGTGCAGGCGCGGCTGTGGCTTCCGGCATGGGGCCCTTCGCCATTGGCAGCGACGGTGGCGGCTCGGTGCGCATTCCTGCTTCATTCAGTGGCATTGTTGGTATCAAGGCGTCTATGGGCCGGGTGCCACTTTGGCCCGGCACCAAGGATGAGACTATGCCTGGCGTCTCAAGCTGGGAGAGCCTGGAATGCATCGGTCCAATGAGCCGTACCGTTGCTGACAGCGCGCTTATGCTCTCCGTCATTTCCGGCCCGGACATGCGCGACCGACGCACGCTTCCCAAAGCTGAGTTCGACTGGATGGAATGCTTGCAAGGCGATCTCGAGGGGCTGCGCATTGCCTATAGTTCTGACTGGGGCTATGCCGCGGTTGATCCCGAGGTGCGCCGGGTTGTTGGCGATGCGGTAAAAGTCTTCGAAAGCGATCTCGGATGCACGATTGAAGAGGCGAATCCCGGTTGGGACGATCCTTATGGAGCTTTCTGGGGTCTGGTCGCCGCTGAGACCGATCTCATTGGCATGCGCAGACTGGCCGAGGAGCACGCCCATCACATGACGCCGCACTTAGTTGATTTTTTGAATACGCCTTGGACGGCAGAGCAGTTGACCAGCGCAGTAATGGCGCGAAAAGGTGTCGCCAACAAGGCTGCGGAATTCATGTCGAATTACGATCTCTTGCTGACACCAACCCTCACTGTACCACCCTTCGCGCTAAATATTCAGGGTGTGGAAAAAGTCGATGGTCAGATCGTGCCGCCCTTCCAATGGCTCTCGTTCACTTTCCCGTTCAACATGACCGGTCAGCCGGCGGCATCGGTGCCAGCGGGTTTCACCAAGAACGGATTGCCGGTGGGTCTGCAGATTGTTGGCCGTCACCTCGATGACCCGGCGGTGATCCGCGCCTGTGCCAATTTTGAGAAGGCGCGGCCCTGGGCCGACAAATGGCCAGAGTTGCTGGACGACATGGGGCTCTAGTGAAAGTCGGGCAGACTGGCAGGTAGCGTTTTAACAGCCTTCGAGAAGAAGTCGGCAGGCGGCGCGGTGTTAACCGAAGTCGTATAAATAGGAGACTAGTTTTATACTGGAGATGTGATTAGCGAAGTGCTCGACTGGAATATATATTTCATTCACAGGCGAAAAAACGTCATTCGCCGTAGCGACGAAAATATCAGCGTCAGACGAATTACGCCTTGAGGAGTTGATGCTATGCATAGTTACCAAGAACGGTGTGACTCGTGATTAAGATTGCTCACGGTGAGTTAGCGTGTCGCGCTGCGTGCAATTCGCCAATTACAATAAGCCCGACTGGGTCGTTTTTCTTGATGCCTTGCCGCTGACGTGGACACAAAAAGTAAAAAAGGCTGATTTGTACTCGTTGGTTGAATATTGCACGGCACTCACCGGATGTTTTGATCTGTGCCCGGAAAAGCGATTATGACGCCGCGCGGCTATTGTTACGTTGCGGCGGCGGTGCCAGTAACGATTCCCTACGAGAGAAGGTCCCAGCATGGTGTTTATTGGTGGCTTGGCCGTGCGCTCGGCGAACTGGTCCGCCGCTCGGGCATTGCCAAAGATGAAATCGACGGACTGATTACTGCGAGTTACACGCTCCGCCCGGACAGTGCGGTTTCGCTCACCGAGTATTTTGGTCTGACGGTGCGCTGGCTCGAAGATCTGCCCATGGGGGGGGCGTCGGGGCCGATCGCGTTGCGCCATGCTGCCCGCGCAGTTGAGGCGGGAGACGCAGAGGTGGTGGCCTGCATCGCGGGCGATGTGCTTGGCGGCTCGGCCTTCGGCAAACTTATCGACAACTACAGCAGGTTCTCTCGCGACGCTGTGCTGCCCTACGGTGTCGGTGGCCCGAACCTTCCTTTTGCGTTGATCACGCGCCACTATATGGAGCTTACGGGTGCTGTACGTGAAGATATGGGACGCATCTGTATTGCTCAGCGGTACAATGGCGAACGCTTTCCCCATGCGCTTCTCAAAAAGCAGCTTACCATGGCAGATTATCTTTCCGCCCGCCCCATTGCCGAACCGCTTCATCTTTACGATTGCGTCATGCCATGTTCTGGCGCAGAAGGGTTTCTCGTCATGAGCGAGGAACGGGCCAAAGCGCGCGGACTGCCTTATGCGCGAATTTTGGCTGGTGTCGAGCGGCACAATGCCTTTCCCGAAGATAAGGTGAAGATCTCGGTAGTCTGCTCAAAGGAACGGGATAGGCTCTACGCTGCTGCTGGCGTAGGCCCCGGCGATATGCACTTCCTCCA
>CAZUXZ010000090.1:0-45430 GCA_964624055.1 uncultured Rhizobiaceae bacterium | reverse complement strand
CTCTGCTTTGAAGGGCGTCAGCGGCCAACTCTTTTTTCGCCAATACGGCGAATTCGCCAAGCGGCTTTAATTTTGGCTGGGTTTAACCGCCCCAAACCTCCTTCAGCACGCTCATCCAGTTCTCGCCCATCACTTTCTGCACTTTGGCGTCTGACCAGCCGCGCGCCTGCATGGTCGCCGTCAGGTTGGGATATTCGCTGATCGTACGAATGCCCAAGGGGTTGACGATCTCGCCGAAGACAGTGAGTTCGCGACCATCGCCTTTGTCGTGCATGAGCCAGTCAAAGAACGCCTGGTCCTGGTCTTGGGTGAAATCGGTGCCAAAGCCGACGCAATCTTCACCGACAAGATTGATAACGTAATCCATCGCCTCCACATAATCCTCCACCGTGGCATCTTTGCCGGCACGAAGAAAGGCGGGGAACATAGTGACGCCGATGAAACCACCCGAATCCGCGATAAATTTGAGCTGTTCGTCAGTCTTGTTGCGCGGATGTGCTTTCAACCCTGCTGGCGCACAATGGCTATAGGCGACCGGCTTTTTAGAATGTCGGATGGCGTCCTCGCTCGTCATCGCGCCGACATGGGAGAGATCGACAAGAATTCCGAGGCGGTTCATCTCGTCGATCACGTCACGGCCAAAATCCGATAAGCCCTTGTCAAAGCTCTCGTAACAGCCCGAGCCTACGAAGTTTTGCGTGTTGTAGGTGAGTTGCATAATATTGATTCCGAGCTCCTTATAGAGCGCCAAATATTCGATGCGGTCCTCTATGCCGCTGGTGTTCTGCCATCCGAGAATGATGCCGGTCTTGCCCTCCCGCTTGGCACGGTGAATATCCTCTGTGGTGCGCACTTGCAGGATGAGATCGTTATTGGCTTTGAACATCCGTTTCCACTCGGCGAGATTGTCCATTGAGCCGCGAATACCCTCCCAAATTGAACAGGTGCAATTCGCTGCGGTCAGCCCACCCTTCTGCATATCAAGAAAAATGTCTCTGCTCCAGTTAGAGATCACTAGTCCGTCGATGATCACCGAGTTCTGGTGTAACTCGTTAGTCGCCATGATTGCTCCCCGTTTTCAAACAATTCGGCGAGATCATGATCCGATTTCACTATCTCTGTCGATGGCTTTGTTTACTGCGCCGCTGTTGGCTACGTTAATCTACGTCGCCAGACTGCGAGGTACTCTGTGTTGCAGGCGTGGATTGATACGGGCGGGACAAATACGGACCTAGTCGCCTTCAAGGGGGGAAGGGTGGATCGTCGTGACCAAACGGACGAGCAACATGCAGTTGCCGGAGGTCGGTGGGTTGGATGCGTTCTACGGCTCGAGCATCAAGAAATATTTCAGCTTCGGAGAGCGCACTAGATCAACCAGACTAGGCACAGTTAAAATCAGACCCCATTTCTTTAAATCACTGCTAAGATTTTAACTCGACTTAGATCTATCCCAAATACCCCTCTAGTTCCGTAATCACCGCAGACTTGTCGAAGTGCAAGTTGACATAGGCCCGGCCGTTTGCGCCCCAGGTTGCCAGCTTGTCACGGTTTTCATAAATCTCGGTGATGGCGGCGGTGATGGCCAATTCGTCGTCGGAGGGGACGGCAAGACCGCAGTTCGCGGTGCGGACGATTTGGTTGCCGTCGGATTCACGGTTGAGGACGGCGAGAACAGGTAGCGCGGCAGCCATATAGGTGAGGAGCTTGCCAGGGACAACAGGAGTGTGGTTGCGCGGGCTGAGGCAGACTAGGCCGGCATCAAGATTCTTCAGCAATTCCGGATAATCCGCGCGCGGGACGAAGGGGTGAAAATGAGTGTTCGTGGCGCCTAAATCCGTGGCGAGCGATTTGAGGTTTTCTAGCTCGCCGCCGTCGCCTACAAAGAGAAAGGCGATGTCTTCTAGAAATTGCAGATTGGCGGCCGCACGAATGATCAAGTCGAGCTGCTGCGACGGGCCCATGACGCCAGGGAAGCCAATGATGAATTTGCCATCCAATTCGTAGCGCTGGCGGAAGCGAGTGCTATTCGGGCCGCAATATTCCTTGGCATCGACCCAATTGTGCAGCACGGCGAGTTTATCGGTGGCCTGCGGGTTCTCGCGCTTGAGAAATTCGAGATTGCTCTGCGAATGGACCAATATCCTGTCGGCGGCAGCGTAGGCGCGACGTTCGATCGCACAGAACATCGCGATCAGCAGCGGATTGTTGAGCACACCGAGATCAATGGCGTTCTGCGGAAAGAGGTCTTGTATGTTTAGGGCAAAATATGCGCCCCGCTTGCGCATGGCGCGCCCTACCATTGCGAGAGGCAGGGGTGGGCTGTAGACGATAACTGCATCGAATCGCTCGCGTGAATGACGCTTGAGAGCGCGAAGAAACTGGCGTGGCATGACGAGGTGGGCGATGCCACGGACGATGAAGTTCACCTTGTGATGGGGCAATGTATGAACGCGGATCACCGTGATGCCATCCGCGTTCTCATTTTCACCCAGCCCGTCGGCGGCGCTGGGCGTGCTCAAATTGTAGCGCGGCCAGGAGGTCAGAACGGTGAGGTGATGGCCGCGATCGACTAGCTCCTCGGCCAGTTCAAGCATGAGATGGGAGGAGGAGCGTATTTCTGGAGGATAAGCGTCGGTGACGAGAAGGATGTTCATGTGTCGTCGGAAGGGATGGCAATGTCCTTGACCATAACGGGCTGGCCGGTGGCGAGCGATTTCTCGATGGCGAAGACGGCGCGCATGGTGGCGAGCATGTCGCTTGCGCTGGCGATGGGCGTTTCGAGGCCGCGCGCGACACGGCCAAAATGTTTGAGCTCTTCCGCATAGCCGAGGTCGCGGTTCGCCGTGTTGAACTTTTTAGCACCGCGCTTGCCGTGTAGCTGGGTGCGGCGAAAATCGGTGGTGACAGTAGAGTTGCCTTGCCAAAAGAGCTCGAGGCTCTCGCGCGCGAGAGAACGGCTGCCCGCGGCGGCATAGGTCAGCTCTCCCACTGACCCGTCGGCGAATTTGATGGTGGCGACGATATTGTCATTGTTGACTGTGCTCTTGTCATTGCCCGAGACGCGCTCGGCATAGACGCGCATGGGATCGGCGCTGGAGAGATATTGCATGAGATCGATGAAATGGCTCATCTCACCGACCACGCGGCTCCGCCCCTGTTCCGGCGCATGCACCCAATGGTCCGAGGGTACGAAGCCGGCATTGACCCGATAGGCCATCACCAGCGGTTCGTTGCGCCCAGAGAGCGCGCGCTTGAGGCATACCGTATGGCTGGAGTGACGCCGGTTATGGCCGACCATGACGGCGAGCCCCTCCGCCGCGGCGAGTGCTGCTTCGATGTGTGTGAGCTCCTCCTGTGTGACGCAGAGCGGCTTCTCCACCAGCACGCTCTTGTTTCGCTCGATGGCGGCAATTACAAGCTCGGCATGATCGGAATGAGGCGTGAGCACAATCACCGCGTTGATCTCGTCGTCATTGAGGAGCGCTACCGTATCCGTAGTAGCGATTTCAAAGCCGTATTTGCGCGCTGCGTTCTCCGAGCTGACACCGCCGTTTGTCGCGAGGCTCTTGAGCCTAAATCCTGACATAGTTCCGAGCGCTGGCAGGAGGGAAGAGCGGCCGAAAAGCCCTGCGCCGATCACGCCGAGCCCCGCTGTGCCGTCCCGCGCCGAGGGCGCGGCGATAGCAATATCGCGCAGGGTCGATTTTTCCTCGGGATATTCGAAAGCCACCGCGATCATACCGGTGAGTACGCTGTGGCCAAGCTTTCCATAGATCGTGGCGGCCTCGCCGATGGGGATACGGTGGGTAATGAAGGGCGAAACGTCCATCAGCCCGGCGGCGAGCAGGCGGAGATATTCACCGAGGTTGCGGTTCTGGGTCCAGCGTACCAGATCAAGGGGGAAATCGATGCCGCCTTCTTCGTATTGCGGCACGAGAAAGCCCGGCCCGCCCGCCTTGGAGACGACGATTTCGATCTCCTTTTCCCAAAGTTGTTGGCGGTCGGGGTGGATGTCGGTGACGCCGACGATGACGATGCGTCCGCCTACCCGGCAGGCCTCCGCCGCTGCTGCCAGTGGCTCGCCGCCCTCGCTCGCCGCGGCGACGATTACCGCGTCGGCGCCGGAGCCGTCGCTGACGCCGATAACCGCATGAGCGAAGGCATCGGCGTCGGCTACGGCAATCTCCGCACCATATTTACGTGCGAGTTCACATTTGTCCTCATCTGGGTCCATGCCGATGGCGATGCAGCCATAGGCGCGCAGGAACTGAACCGTGAGTAGGCCAAGTAGCCCGAGGCCGACGACGCCGACCCGCGCGCCAAAGTCGAGCTCAGCTAGGCGAACGCCATGCAGCGCGATGATGGCGATCTGGCCGAACGCAGCCTGTTCCGGCGCCACGGTCTCGGGGATCTTGGCCGCGAGATTCTCTGCCACCGTGATATACTCCGCGTGATTTGCCCCCCCCGCGCCAATGCAGGCGACCCGGTCGCCCGGCGCGAAGCGCGTCACGTCCTCGGCGCATTCTATCACCACCCCGGCGGAGCTGTAGCCGAGCTTGGTGGGCGTTTCTAGACGCCCCTTGGCCTCACGGAAGGTAGAGGCGACACCTTCCGTACGCGCCTTCTCGATCACTCGCTTCACGAGATCGGGCCGCGCTCGGGCTTTTCCCAGGAGGCTCTTCTTGCCAAGCTCCACGATCGAGCGCGCGGGGCCGAGGCTAACGATAGAGGAGAGATTCTTCACTAGGATTGTACCCGAGCGGCAGGCCGGCATCGGCACCTCGACCACTGATACCTCGCCGGTGCGATAGTTTTGCACCACTTGTTTCATAAGGCTGCCGGTCCCTCGGGTAGCGAGGCTACTTCGCCGGTCCAGCGGGTTAGCTCGTCGATGCGGAACACCGTCTCTGTGCCAGCGGTGATTTCACTGAAAGGTATCGGGGCGGGTGTGCCGTCTGTGACGCATTTCAGAAAGGCATAAATGCAGGCCGCATTGCCCTTGTCCTGAGTCTTGCCGCCCTCGGCGGAAAAACCGGGCCAGCCATGACCGGTGAGCGTCCGAAAATCGTCTAGCAACAACGAGCGCCCACCGGTGTGAACCTCAAGGCGCTCCTTGGGCATGCCGCCATGACCCTGCGTCACGTAATGAATTGCCGCCGCCGAGCCGTCGGCAAATTGCAACGCTGCTGAGGCGCCATCATCACCGGCAATACCAGCGATAGGCACAGTCTTGACCGAGACCAGCTCCGCGCTGATGAGATGACAGGCTAGATCGATGAAATGGCAAACCTCACCGATAATCCGTCCACCACCGATATCCGGTTTGAGCACCCAATGGTTTTCCGGTACACGGCCAGCATTGATCGTATAGATGAGAGATTTTGCCGCGTCGCTGCCCGCAAGCAGATCACGCATCTTGCTGACAAGCGGCGCGAAGCGGCGGTTATAGCCGATCATTAGCCGCGCATCGTTTTTGCCATACGCTTCGGTAACCATTCCGAGTTGTTCGCGGGTGATCGCCAGCGGCTTTTCGACGAAGACGTTCTTGCCGGCGTAAAGCGCGCGCGCGGCGAGGTCTGCATGGCTGTCATGGCGAGTTGCGATGACGACGCTGTTGATCGCGTCGTTGGCAAAAATTTCTTCGGCGTCGGTAGTGAGTTTCTCGAAGCCGTATCTTTGCGCGAGCTTGGACAGCTCAGGGCGGCCGCCGGACAGTAGGGTATGCAGCCCGACGCCGGCTTGTTGCATTGCCGGCAGCAGGGTGTGGTTGGCATAATTTCCGGCACCAATCAGTGCCACTAACGGCTTGGTGCTATCATGACTTACCGATCCGGAGAGGTTGACAGTCTTGGCTTGCAGCGTCGCGGCGTTTGCCTCGGCGTAGTCGAGCATGATGCCGAGGGAGGGTACACCGCTGACTAAGAGTTCATAGGCTTTCGCGGCATTGTCGAAGGGGAAGCGGTGGGAGATCAGCGCCTCCGTCGTTAGTCTGCCCTCCGCCATGAGATCAAGCACAGCGGTGAAATTGCGTTGCTCGGTCCAGCGCACGAAGCCGGCCGGGTAATCTTGGCCGCCCTCCTCGTAATCGGGTTCGTAGCGTCCAGGGCCGTAGGAGCATGAGACCTGGAAGTTTAGCTCCTTGGCGTAAAAATCGGCGCGTTGCAGATTCAGGCCAGTGACACCTACCAGCACGATGCGCCCGCGCTTACGGCACATCGTAGCGGCGAGGTGCATCGGCTCGTTGCTTTCCGTCGCAGCGGTGATCAGCACCGCATCGATTCCGGTGCCACGCGAGAACTCACCGGCGCGCTTGAGGACTGCCTCACTATCGCTCTCGGTCAGCACCTTGACGCCGAATTCACGTCCCAAGGCGGCGCGGCTTTCACTCGGCTCGATAGCGAGCACCTGGCAGCCATGGGCGCGGAGGATTTGCACGGTCAGGAGACCGACCAGGCCGAGACCGATGACGACGAAACGCTCGCCTAGCGTTGGCTTTGCGAGACGCACACCCTGCAGGGCGATGGAGCCGAGAACGGTAAATGCCGCTTTATCGTCCTCTACCTCTGCCGGTACCTCAGCGCATAGATGTTTGGGGACGGAGACGATCTCAGAATGATTGCCGTTGCAGACGACGCGCATGCCGGGGCGAAACTCTCTGACACCTGGGCCGGCGGCTATCACCGTGCCCATATTACAATAGCCGAGGGGGTACCAGCGCTCGAGCCGGTCCTTTACCGAGCGCATGGTCTGACGCACGCCTTGGGAGCGTACCCGGTCGATCACCTTCTTTACATTGCCGGGCCTTTGGCGCGCCTTCGACATCAGGCTCGCACCGGCAAACTCGGTAATGGTGCGCTCGGTGCCTGACGAGATCACTGAGCGTCGGGTCGAGATCAACACCTGGCCGGGCTTGACCGGCGGCGCCGGCACCTCAGCAAGCTCGATGCCGCCTGTGCGGTAATTCTGTATGAGCTGTTTCATGAAGGGCTGGGCCGCGTCTCCGGTGCTTTTGTTAGCATCTGCAATACGTTGCCTCGATTCCCAGGTCAATAGCGGCGCATCATTCGCCGGTAGACAGCATCATGCGCCATAGCCGCGCCGGCGATAGTATAGGGCGGCGCGATAGCGTCCCGCACCCTTGTCGCGACCTGTTGGCGGAAGGCGGAATCCTCGATCATTCGGTGGATCGCTGCTGCTAAGGCGGGACTGTTGTTGGGTGGAACGATGAGGCCGCTCTCGCCGTCGGCTACCACTTCGCGCACGAAACCGACATCAGTTGCCACCGGAGGCAGACCGCAGGCCATGGCTTCAAGCAGCACCATCGGCCCGCTTTCCGAGCGTGAGCACATGATGAAGATGTCATGGCCCGGCATTAGCGCTGCAACGTCATCCACCGCGCCGAGAAAAGCTACGCGCTTCTCCAGCTTGTGCCGTTTTATCGCCGCTTCAAGTTCGCTAAGATAATCTGCCGCGGTTTCGAGCTTGGCGCCAGCGATATTGAGGCGCCACGGTGTAACGAGATCGCCGAGTGTACCGAGCGCGTCGATCAGATCGTGATAACCCTTCAGCGGATTGACATTGCCTACCGCGATAAGTCTCAGCTCGCCTTCACTCTTCCGCCACGCGCCGGACGGTTTGAACCTATCGAGATCGACCGGCGGATGCAGCAAGGCCGTTACCTCCTCGTTGCTGTCGCGGTGAAAGGTTTGGACTTTTCGACTGGAATAGACCCGCATCGTTGCAAGCGGTGCGAGGCACTTAGTGACAAAGACGCAGAGGGCCCGAGGCAGAGCCATATCGTTGAAATGCCATACCACGGGCCGACCCATAAGTCGTGCGGCGACCACTGCTTGAAAGGCAAAGAGCGAATTGGCATGCACCAAATCAACGCGGTGCTTGCGGAAGAGCAGCATCAAGCTCCACACCTCAATGGGAAAGCGAAAGAGATAGCGTAATATGCCCCATATCTTTCTTTGCCGCCTAAGGCGAGAGAGAGAGAGTGTGGCTGAGCGGAAGCCATGCTCAGCCAGATAATTGGGAAATTCACTTCCCATTGGCGGAAATACAGGGAGCGTATCCCAGCCCATTTCCCTGAGCACGGTTCCGACCTGCACCGCACGGCGCTGCGGACCGCCGATTCGGCCATCCACTAACACGCTGGCGACAAGGCGCTGCTCGGAATGTTCCATTGCGCTGCTATCGTCCATTTAGGGAAGGGACGTCAGGCGTTTCTCCAGCTCATGCGCGGCATGATCTGCCCCGGGTCGATCTTGTCCTTATATTGCGCGACGCGCCGAATCATCTCTGCCAGGACTTCGTCGCTCATCAAATGGGGTTTCAGGCCGAGCTCAAGTAGGCCGGAATGCTTAACGTTGAAGTAATGGTCCTCCGATTCTTTCCGCGGATTTTCGATTGCCTTGATCTCGACACCAAGGCCCATCTCATTGCCCACTCGGTAGACCAATTCTGCCAATTCGTTGACCGAAAAAACTTCGGTAAACTGGTTGAGAATGCGGAGCTCGCCCGCCTCTGGCGGGTTGTTCATAGCAAGTTCGACGCATTGCAGCGTATCCAGGAGGTTGAGGAAGCCCTTGCGCTGCCCGCCTGAGCCATAGACCGTGAGTGGGATACCTGCTACCGCCTGCACCATGAAGCGGTTAAGCACTGTGCCGAACACGTCATCGTAATGGAAGTTCGGCAGAAGGCGGGCGTCCATATCCGTCTCTGGCGTGGAGAGGCCATAGACCGGTCCCTGCATCAAATCGGTCACGCGTATTCCATAGATGCGAGCGTAGAACCAGAGGAGATCCGTATCCATCACTTTGGTGGTGTGATAGAGGCTGCCTGGCGTACGCGGATAAAGAAATTTATGCGTGCGTCCGTTATGCTTTACATCAAGCCAGCCTTCCTCAATGTCGATATTGGGCGTACCATATTCGCCCATAGTGCCGAGCTTAACGATATGGCAGTCCGGTACGTGCTCCTTCACCGCCCAGATCAGGTTAAAGGTCGAGCCGAGATTATTATGTAGCGTGCGCGATGCTTCCTCGTAACCGAGCATGGAATAAGGCGCTGAGGGCTGTTCGGCATAATGAATGATACAATCTGGCTCAAGTTCTTCGACCAATTTAGAAAGGCGCTTGAAATCCATGCAGTCGCCGATCTCGACACGGATCGGCGCGTCGGAAACCGCGTTCCAGATCTTGGCGCGTTCTTTAAGGTCGGGATTGGGCAGCAATGCATTCGCGTGCAACGCGCGCGCGGCGTCACGACGGAAATAGTTATCAAACACAATGGTATCGTGGCCCTTATGGGCGAACGCCATAGCGGTAGGCCAGCCAAGATAGCCGTCTCCGCCGAGAATTAAAATTCGCAAAGTCTAATATGCCCCTGAATCTCTAGCCGAATCTCGCGCCATGTTTGTCGATTGTCTCCGTTCCTTCAAGTATATTTGCGGTGATTCAAGAAGTTGGCCCGCCCTCTAGGCAACATCATGCAAGCGAATGTGCGGAATATTTGGTCGCGTTAGCTACGAGAAGGCGCTTTCCGAGCGCGATAAGGAAGCCTGCCGCTTGGCGGTGTTGGGGTTGCGCCATCGCGGTCCTGATGCTGGTGGTGAATGGCATGACGCGCGGACCTATATGGGCCATCGTCGTCTCGCTATTATTGACCTCTCCGACGTTGCGAACCAACCCTTTGAGGACGAAAACGGGCGTTACACCCTGACATATAACGGCGAGATCTATAACTATCTAGAGCTTCGCCGTGAGCTTGAAGCAGAAGGCGTGCGCTTCCGCACTGAGAGTGACACAGAAGTTCTGCTAGCCGCCTGGATTCACTGGGGTGAGGCGGCGCTCAAGCGACTTGACGGCATGTTCGCTATCGCGATTCACGATCGTGTACGGGACCGCCACACGTTGATCCGCGATCCGCTCGGCCAGAAGCCGCTCTATTACGCCCCGACACGGGAGGGCGTAGTCTATGCCTCGGAGCTGCGCGGTCTGCTCGCGCTTTCCGATATGCCTTGGAAGCTCGACAAGGCAGCCTTCGCACGCTTTATCATGGCCGGCTATTACGGCTGGAATGAAACACCTGTCACTGGTATTCGCAAACTTCTCCCGGGTTGTTTGCTCACTATCGAGAACGGTCAATCGGTGGAGAAACGCTATTGGGATTCGCTCCCCGGCGACAGCGCGGCGCGGATGGATGTCGGAGAGGCAGTGGCTGAGTTTAATCGCCTGTTTGACCGCTCCTGCAAAATTGCCATGCGCTCGGATGTACCCTACGGCATATTCCTCAGTGGCGGCATCGACAGCTCCCTCATTTTCAACGCTTGCCGTAAGGCAGACCGAGAAGTTCGTGCCTTCAGCGTCGCGATGAGCGAGGGAGATTTCGACGAGAGCGACAAAGCACGGTTGATGATCCAACATCTCGGTGGCGGCGCCCATGACGTTTTCACCCTCGATTCGCAAGGCATCTCCAAGGCCATCGAAGACGTTTTCGCCAATAATGACGAGCCACACGGCGACCCCGGTTTCGTAAACACTCTTTTCCTTACTCGCGCCTGCCAGCCATATGTGACGGTCGCACTTGCGGGCGATGGTGGTGACGAGCTTTTTTCTGGCTATGCACCGTTCCAGGGCCTTGGACTAATTCCCTGGCTGAAAGCCACGCCAGCGCCACTCCTATCTCTCCTCAAGGGCATCGCTGGGATGGTGCCGCAATCGGACGGTTATCTGAGTTTCGCTTTCAAGCTCAAGGCTTATCTCCAGGGTTTCCCGGCTTCGGATGATCTGCGTTACGCGCTCTGGCTCGCGACCGATGAACTATCTGCACTGGCAGATGTTTGTCCTGCTCTGAAGCGTGATTTCTTTGTGTGCTCGGGCGCCCCTGGTACCATTCTCGAGCCTACGGCTGAAGCCATGCGCCCCGCTGCTGGGCATAGCCAGCAACAGATGTTGCTCTACTATTATCAGAAGCTTTTTTTGCCGGAATTCATTTGCATGCATACTGACCGTGCGGCGATGCAGGCGAGCATGGAAGTACGCGCCCCCTTCCTTTCACCGCCCTTGATTGAATTCGCCAACGCTCTGCCTGACGATCTCAAACTGCGTGACGGCTCTTCCAAATGGCTTTTGCGCAAAGCTGCAGAGCAGTATGACCTGCCTGCCGAGATTTACCGTCAGAAAAAACAGGGCTTTACCTTCCCCCTTGCCCGCTGGCTCAAGGGCGCCCTTCGCGAGCGCATGACTGATCTACTATCCGCGGACGCTTTACCTGCGGGGCTGATAGATCCCGCCACAGTCCGTCGTCTCACCGACGAGCATTTGTCGGGCCAAAAAAACAATTACCGCCTCCTCTACAGCCTCATGGCCTTCCAGGCCTGGCGGAAGCAATATCCGCAGGTGGGTATTTCGTAGGACACTGACCTCATGACTCATTAATTCAAAATTATATATAGGGACAGTCCCTACAGCTTGGGGGAGTTACGCGTTAGGTTGATTAGTCATGGCGCGGGCCTGGGATTTTCCGGTAAAGGTGCGCAGCACGCCCAAACTCGCACCCAGGGCAATGACGAGCGTGAAGTAGATGTTGAGGATGATAGCGGGAAGGAGGAACCATGCCTCGCGTTTGAGGACGAAGGCGAAGAGGCCGGAATATCCGAATAGATAGAAGGCAAAGAGGAGAAGTGCCGCGATGGCGGTGATCAAATTTCCCGTTGCAGTAATCTGCAGGAAGGGCAGAGGGGCAAGGATCACGGCACCCATAAGACTCGCGCTGGAGAGACCGGTCTCAGCGGAGGTAACGCCGCCGGATTCGAATTTACGGCGTACTAACAGGATTTCCATCCAGAGCGCGACGCGGAGGAAATAGGTGCAGGTCAGTTTCTTGAATCCAGGGAATTCATGCTTGACGGCGATAGTGGGGTCGAGCACAAGGTTGAACTTCTCGCATAGGCGATAGCCGAGTTCTTCGTTTTCGTAATCCATGCCCCAGCCGAGCGTCTCATCGAAGCCACCGACCGCGCGGAAAATCTCGGCACGGATGCCGGCGCGGGCGGAATCAAACACTTCATAATTGATAATCCCCTTGCGGGTGAAAAAATAGTTGTTAAGGAGCGCCTTATAGAGCGGTATCCAACCCTTGTTTAGTGGGCGCGCGTCATAAATGCCGACCACTGCGTCAGCTGAAGCAATGCGTTCTCGGAAATTGGCCAACGCGTTTGGTAGCATGTCAGTATCGCTATCGAGAAAAAATAAAACTTCGCCCCGGGCCATGCGCGCGCCAGCATTGCGCGCCTTAGCCGGGCCGCCGTTCTTCTCCTGGCGTATTAGCCTGACGCGCTCTGGGTCGGCGTACGCAATGGTTTCGACAAGTTTTGGCGAGCGATCCGTCGAGGCGTCGTCGACCACAATTACTTCAACTGATTTGTCTCCAGTATCAAAAACGCTTTGGACGCAGCGTTCAATGGTGCGGGTCGAATTGTAGGACGGGATGACGACCGAGATCAGTCCGCTGACTGAGTCTCCGCTCGCCGGTGTTTGATCAGTCACGGCCGATATTACGTAGGGCCGAGGTTGCGAGCTTAGGATACATTGAGGCGTTCCATACCACATTTGCAGATAACGCGCATTCGAAGCTGCATTTGCATTTTGTATCGCGTATCCATTTTCGTGTCTCCGCGCCCGCGTCGCTTTTGAGGATTGCCGGCAAGTTATAGTCCGTATCCCGAACATTGCCCAAGGAACGGTCGAGCAATTCGCAGGGGTGGACATTGCCAGTCTCGGAGATTACCACCAACTTGCGCCCGGCGACGCAGGGTGTGACGAATTCATCATGGAACACGGTGCGGATCAGATTTTGCCGCGACACGTCGCGCACGCCGCGGAACAGTGGATAGAGGAAGCGGCTCTCCTTAGTGCGGCGGATTGATTCAAGATAGTCGTTGACCTGCTGGTATTTGGTTTCTGCCTCGGTCTTCAGCGCTGGGTCCTTAATGTCGCCGCGCGCGAAGGTGATCGAGAGATTGTCGTATTGGAAGTTCTCAGCGAGGTGGCGCATGGTATCAAGAATCTTGCTTTCGCTCTTCGCGGTGAAGACCGAATTAGCGTCAAGCACGAGATTGGGGAAGCTCTTACGCAAAGGACTGATTGCTTCATAGCTCTTGACGATCTTGGCGTAGGAGCCGGGCAGGGAGCGCGCCTCGTCATGGTCGTCTCCGATGCCGTCTATGGAGAAGGTAAGCCGCAGGAAGGTATCGGGATTACGCGGCAGCACTTTCTTAAGATAGGCCACCATGCGGTCAGTCAAGGAGGCGTTGGTCGGGATCGAGAGATAGCGGACTGCGCAATTATCGATAAAATGCTGGGTCAAATCGGCCAAATCCTTGCGCAGGAATGGCTCGCCGCCGGTCAGTGAGAGTTGTAGCACCGGGCCGATAGATTTCGACAGTTTCTCAATTTCCTCAAGGGTGAGTTCGTCGGGCTTCCGGCCCTGCTCGATCTCGGCATAGTAGAAGCAGAACTTGCAGCGAAAATTACATCGGTTGGTGACATAAAATATGAGATAACCGACTTTCGTCGGATCGGCGTAACTGCGCAAGGATTGACTGAATTTGGCGATATTCATAGTTTTATGTGACCGTCGGCGTGATTGGTCCAGCGAAATCCCGTCGCCGGGCGAATTCTTGACCAAATTAGTGCTTTATTCAGATTTTGACCACCTCATTCTGTAACTGATCCTTGGTTCGAACGGTATGAATATTCATCGATGAATCGGAGAGGCGTCATCAAGCGGGTCTGAAACGTGGAGATTTTAGTCGTCGATACTATTAATCCGACGTACCTAGCCTCGTGATGCGGGTGCCGCAGTCGGCGGGCGTAGCATCTGTTCGTCAAACTGGGCGGAGCCGATAACCCTTCTAGTTTAACATCCAGTTGTGCGCGACGAAAACGGCAATACTAGAGGCGGGCGAGTGCTTGCAAAGTGGATATGCTCTGCCTGGATTTCGGCTATGGCGGTGGTTTATTTGACCGCTGAGGACGTGGGTTTTAAAAGAGCTGAAGGGCGTAATTACAAGTTTTTTGAACCATGCAACGATCCGAACGGTACAGTCTTTATGCGGCTCAGCTTTCCGGTGCTATTCCACGGGCGTTGACGGCGCTGGACCGCGACCCGTTCTCGCTCACCTTTGGTTGTTTTGATCGAGAATATTGGTCCTGGGCGACCAAGGATTTCTCTAACATCGATTTGCAGCGCGCAATCTATCCACTGACTCTCGCCTATCTGAGCGAATTTCCGGGAAATCGCTGGTTCCGGCAGCCTAGGCTGAAGGACTGGATACTCGCCGCCTTTGCCTATTGCGAGCGCGTGCAGCACGTAAATGGCTCGTTCGACCATCATTATCCCAATGAGTTTAGTTATGTCGGCGTGGCTTTTCCGCTGGCTGAGATTGGCCTCGCCTTCATGATGCTGGATGAGGCCGGCGCGCTAGAGGACGAGGATCGTGAGCGCTGGCTGAGTTTGTTTTCGCTCGGCGCTGATTTTCTTTGCCGGGTCGACGAGACCCACGGGTTTATATCCAACCACCGCCTCGGTGCCGTTTGCAGCTTGCATATTGCGGCTCGCTTGACCGGTGAGGCGCGTTTCAAACAGCGCAGCAATGAGATTTTAGCGACGGTTTTCGACAAGGCGTCACCGGAAGGCTGGCTGCTCGAATATTCTGGCGCCGATCCAGGCTATCAGACCCTCGATACCAATTTTATGGCGCATTATTTTCGTTTGAGCGGCGATGAAGCGTTTCTTGAAAAGCTAGTGTTGCCGTCACTGGAATTCCTGATTTACTTTTTTCACCCCGACGGATCGGTCGGCGGCGAATATGGTAGTCGAAACTGCCCGCTCTACTATCCTGGAGGTTTCGAGACCTTCGCGCCCCATTCGGGGGCCGCCGAGACCATGGCGCGGCTCGGCGCTAAGGCAATAGCGGAAGGCGGCTCCGCAAATCTGCACGGTCATGATATACGAAACTTTGTTCCCATGATGTCGAGCTATTCGCTAGCACTGACGGCGAGCATCGAGCAACACTCCGTCGCGGATGTCCCACCGCCGCCTTTTGAGCGCCAGTTTGAACGCTACTGGCCAGATGCGGGCCTATATGTACGCTCTGATGCCACCCGCTACACGGTTGTCGGCTGTTCCAAGGGTGGCGTAGTCAAATTCTTCGACAAGAAAACCGGCCGCTTAGAGGGCGCCCATTCCGGCTATCTTTTAGAGGCTGAAGACGGCAGGTGCTGGAGTAACCAGTTTCATGAAAAGAACGCAGTTGCAGGGCTTAATGATTGTGCCGAAAGCGAGGCCGAGTTGAAGGTGGAGCGCGTTTTCAGCGTTGAGGCGCGATTCTTTAAGGTCATGCCGATTCGTCTCTTTACCCCTCTGCGTTTCCTGCTGTTTCGGGTTTTCGCGCTGAGTTTTGGGCGTAATCTGGCGATCAATAATTGGGTTAAGCGCAACATCATTACCGGACTATTCATCCACAGACGCAAATCATCCGCCATGCGGATGAGGCGTGAATTTACTTTTACAATGGACAGCGTCGAGATCCGCGACAGACTGGAGGGACTGGAGAGTGTACGCGTCCGCCGTTTGCGTGCGGCTGATATCTTCACCACGATCTACATGGGGTCGTCAAAATATTATCGCAACATGGAGGTGCTGCCCGACGAGATGAGCCAGCACAATTTAATGAACTTGATTCGGACGTTTGGCGGAGTAATTCGTTATCGTTTGGATTCGATCGGATTGAACTTAATTGACAATGACGAATAAAGTGATGGCGTAGCTGGCGGGTGGTTTAGGCCCTGGATTATTTTTTTGCGGTGATAAAAAAGAAATTTCCGACCGGATTGCGACCGTCCGCGTTGCGGCGCTTATAACCCGCGTCGAACGGCCAATTGAAGCCGCAGGACATAATATCGACGTCGTTAAATTGCGAAAACAGGTCCTTGATGCCGTGTCTGGAATAGCTGCGCATCACCGGCACGCCGAAAGCTTCGACCAGCATCGTGCCGAGTGAGCTCTCCAAACTGCATTTACCGACTAGGCCTAGCAACGAGCGCTTGCGTCCGCTTGCCATGTCGCAGAGCGCTTGGAAGCCGCGCAAGACATAGGCGACGAGCAGTTTGGGCGAAGTCGTACGGTAGAGAAACACATAGCAGGTGCCCCCGGGCTTGAGGGTGCGATGTATCTCGGCGACTGCGCTTTTGGTATCGCTAACATGGTGCAGTACGCCCATCGAATAGATGCATTCCAGCGAATTGTCGTCGAAAGGAAGCGCGAGCGCGTCGCCGTCACGGAATTCAGGGTAGACCTTGAGACTGGACGCCACTTCTTCGGCCGCTTGGCGGGCCGCTGTTACGCTTAGGTCGGAGGCGTCCAGCCCAATGTAAGTAGCACCCGCGTCGATGTTCTGGCACGCGGTCAAGGCGTCTGTCCCCTGGCCGCAGCCGATTTCCACGATATGCCTGTGCGTGCCGGTTATCTTGGTCAATTGGTGTAGGATGAAGGGCTCCTTGGCGTAGCGCAGGCGGGCGCGGCGTTCATAACTCGACTGTCCGTCGCACGGCCAATTGTTCCAAAATTGCCGCGTTGCTTCCGAAATTTCAGCGCTGTTCATCCTGTGTCCTGATTTTGCCACTAATCTTTAAATTTCTTATCTCATAGCATGAAAATGATGTCGGTGCATTGCGCACCTGTTATCACCCTGTTGCCAGTTTCGGCGCAATTAGCCAGTATTCGCTGAAATGATTCGCCCGTTATGCAATCCTTGCCCCCGGGCCAAGCTGTGGTTTTTTACATGATCAAATATACTGTCATTGCTCCGGTTTATTGCGAGGAAGAGAGCCTGACCGAACTCGCCGACCGGGTCGCCGCAACATTTGCAGAAATGGGCGCGGATGGAGCGTTCGAATTGCTGATTGTCGATGACGGCTCGACCGATGGAACCACCGAAGTCATTCGCCAACTCAAGAGCGAGCGCCCCTATTTGAGAGCGGTGACGCTGAGGCGGAATTGTGGCAAGTCGATGGCGTTGATGGCTGGTTTCGAGAATGCTGAGGGCGAGTTGATCTTCACCATGGACGGCGATCTGCAGGATAACCCTGAAGACATGCCGCAATTGTTGAAGAAGCTCGACGAGGGCTTTGACATGGTGAACGGATGGCGTCTCCGCCGCCAGGACCAGATAATACGCAAACTGGGCTCGCGGTTGTTCAATCGTGCCGTGGTTTGGACAACGGGATTAAAGCTACATGATTTGAATTGCGGCTTTAAACTTTACCGTAAAGAAGTGGTTAAAGTTTTATGCGTGTTTGGCCAGTATCATCGCTATATTCCGCTTCAGGCTCATCTCATCGGATTCCGAGTATCCGAGGCCAAAATTGGCAATAGTCGCCGGAAATATGGAAAATCCAAATATAGATCATTTCGCTATCAAGGGCTTTTCGATCTGCTTTCGATACTGTTCACCTACAAGTACGGATTAAATCCGCTGCACTTCTTTGGGGTCATCGGGCTTGTGCTAATTCTTCCGGGATTGAGCGGCCTTGCCTATCTGGCGGTCGAGCATATTCTTTATTGGACGGATATGAGGGAGGGGCAGCAATTGCTCAACCGGCCGCTGCTGTCGCTCTCTCTTTCGGTCCTCATCATGGGGATCATTATTTTCCTAACCGGATTTGTGTGTGATTTTATTCTGCACCACCAGATTCGCCGTAATATCCGCCACATTGTCGACCTCAATATCGCTAGCGTGACGGAAGTCGACCATGAGGAGTTGAACAAGGCTCGCATTGCTGCTGGCAGTGGCAGGGAAAAGTAACGTTCTAGCTATCAAGCGGGTTAAGGGTGCTCTCACTTTTTCTCATCGCTGGAAAGTTGTAAATTACCGCCGCCTTTCGGGTGTGAGTTTTTGGTCCCCGAGTTAGCGTATTGGGACGAGCGGGTGATAGCGAAACGGGCGCATTGGATAGTGATACTATTAGGTTAAAAGCCATTGGCCAGTTCGCTTTTTCGAGGGTGTGGCCTTGAAGCACAATTTTGATTGGATCGAGGAGTATAAACTTGCTGTCTGGGCTGGTGCCTCTTAATCATTCGCAAGTGCAGTGTATGATAGGGTGTTGCTGTCAGACTTTGAGGGACCGCGTCTTGCAGGAAATCAAATATTTGCAAGGCGTCCCATAGGCCCAGACCGGGGCATTCGTTGGCACTCACACTCATCTCTGGTAGGACGAAAGACTGAAAAATTTTGGGCCCGATGACTTTTGCTTCGGCTGGAACGGAGACAAACTGGTGAAAGAAGAAAGGCCTAGAGGAAAAACCATCGAATTGATGTGCTTGCGGCACATCAGGACCACTGTTTAAATCAGAACCAGGGACGGGCTGAAGTTTGCTTTATTTAGCGCGTGCAACTGTCATAAATGTTTTGATGGCAGACATTTTAATTCAAAAAAAGCTAGCAGTAAGAATATGAGGAAAATGTTGGGGATACGAGCTATTTATTATGCAGTTGTCATATTTCCCATAATAGCTCTCGTACTCGGATATTTTTACAGCATTGTTTCTTATCGAAAAAACCTCTTCCCATACCCGCAGATTAAATCCCTGTATACCCTTGTTTTCCAGGATTATAATGCGGAGCAATTGCACGCGCAGGCACGTATTGAACTAAAGGATGTAGGTGCTGATTTCGATATTGAAGGCCCGGTTAAACTAGGCAGGTTTGTGTCGGATGGCCGGGTCATAGAATCTCTCACTGTCCCCTTTATGATGCGCAAGATCGACATCGCTTCTCTCGTTGAAATTGGATTGCCACCGATCAAGGGACCAGGCGGTGGGGTGTGTGCCGCCAAAAACTTACTCGTCCTGTTCGGCGGCGAGGGTAATGGGATCCTAATAGAATCGGATTCCTTAAGTGTCACTGGACATATTGCGCTCGGCGATAAGGAGAACAAAACGGGTGGCGCGTTTTTCGGCGTCAATGACGTAGCATGTGATCCCTCTGAAAATCCAAAATATGCCTATGTTGCTTATCAGGTTGTTCATCCGGAACTGGTCGAAAGTGAGGCCTCCCGTCGAACATTGGTGGCTAGGATCGATCTTCGGGATTTTCAGAATTCCTCCCTAACCGATGTCTGGACGAGCAAGCTGACCGGGCCGAATTTCGCTGGTAGGCTTGCCATTCTCGACAACGACCGTTTCCTGGTCACCTTCAGCGATTCGGAGCCTTACGGCGCACGCCAAGTAAATGGACTGTTTCGGCCGGAGGACCCTGACCGTTTGGAGGGCAAGATCGTGCTGGTGGATTTGTCGACCGGCAAGGGTCACATATACTCGAGCGGCCATCGCAATCCGCAAGGACTGTTTGCCACACGTGACGGTCATATCTTTGAAACTGAGCATGGGCCGAAGGGCGGCGATGAGCTGAATCTGATATTGCAGGACGAGAATTACGGTTGGCCTCACGAATCCCATGGCGTCGACTACGGGAGCTATCGTTGGAAACATGGCAGCCCTGGGCGGCATGACAATTTTCACCCGCCGGTTTTCGCTTGGGTGCCGTCAATTGCCATCTCAAACCTGCTGAAAGTGGAAAATTTCCATACTTCCTGGACGGGGGATCTCTTGATTGCCAGCCTCAAGGCCCAATCCCTGTTTAGGTTGAGACTAAACGCTGGACGTAGCGTAGAATTTGTAGAGCAAATTTGGATCGGTTCCAGAATTCGCGACCTTGAGGAAATGAACGGATCTCGTCTCGCTTTATGGACGGATGATTCGAAACTTATTTTGCTCTCAGTAGCAGAAAAATTTTTGCAAGGAGACCGGCGCACCTCGACCACGGTCCTCGGTAATACGTTGAAGTCGTGTCTTACTTGTCACCATTACGGGATTACGAATGAAACGCATCAGGCGCCGTCTCTGAGTATGATCCTGTCCAGAGACATTGCCAGCGATGATTTCACCTATAGTGAAGCGTTGAAAAAGCTAGACGGGAAATGGACACCTGAATTGTTGAAGGCCTATATCATGGACCCGCAAGCGCTGGTTCCGGGTTCCGCCATGACCTACAGAGTTGAAGAAGAAGCGCAAGCCAACAAGATTGTTGAGAGGCTCATCAAGATCGACAAAATGGGCCAGTGACTGCCAGCGAGTTGGAAGCCGAAATGTGGAGGGTGGCGTGGACCTTCCTGCCCGTCAGCTTTTTCCTGCTACCGCTAAAGAAAAGGTGAACGACATGCGCGACATCTTGGTTTGTTGCAATTGCAGAGGGGAGCTTCAATGGCGTGACAGTGCCGCAACTTGCATATCCTGCGGCAGCGAGTTTCCTTTTGAAAACGGCATCATCAATATGCTGCCAAAGGAAAACGAAAGCGAGCGTCGACTGTATCGCAATCTGAGTTACACTAAATTGAAGAGTATGCAGCATGCGGTCCACCACGCCCACTATGTCGATTCCCTAAGCGGGCGCTTGGAACGGAAATTCAAGCAACATCTCATGACCATGGTCCATGACCAGGCATCCACAGTAGTCGATCTCGGCTGCGGGACGGGAACGGGATTCGATATGTTTCGAGCCGATCAGAAAATAATCGGTGTAGACCGTGACATGAATTTGCTCAATCGATGCCGAAAAAACTATCCAGAGACAATGCTAATATGCTGCGACATGGCCTACTCACCGTTCCGTGCCGAGATTTTTTCCTCAGTTTTCGCCATCGCCATTCTGGAGCATCTCTATTGGCTGGATCGTGTTCTCTTTCAGATACAGAAAATGTTGAGTACGTCGGGAAGTTTCTATGTCCTGATTCCGACGGAAGGGGCGATATCTTGGACTCTAGCGCGGAATTTATTCACACTAAGGCGAAACGCGAAAATTGTTGGCATTACGCCCAGTGAAATGGCCGAAGCAATGCGAGTGGAACATTGCAACACGGTATTCGCAGTTGATAGCGCAATCCGAAAATTCTTTCATGTTGACGAGTGTAGCCTGTGGCCTCTCAATTTTGGCGGTGTGCATTTGAATCTCGTCAAATGTTACCGATTGTCTTCAATCTGATTGTGTGTGGCAGGTGAAAAAGTTTTTTGGCCGATTGAATGCGCAATCGCCGATCCTTCATATGGCGATTGTATGTCTCGTATATGCAATCGTCGTTGGCGCCACAATCGCAGAAAAGCAGCCCTGGTTTGATGAGGGCGGCTATGCGAATCCTGCCTACAATCTCCTGAACCATGGCCATCTGGGGATGCCCATTCTTTTAAGCCAGCGCGAAGCCTGGCCGAGCATTGACTACTACACTTTCCATATGCCGCCTTTGTGGTTCTTGTTTCAGGCTGCGTGGTATGGATTGTTCGATTTTGGTGTATTCCAAATGCGTGCTCTATCGGCGGTTTTCGGTCTATTGCTGGTGGTCTCCCTCTATTTGTTCACTCGGCGAATCACGGCAAATCATTGGGTCGGGTTGCTGGCCGCTATAATCGTTGCAACGGATTACAATGTCACGCGCTGGGCCGGAGACGGGCGGATGGATATGATGTGCGCGTCGCTAGGCTTCGCCGCCGTTGCCGCATACGTATATCTCAGAGAACGTCATTTGGGCGTCGCGATAATCGTCAGTCAGGGGTTGGTCGTCGCTAGCGGCCTTACCCACCCGGCCGGGATATTGTACCTGATTGGAATGGTGGGGCTTGTTCTATTTTTTGATCGGGGGCGCATCGGGTCGCGTCACATTCTGCTGGGCGTACTACCCTATCTTGCTGGAGCGCTGGGTTGGGGTGTCTACATTATTCAGGATTTTGGAGCCTTTAAGACGCAATTTTTCGGCAATTATGGCGGACGGGGAAGCCACATATTATTTATGCCATTGGCAGAGCTTGGCCGCTACATTAGCCCGGCGTTCGGCCTTGGCGAGCATGCGGAGGGCCTATCCCGTCTGAAAATGTTACAGCTTATCGCTTATTGGGGGGCGATTTTGGCCTTTCTGGTGCTGCCACGTCTGCGGGCGAAAAGCCGGGCAGGGCCAATTTTCCTGCTTTTTATTATCGTGCTGTTGGGTATGGCCATCCTCTTGAGTGGGTCGGGAATGTCCTATCTGGTCCATATCGTTCCACTCTATGCCGCCATGTTGGCGGCGGTGATTTGGGTGGCGATGCGCGGACCGAGGATAATCCGCTGGGTGGCGGTCAGTTTAGTTTTCATTCTCGTCGGTATCCAGGCGGGCGGCCCGATGGCGAAATATTTCCTGGAAAACAGCTATCGGGTGGGTTATTTGCCCGCTATTGAGCGAATTGCCGAGTTGCGGCGTCCGGGAGACGTCATCATAGCTAGCGCAGAATTCGGCTTTGAATTCGGCTATGAGGGCGAGGTGGTTGATGATTTCTATCTTGGTACGCGCCACGATTTTATCGGCGATATCGTGGTTATTGGGCGTAGCTATAACAAGGTCTACAAGGACATGGAGGTTGATCAACCGGAGCGTTACGGTCCGATCATTGAGCGGCTACATAGCATGTATGATCAGGTGTTTGACGGTCCCGAATTTAAGGTATTTGTGTTGAAACATCCGCACGCTTTGTCGCATCCGAATTCCTGAACTGGACAAATCTAATTGCCAGGATATAGCCAAAGACTACCTCGCCGTGGGTCCGGAGCGGGATAAGCAGGGTGATACTGCTCGCAGCAGCAACTTCGCGGTATATCTCAAAACCATAAACGGAGGCTAATATGAGTGCCGAACTTCGGCCGCTGTTGATTGGCGGCGTGCCAACCGCCGGGCGAGGGGAGGTTATGGAATCGGTAAACCCTGCCAACGGCGAGATTGTGGCGCATTACAGCACCGCGACGGCAGGAGATGTTACGGCCGCGATTGTAGCTGCAGCCAAGGCGGCGTTTGATCCAGCTTGGCGCAATATGCTGCCGCATCGCCGTGCGGCAGTCCTGCAGGATATTGCTGCACGTATTGACAATGCTCAAGAATCCCTGGCCCGTCTCCAAATGCTTGAGAACGGCAAGACTATCACAGAATGCCGCGCTCAGGCGAAAGCCTGCGCGGCGGTGTTCCGCTATTATGCGGCAGTTTGCGAGACTCAGGAGAGCGAAGTCACCACGCCGCGCGGCCCTTATGTCTCATTGGTGATGCACGAGCCATTCGGTGTCGTTGGCTTGATCACACCATGGAACTCGCCACTGACAATGGAAGCGCAAAAATTGGCGCCAGCGCTTGCAGCCGGCAATGCAGTGCTGCTCAAACCCTCCGAATTCACGCCAGGCATCGGCCTTGAGCTCGGCGGTTTGTGCCGCGAGGCTGGCGTTCCCGACGGTGTCGTGAGCGTGCTCAGCGGCAGCGGTGCGGCGGTAGGTGACGCTATCGTGCGCCACCCCAAAGTGCGCATGGTGGCTTTCACCGGCGGCACTGAAACTGGTCGCGCAATCGCCCGCATCGCAGCGGAGAAACTCATGCCCGTCGCGTTGGAACTCGGCGGAAAGTCACCCAATATCGTCTTCGCCGATGCAGAACTCAATACCGCATGTGATGCCGTGGCTAATGGGATATTCGGGTCGATGGGTCAGTCCTGCGTGGCGGGTTCCCGCCTGTTCGTTGAGCGCAGCGTCTATGCTCAGGTGGTAGAGGCTATCATTGCACGGGCGCAAGCCTATCGCATTGGCCCACCGAACGATGCGGTCACCGAACTCGGTCCGCTTGCCAGCTTTGCCCATCGCCTTCGAGTTGAGGCTTTGGTTGAGAGCGGTCGTAGCGAAGGCGGACGGGTACTTTGCGGCGGTGCGCGGCCGACAGGGTTGGACCAGGGTGCCTATTATTTGCCTACCGTGATCGACGGCCTTGAGGCAACAGCACAGCTCTGCCGAGAAGAAGTGTTTGGTCCAGTGCTCGTTGCGCTTCCCTTTGATGGCGAGGACGACCTGGTGCGTCAGGCCAATGATACTCCCTACGGTCTCGCCTGCGGTATTTGGACCGCGGATCAAAAGCGTGCCTGGCGCGTCGCGCGGCGTGTTGAAGCTGGCACCGTGTGGATCAACAGTTACAAGACCCTCTCCATTTCTAGCCCCTTCGGCGGCGTAAAGGAAAGTGGAATCAGCCGAGAAAAAGGCCGCCAGGGCCTGCGCCTTTTCCAAGAGTCCAAATCAATCTATATGCCGCTTTGAGCTCCGCAAAATCGGGTCCTCATAATGCCCCGTCGGCGGAGTGCGGCGACGGAAATTGCCTGAATATTATCAACCACCTCCGTTGCTAACCCTACAAACTTCTATGCACCACTGGATCTTGGGCCTTCAATATTCACCCAGAAGATCAATCGGTAGCTTTCAAAACTCTAAGCGGGATATTTGAAAGCATCTTGGTTGGCCAGGATTGACCAAAGTGCTGTGTTGTGACCTTGGCTAGACAGCTCTTTCCGGCCGATCCGGTCTGGGCTTGGCTGGTTCCTGTGTGCGGAAGCCGCGGAATTATTCTGTCCCTGTTACCGGATAGCCGTAATCGATCGCCGCGTGTTGTCGCGCGCTCAGTTCTGTTCCGTTTAAATCTTCCATTGCGAATAGCGGTTGGCAATAGTGTGGACGCAGAGGGTGGTGGGAGTTGTACGCGTAGAAAGCGCTGAACCGGTCGGCGTTTTCCGGGACGTCGCCGTGATGCCAGACGGTGACAGGATCGGTGAACACCACCGTGCCCGCCGGGCCGGTGCATTTGATATAATGCTCCTTCGCTACCAGTCGGTTCATGACTTCGTCCGGTACGCGGCCGTCGACAAATTTGATGCCTTTTTTAGGCGCGTTCCGTTTCGGCAAGTAGCAATAGGCGCCGCCGGTCTCGTTGACGTCTTGGATATAGACTACAATCTTCATGATCCGTACATCCTCTGCATCGCGATGCCATTGCCGCGTCTCGCGTTTCTGACCATCGGCGAAATCGCGGCGTAAGATTACACCGCGATAAGCGACAGGCAGGCCGACATAATTTTCGGCAATGGCGAGAAAGCGTTCCTCCAAGCCCCAGGCAATGAGTTGGGGCCGCATAGCAAGCTGGGCCGACGAAGCTTCGCGTAAATAGTCTTTGGAGGTTCCCAATTCCTGGCCTAGGACGAGGAGCATATCGCGCGCGGCCGAAAGGTCGAAAGTTCTGCAGCCACCATTCGCCGCGAGTGCATCGAGAGTGGTGACTGCCGCGCCGTCCCGTTCCAGATCATCTAGAATGGCCTGATCAAACGGGCTAAGAGTGGGTAGTTCGACAAGATGGCGGCTTCGTAGGCTCGATTGTTGCAGCCGCCGGTTGCCGATCTCATATCTGATTTTCATTGAGTTGTAGACCCGTGTCGCTAACCGGTGAATCATTATCGGCTGTCCCGTTATCGGCGTGCGCGCGGGTATCGGGATGTGTCAAGCTGTGCTGTCATGGTTTAGAGTATATCTGAATTCCCCGGTGATTGATTTTTATTCCCATCATGGGTACGGCCACCGTAAGGGGGTATTGTCGTATGGCGAATTTCACGGGGAGAGGTGTCATGTTTGCCCGACTGAGGCGGACGACTAGGCTACAACAACAACCATCGGGGTCCGTGTCGGGTGGCGCTGCGCTGTGGGCGTTCGAAGACACCCTTGCGCCGCGCGGTAGCTGCCGCATAACTTACTGGGGACTGCTGGCTGAAGAACATTCCCGATGAACCTCCTCGCCATCCACGATGGACACACGGCCACCGTTTGCTATATGCGGAACGGCTTGGTGACGGCGCTCGTCTCCGAAGAGCGCTTCACTAATGTCAAGAATCAGTCCGGTTTTCCGCACCGCGCACTTGATTGGATCGCATCCGAATTCTGCATCGGTCTCGATGAGATGGACGCGATAATTATTCCCCATTTGGTACAGCCCATCGATTTTGCCAAGACCTTTACCAGTCACTACTCCTACCGCCATTTACTTCTCCATCTACTGAGCCATGCGGTGCCGCGCAGGCTGCTCGGCTCGGCAAAATTGGTGGGCCCCTATATTACGCTCTTTCGCGGCTATCGGAACAGCGTGGTGCGCGGCTATTGCACTGCCCATGGCATCGTGCCCGGGCGGTTGTATCGTCAGGAGCATCATGCGGCGCACCGCTATGCGGCGCTTTATGGTTCGGGATATCCCCAGCGCGGCGAGGCGGCACTCATCTTCACCTTAGACGGCTCTGGCGATGGCCTCTCCGGCACTGTGGCCCGCTGGGGGCCAGATCGAGGCCATACGCTGCTGTCTAGGCGCTCGAGTTACCACTCCCTTGGCGATCTCTATTCGCAGGTGACACAGCTTCTTGGTCTGCGTCCGGGCGAGCACGAATATAAGGTAATGGGTATGGCGCCCTATGTGCGGTCTGAGCATAGCGCCGCCGCCCATGCCGTCTTTCACAGCTATATGCGCCTTGATGCAAGGGGTGAGCTCGTTAACGACGCAGCATTTGGGCGGGCGATGTTGGCCCGTCTCAGGCGAGATTTTCGCGGCGAGCGGTTTGACAATATCGCGGCGGCAGCGCAGCGTCATTTTGAGGATATTGTCATCGCCTGGATCAAGTACTGGTTAGCCAAGACCGGTCTGCGCTGCGCTGCGTTCGGCGGTGGTTGTTTCATGAATGCGCGGGCCAACATGTTGATCGCGGAACTATCCGAATTGGACGAAGCCTTCTTCCTGCCAAGCTGTGGCGATGAGAGCACTGCCCTCGGCGGAGCCTATTACCTCGCCGAAACCCTTGGCGAGGTTACTCCGGCGCCGCTCGCTAATCTCTATTTGGGGCCTTCTCACGGCGAGGACGAAGTCGAACATGCTCTTGAAGTCGCTGCTGGTCAAATTACCTCTCGTCGTGTTGATGGTATCGAAGTGGCGGTAGCCGAGCTGCTAGCGAAGGGCATGATCGTTGGCCGCTTTTCTGGGCGGTCTGAATGGGGTGCAAGGGCGCTCGGCCAGCGTTCAATCCTTTGTCGGGCCGACAACGCCGAGAACGTGGGAAAGCTTAACAAGGCGATCAAGATGCGTGATTTTTGGATGCCCTTCGCCGCCTCGTTGCTAGAAGAGGATATGGAACACTATCTCCACCCCATCGCCGGCACGACGGGTGCCTATATGACTATGACCTACAAAACTACACCCTTAGCGCGGGATCATCTCATCGCCGGTCTGCATCCCTTTGACCACACTTGTCGGGCGCAGGTAGTCTCGCGCGACACGTCGCCCTCGTTTCACCGGCTGCTCACAGAGTTCAAGCGTCTCACCGGTATGGGCGGGGTACTAAACACCTCTTTCAATTTGCATGGGGCGCCGATCGTTGGCACGCCTGCGGCAGCTCTGAACACACTGTTAAATTCGGATATGGATTACCTCGCGCTCGGCCATTATTTGGTGACAAAGCGCAAAATTATGAAATAGCTCAGGATTCGCGCGGTAAGCCGGAGAATATCGACAACTATCATCGCAATGAAGACGCAATCATCGCGCTGTACAATATTGCCGCAAAAAATATTCTATTTGCTTACACCGCATTGTACGTACCCACTATTGAACACGACATTCTTTGAGCATTTCCACATTCAGCCTGAGGAAACTGTCGCCATCATCGGTCAGGCGTATTAACGCAACCAATTTAGTTCAGGCGTTGTGGCTTGATCAGCGCCAACTCTCGGACGATAGCTGTGAGCTTGCGATCGACCACTCGATTGCGAATATGCAGGTTGAGGATGACAAACATGCTGATAACAATCCAGATGTAAAACATGAGATCGGCGCCGCGGCTTACCCCGACCCAGACGGCAAGCCAGTTTGACCATTCCGGTTGCCAAATGAAAATCAGTCCTAAGGTTGCCACCAGTGCGATGGCAAAGCTGAGTGGCCAGCGTTTGATCTGATTGAAAGCGTAGAGCAAACAGATACACACTCCCGCTGTGAGGATAAATTGAATGATCATTTGACGAGCCTTCCGACAATTAGGTCGATTAAAATATTGATGCTGTTGAAACCAGATTGACCTTTTCTGATCGAATACCTCGTATAGGTGACGGATACCGGGGTTTCGATAATTTTTAGATTGAGGCGTGTGATTTGGTTGATGAGTTCCGAGGCGTAGGCCATGCGATTCTGTGTAATCTCCAGTTTTCTGGCGGCGTCCGCGCTAAGTAGGCGCAACCCTATCTGCGAATCGGAAATCGCTCTGCCCGACGTCATGCGAATGAGAAACCACGCGCATTTCAGAATGATGCGCCGGCGCCACGTAATCCCAATAGTTCGCCCCGAGAAGCGATCACCGAGTACTACATCCGCGCCTGCCGCTTCAAATGCCGCCACCATATCAACGATATCTGATGGATCGTGTTGCCCGTCCGCATCCATCGTAACAATAAGATCGGCGCCTTCCGACAGGGCAAAGGTAATTCCAGTTTGTAAGGCCGCACCCTGGCCGAGATTGAAGATATGGCGTACCACACGTGCGCCTGCCTCTAGCGCGCGCTGGGAGGTGTCGTCCTCCGACCCATCGTCTACCACTACCACATAGGGGCTCTGCGACAGGCAGTTGCGCACGACTTGGCCAACAGTTTGCGATTCCTGATACGCCGTGATGACAATCCAAATGCGCTTTTCCTCTCTAGTGTCACATTCCGGTCGGCGGATTTCCAAAGAGGTTGCGCCCGAATTTGGCGATCTATTCATGCCTGTTCCCGTTTCTCGCCAAAGCGATACAATGATAGTACAGTTAGTCATTCGGGAAGGTACAAGAAATTGAACCATCGCTTCGCGGATTTGCCAGACTTACCCCATTTTTCGAAAAGAAACCCGTTCCATGATTTCGCGCACGGCGACCAAGGCAAGGGCGATGATTGCGGGAAAGGCGGTAAACAACATGCGTCCGCCAGCATCATTCACCAGTTGGTACACCACCGCGACGGGCAGCAACATAAGAATCGGCAGCGGTATTCCGGTTTCCTTGCGTCGTAAATAAATAACCAACCCAACCACCGAAAGCGGTAGAGCCAGGGCAAAGCCATTCAGAATCGTATGCCACCATCTTAGCGAAGTGATGTTAGGCCAAAGGGCGTGAAGTCCATTCCATGCGACTTCAAAAAAATTATAAACACCACTGCGCTCATCAAGTCCAAACGCAGATTTCAAATTGTCTGAATAATTAGCCTGAAATCGCGCAACATCTTCCGCGTAGATGGTATCAACTAAGGTGCGGATACCCCACACGCCAGCGAGTGCGATCGCTAGACCGAGAAAATACTCCCATCTTCGAAAATCGCGGGCCACAAGTGGCAGGAACAGGAGTGGTATCATCGTCTCTTTCGACCACGCCATGACAGGTAGTGTCATGGCCAGCCAAACCACGCGGCGCGCGGCGACAAGCCAGGCGAAGGCAGCGATCGAGCATATATAATAGGAATCAATCACAGGCGTGGCGCCGGCAATAATCGTTTGCCGACTGCCGAGAAAAATCATCAGTCCGACAAATGACAGAAATGCCGATCCGGTGACGTTGAGCAGAAAGTAAAAGAGGAACACCGCGGACGCGACGATCAGCAGATAATTGACGATGTAGAAGGAAAGTCTGTCCGCGCTGATCTGCGTCGCTTCGGGCGGGTCGATAGCGGAGGATATGGTGCCGGCGATCCAGGGAATAATGGGTCGGTAGCGATGGGGGGGGTCGACGCTGAAATTTCCCTGCGCCATTTCGATATAGCCATAGATATCGGAAATTCCGCGCGGATCCTCCAAGTCGAAATGGCGAAATTGCTGGTACGTGGTGCCGTAGAGAATGCTCGCGATCAACAGTGTGATGAGCGCGAATCCTATTACCCGGCGTTTCTGTTGATCGCTAAAATTCATGGAAGCCAAAGCAATTCAATTCCTGGCATGAGGGCGGGTCAAACTACACGAAGATAGGCGATCTGGATCTCGACAATCGCGCAATTTCTCCGGGCAGCAACCATCGCCGCTGGCGTTTTGGTGAGTGGCTTGGCAGACAACACCGGCAGCGTGCGTCGACAAAGACGCTTTTATCATCATCCGTGGCCTCCCGCCACACCATCACGCTCTAGGTAAGGAATGCTAGTTTGGTTACTAATTTGGCTAGATGAGAGTTAGGCTCAGATGAGCAAATTTTCAATCGTCGGCGCGGTAGGCTGAATTTTAACGCCGGGGCATGAAGAACGGATCAGCATCACGAGGAGCGACAGGATTGTAAATAGAAAGAGCATACTAAAGCGTCAAAAACAGCAATAGGTATCACGCAAAGAAAGTGCGATGTTGCTCTTCAACCGTGAGGCTCTAGGGTAGCAGTGGCATCCTAAGCTTCGCATAGGTATGAAAATATGCCGATTCGCCCTAAATTATTAATTGGAAAATGGAAACATGAGCACGCTGATAAAAGGGTCTTTTGAGTCACCTGATCTTGTAAAGACGCCAGATAAGACTTACGCAGCGACTGTTGAAATTGGACCATTCAATGCCACTAAACTAATTCTAAAGCCAGGGTGGAAATGGTCGGATTGCGTTAAACCGCATGTCGGTGGAGAGAGTTGCCAAGCTATGCACGTAGGCATTGTTGTGCAGGGATCTATGACTTGTGTCCATGATGACGGTACTGAAATTTCTGTGCATGAAGGGGACGCATATACCTTTGCCCCCGGTCATGATGGGTGGGTAACAAGTGAAGTTCCCTTTATCGCTTACGAAATCATTGGTTCGGGCAAAGATTTTGGGGCGTGGAAAAAGGCTGAGTGAGTGACCAAAGAATCAAAATATAAAGTCCACGTGTCGGTGACTGGGCAAAAAGAACCCATCATAAACGCTGCCGTTACTGTTATAGAGATTGTCGCGTAGATGGTGCGCTAAACCGTCCACCAATTACATTCAATAAATCCGGAACCGGGTGGAGGAACATTGTTGTATGTTCAACGTCACCCTCTCAAGCTGATCTTGCGAGGCTGGCGGCTTTATCTATGACCAAGACTAAGGCGCGTGCTGGCCAAATTGATCGGCTAACAGCCGTAATTCGTATCGCTCGGGCCAATCAATAAGAAACTTCCTTATTGATTATAGTTTTGAGATTAGAGTGCTGCCGAGGGTGGGAGGTTTCTTCTAACGATTCTCCCACAGCACGATGGGGTGGTCGAGCCACCAGGATGCCCGCACATACCAGGCGCCAACAATCTCTTTAGGCGCGAGGCCGGCCAGAGTCGGGTATAAGCCAGATTGGCCCATCTCCACAGTGGCGTTGCCAGCGTGGATTTCGTGCACCGTGTAGTCGCGTGTCGGGATGTCAATTAGCTGCTTGATAGGCTTGGCATCTTTGGCCGGGGCGGGAAATTTTCGCACCTGGAGAAATTTTCCGTCGAGCAATTCCCCGAAGCGTTTCTCCGTCGGCTCGGCGCGGCCCATATGGGCGACGTCCGTCGAATTGAAGCTGACGCGCATGAGCTGTTCGCCCGCGCGGGTGCAGGCACCGGTGATCTGGCTGCCATGAAAATTGAGTCGCGCGTCGTCGCACATGTTTGCCGGCCAGCCATAAATTTCACGCTCAAAGGTAAGCGCCATGTCGTGCGCTACCCAGATGAAATTGACATACCAACCGATCGTTTCGCCATAGCGTACCTTAATCGCCGTAAGGCATTCTCGGTAGAGGTCAATGGTATGGCTCGGCTGGCACATATCGCCGACCCAAGCGAGCATGGTACCGTCGCCAAAGGGCTCGAGCGGCTCCGGTACTTCCCAGGCTACAGCGTCTACATCGCCATGGTAGAGCACCAGTAGGATTTGGCTGCGCTCAGTGGATTCAAACGGCGGCGGCGTGTAGCTCGGCGCTGTAAGTGGCATGGCATAGCCTTCTTCATGCTCTTTCATGTCTTAAAAGTCCCCTCGTAACGGTTCAAGATTGTTTGCTACAGTAGCAGCGATTGAACGAAGCCGCCAAGAGGTTGGATAACTATGACCATGCCGTTAGATCAGTTTATGCCCTACCCGCTGCCACCTTGGGAGCACGATTTTCGCACACTTGCAGTTCACTGCCAGGCCGACGAAGCGAGTCTCAGCCGCTTCATTCCTGCTCCCTTCGAACTCGCTTCCACCCGTATCCAGGTGGCGGTCATGCGCTTCGATTGCCAAGTGCCTAGACGCCTCTATTACGATGCGGCGCTCGTCGTGCTTGTCAGCTACAAGGGCATAACCGGCGGCTTCTGGCCGTTTTCCTACAACAGCACCGACCAAGCAATGTCTGGCACGCGTGAGATCTGGGGTTACAATATGAAGCTCTCTGATATGGAGATCACGGAGACGGACGACCGCATCACGGGTACAACCAGCCGCCTCGGCAAAAAAATCATCTCCGTCGCTATGACACCGACTGGCAAGGCGGTTGAGACTGTTGACATGTTCCCCCGCCTCTTTCTTAAAGCCATCCCGGACCAGGCGCACCCCGGTGGCGCGCGTACCTCGGTCATCAAGATGGACACCCGCCCCGAGCCTCAAACCCATCTAACCGGAACCGGGGAAGTCTCATTTGAGCCGTCGGAAGACGACCCTTTACACGAGGTAAAGATTACCAAGATCTTTGGCGCCACTTTTACCACCGGCCATCAAATCCTGCCCTGGGGAGAGGACCTGGGTTAGTTTAGGTGGTTTGTCATCGAATGGTCGTTACTGCAATCGGCGAAGATTATCCGACCGTCGTGTACCTTGGAATCATCCTGGATATTACGCAATACAAAGCTGCCGAGATTGCCCTCGGTGTCAGTCAGCATTTGGCTCGCGGAGCCGAGCGCCTTGCTCAAGTGTACGATTAAGTCGCGCTACTTCGGCTTGCAGCCTCCACCCTGCGCTGCGCTCTGCTTGGCGCGGAGCGTCCGGCTCGCGTCAGCGTCGAGCGCGCCGTCTGGCGATATCTGCACACCGTAATCCCGCTTCGCCGCTTCTTTACTGATCAATCCGTCGCGCACATCTGCGACCACCCGGTTTGCATCGCGCACACAGGGATCTCCGTATCCCGCCCCGCCGGGGAGCGTCAGCTGCAACCGGTTGTGTGGCGGGATGCTTTGTTGGCCCTTGGCGTGAAGTTTTTTGCCGGAGGCTAGCCCAACGCTGCCGGCCGCTCCGCTACCGCCACCCTCACGACCGCGTGCCGGATTATCAACCCGCTCAAACTGCGCTAGCACGCTGAACGGTGCACCCTCGGAGCCACCGATCTCCATATGTTGACCGAGACCGCCACGCTCCGACCCAGCGCCACCAGAATCTTCAGCCATCTCCTTTCGCCAAATGACGATGGGTGCCACCGTCTCACTCGCTTCCACCGGCATTGTGCGCACGCCACTTGGAAAAGCGGTTGTGGAGAGTCCGTCCCGCGTTGGTCGCGCGCCGGCACCGCCGGAGTTAAACAGTGCGATCTCAAAGGGCGGCGCTTCCATCGGTGCGTTGCGCCGCGCGTCTTTGTCGAGTGCGGTTTGGCCGCCGCGCAATTGCACGATCCAGAGCGATGCTGCGCCCTCAGCCGGCACCCGATCCGGCGCTGCCTGGTGCAAGCAACCGAATACCGTATCGGGCAGTAGATGGCCGATGATGTGGCGCGAGGCCACCGGCCAGGGCCGAGGCGCATTGAGGATCGAGCCTTCCGGCGCACTCACGGTAATCGTCGAGAGTGAGCCCGCATTGTTCGGTACGTCCTTGGCGACGACGCACTTCACGCCGAAGCTGGTATAGGCGATGGTGTAGTTGAGCACCACATTGATTCCGTAATTGCTCACCGGCGAGGAGCCGGTGAAGTCGACATGCACGCCGTCTTCGCCAATGGTCATGGCGGCGACGAGCTCGACCGGCTCGTCATAGCCATCCATAGTAAGGCTATTGCGGTAGGTGCCAGCGGGTAACTCGCGGATGCCGGCGAGCGCTGCCTCCCGCGAGCGCGCCAGGATGTCTGTTGCAAGGTCGTCGAGGTTGTCGAGTGAAAATTCCCGCATCATGTCGAGAAGACGGCGCGCGCCTTCAAGGTTGCAGGCGATAAGCGAGAGGATATCGCCCTCGACCTGCAGCGGCTCGCGCACGTTCCAGCGCACCATCTCCATTAAGTCGTCATTGATCGTGCCGGCGCGGACCAGAGGCATAATCGGGATATAGAGCCCCTCCTCGTAGATAGCGCGCCCATCCGGACCGAAGCCGCGCCCGCCTATATCGACCACATGGGCCGTACAGGCAAAGGAGCCCACTGGCCGGCCATCCTTGAACACCGGCGTCACCACGGTGAGGTCGTGCAAATGGCCGCAGGTCATCCACGGATCATTGGTGATATAGGCATCACCTTCCTGCATTTCGTCGATCGGATATTTATCGAGGAAATGCTTCACCGCGATGGCCATTGCATTGACATGGCCAGGCGTTCCGGTGATAGCCTGTGCGAGCATTTGCCCCTCGACATCGAACACCCCGGCGGATAAGTCGCCCGCCTCGCGTACGGTGGTGCTGAAGGCGGTGCGCAGAAGCGTCTGTGCCTGCTCTTCGACCACGGCGATCAGGCGATTCCACATGATCTGCGTCTGGATGCGCCGGAGCGCGCCGCTTTCCATGGTCATGTTTGTTTGCTCCCCTTCTTGCGTTCGAGCACGATATAGCCTAGCGCGTTTACTGTGACATCAAAGCTAGGGCTCACAACGGTCGAAGTGTCATCCTCGACGATGATCGCAGGTCCTTCGACGCAACTGCCCGGCAGTAGATCTTCGCGGCGATAGGTCGCCGCTTTGACATGTTCGCCAGTTCCGGTATCTAGCAGACTGCGGGTGGCATAGGGCGCTGGGGTCGGCGCGTTACCCGCGTCATCAGCGCTCGCTGGCGTGTCTTTAAGTGCGCTGACCTCAACTGCCCAACTTACCAATTCCAAATCGAGGTTGGGAATAATGCGGCCATAGGTGCTCTTATAAACCGTCTCGAAGGCCTCGCGGATGAAGTTGGTATCCGCTGCAGTCCAGGCGCGCGCGGGCAGGGAGACTGCAACCTCGTGGCCCTGGCCGAGATAACGCATATAGGCGATGCGTTTCTCTACTGTCTCGGCTCCTGGCGCGCCGCGCGCTACCACTTCCCGTGCCTCCGTCTGCATGGCGGCAAGCAACGCGTTGGCGGCATTAGCGTCGAACTGGCTGATTTTCTGATAAGCACTGTGCACCACCTGATAAGCGACTGGTGCACGTAGGAAGCCGACTGCCGAGCCGACGGCGGCACTGGTAGGAATCAGCACGCGGTCGATTTCAAGCTTTTCGGCGAGACGCGCAGCATGCAGCGGTGCAGCGCCACCGAAAGCGATCATGGTACGGCCCGTCAATGTGGCGCCGATTTCGATGGCGTGGACTCTAGCGGCGCTTGCCATATTTTCGTCAACCATCTCGCTGATGCCTAGCGCCGCCATGTCGGGTGCGAGGGATAGCGCGTCGCCGACATTGCGGCTGAGTGCCGCTTCGGCAAGGCTGGCGTCCAGGGTGAGGCGACCACCTGCGAATGCCTTCGGATCGATCTTGCCAAGGGCGACATCGGCATCGGTCACGGCAGGCGCTTCGCCGCCCTGGCCATAGCATGCCGGGCCTGGCTCCGCGCCAGCGCTTTCCGGGCCGACGACAATACGTCCAAGCGCGTCGATATGTGCCAGCGAGCCGCCGCCGGCGCCAATCTCAACCATCTGAATCACTGGGATGCGCAGGGGAAGGCCGCTGCCTTTGAGAAAGCGGTGGGCACGCGCGACTTCGAAGGAGCGTTCCGTGTGGGGTTTTGAATCGTTGATGATACAAATCTTCGCCGTGGTACCACCCATATCGAAAGATAAAACTTCCGAAAGGCCGCATTCCGCCGCGGCATGGCTTGAAAACACGGCGCCGCCGACCGGTCCGGATTCGACAAGTCGGATAGGGAAGCGGATACCGGTCTCGATATCGGCCACGCCCCCGCCAGAGAGCATGACGAAGAGCGGGCAGCCAAATCCCTGTTCTTTCAGCCCGGCTTCCAGGCGGCGCAGATATCGCGTAATGATCGGCTGCACATAGGCGTTGGCGCAGGCGGTCGAGAAACGTTCATATTCGCGCATCTCTGGCGCAACCTCGCTGGAGAGGGTAAAGGTAACGCCCGGCAGGGCGGCGGAAAGAATTTCATGCGCCCGTTGCTCATGCACCGGGTTCATATAGCTGTGCAAAAAGCCGATGGCGATACTCTCTACCCCGTCAGTTTCAAGCCGCGCCACCAGTGCTTCAACCGCCGCCTCGTCGAGCGGCAGGATTGCCTCGCCGGCCGCATTCAGGCGCTCCGCTACCACGAAACGCCGCCGTCGAGGGACCAATGGTGCGGGCTTCTCCATATTGATATCATATTGCTCGAATCGGCTTTCCGTTCCCATCTCCACGCTGTCGCGAAAGCCCTTGGTGGTAATCAGCGCCGTGGTCACGCCTTTGCGTTCGATCAGCGCGTTGGTGGCAAGCGTTGTCCCGTGGATGATGAGTGAAACTTCGTTCGGCTTTACGCCCGAGGCCTCTAATACGCCTGATATGCCTTGGGCCACGCCTTCCTCCGGCGCGCGGGGTGTGGTTAGTACCTTGGCAGTATGGCGTGCCGCACCTTTTTCTAGAACTACATCGGTGAAAGTGCCGCCGATATCCACTCCGATACGGGTCACCGCCTCCCCTTTATGAGCCATACTAAATTTTCCGTGATTCAAATTCGTGAGAAGGCGGCAATATGGCTGATTACCCATCCCTGCGTCGAGTCGCTTTGTTGCGCTCGAGCATGCGATGGGACAGGCTGGCGAGCCGCTCGTCAGACCTAGGGAAGGAGCGCTCCAGACAATGAAATTGAATAACCAGGTTGTGTTGATAACCGGCGGCGCGGGGGGGCTCGGTCAGGCCATGTGCCGGACCTTTGCGGAGCATGGTGCGCGGGTGGTGATTGGCTATCGGTCGAGCCGCCCGGCGGCGGAAAAACTCGCTGGCGAACTTACTGGCAGCGGACACTCCGCCAAGTCCGCGCCTGTCGAGGACAGTGCCCAACTTGCTCTTCTCGCATCGGACATCAAAGTCGAATATGGCCGCCTTGATATCCTAATCAATAATGCGGGAATTACGCGCTTCGTCGCCCATGATGATCTCGACGATCTCGATGACGACCTAATCGATGATATATTCCGCACTAATTGGCGTGGTGCCTTCGCATGCGTGCGTGCCATGCGCCCTCTGCTAGATGCAGTCGATGGCGGATTGGTGATTAATATTTCCTCTATTGCCGGGGTAACGGCGATGGGCAGCAATATAGCTTATTGCGCCTCGAAAGCGGCGATGAACAGCATGACCATGTCGCTTGCCCGCGCGCTGGCACCCGGCATCCGCGTGGTGTCGCTCTCCCCCGGGCTGGCGGAGACCGACTTCGTCACCGGCCTTGATCAGGACTGGTGGGATCAACAATCCCAGGGCACACCGCTTGGGCGCCTTGCCAGTCCAGCGGATGTCGCCGCTGCCGCCCTCGCCATCGCTAGTGATCTTTCATTCTCCAATGGCTGTATTATACCTGTGGATGGCGGAAGGCCGCTAACTTGAGCCTGCTTAACATGGCGAATGCGCCACGCAAAGGACCGCAGAGCGCGTTTCCAGAGATAGTGTTTTCGTTTGTCGCAGGACTTGCATGAGCTAGACTCGGAACTAGTCATGGTCTGCCTAATAACCGGTTAAGTTTTATGCCAGCTTTTAGGATTTACCCACAGACTTCGCGATGATCCGCCATTTCCGGGTTGCCCACCGGAGTAGGTGGAGCTGGAGACGAAGCCGATCGCGCCAGGCGAGCCCAGGGAAGAAGCGGCGGCGCACCTCACCGAGGTGCTGTGCGAACGCCTCCGCAACCCCTTTTTCGTCTTTTTCCGCTTCTATATCGACGACATCCTGCGCTCCAAGGGCGGCAAGTTTGAGGACAAAAAGGACGAATAAAAGAACGCGTAATTAAAGCGGCCAGACCCAGAGTATCATTGGAATCGACACCGCGACTATGAGGATCTCCAAGGGTAGGCCCATGCGCCAATAATCGCCGAAGCGATAGCCGCCGGGGCCGAGGATTAGCGTGTTGTTCTGATGGCCGATGGGCGTTAGGAAAGCGCAGGAAGCACCAACTGCGACCGCCATCAAGAATGCGTCGGCATTGACCCCAAGCCGCTCGGAGAGACCGAGGGCAATGGGCGCCATGATCACCGCAGTGGCGGCATTGTTGACGATGTCCGAGAGCGTCATGGTGACGATCAGGAGGATGGTCAGTACCAACACCGGCGAGACACCGCCGCCGAAGCTGAGCAGAAACTCTGTAACTAGATCTGTAGCCCCTGATGACTCCAGCGCTCCGCCGATCGGAATCATCGCGCCAAGCAAAACGATCACTGGCCAATTGATGCTGTCATAGGCCTCACGCAAGCTCGTCACGTTGAGAAAGAGCATCGCCATTGCTGCGAGTCCGAGTGCGACCGGCGCGGCGACGAGGCCGAGCGACATGACCACGATGGCGGCGATAAAAACCGCAAGGGATAGCCAGGCGCGCTCCGGTCGGCCGATCTTGAGGCCGCGCTCGGCCAGTGGTAGGCAGCCGATATCGCTGAGGACGGTCGGCATCTGATCAACCGGCCCTTGGAGAAGCAGCACATCGCCAGCTCGGAGCCGCATAGTATGCATGCGGGTACGGATCGGTCGACCCTGGCGTGATACGGCAAGAAGATTGACGCTGAAGCGCCCGCGGAGACGCACCCCCGCGGCGGTGCGGTTCTCGATCATACCTGCGGGCGAGACCACCGCCTCGACCAGCGCCACTTCGTCCGACTTGAGATCTTCACTAACCTCGGCGCCGGAGCCCACCAGTTCAAGGCTATAGGCGCTCACTACCTTGTCTATTCCCTCCGCATCCGCCTCGAGCACTAGGATGTCGCCAGCCGAAATGCGCCCGCGCCATGTTGCAGTGTGGATGCGCTGATGCGCGCGAATGAGTCCGGCGAACTCCACCGCATGGCTTTCAAATTCGTCCTCAAGCTGGCGACGGCCCTTGCCAATCAGTGCTGATTTTTCTGGCACGCGGAGCTCGGTGACATACGCGTCGATCTCGAACAGCGAGTCGTCTTCACTCTTGGCTCGCCGCGCCGCCGGAATGAGGCGCCAGCCAAGAAGTGCGACGAAGACCAGCCCGACCGCTGTCACCGCCGCTCCGACCGGGGTAAAATCGAACATCGCAAAGGCCTCGCCGCCGCTATCAGCGCGGTAATTGGCAATGATGATATTTGGTGGCGTGCCGATCAGCGTAATCGTGCCACCAAGGATCGAGGCGAAAGCGAGCGGCATGAGGATGAAGCCCGGCGTGCGCTTTGCTTTGGTCGCCGATTTGAGCGCCACCGGCATGAGGAGTGCTAGGGCGCCGACATTGTTGATGAAGGCTGAGAGCAGCGCTGAAATACTGCCGATAAATCCGATATGGAGAGATTCGCCCCGCGCTGCCGCTGGGTCGAGCCCTTTGGCCAGGGAATCGATCAGTCCTGAATTGGAGAGTGATCGGCTGATAATGAGGACCGCCGCCACGGTCACCACGGCGGGATGGCCAAAACCGAGAAACGCCTCCATCGGCTCCACGAGACCTATAACCACCGAGATCAGTAGGGCGGTGAAGGCAATCAGATCGTATCGCCAGCGCCCCCAGATGAAGAAGGCCAGAATCGTACCGATCAGAATGAGAATGGCGACTTGGTCGAAGGACATGAGGAGTGAGTATACCTGTTCAACGCGCATCGGCGATGGTCAAAAATATGACAATGCTGCTGGACAGACGCGTTCGGACGAGGTGCAATCCCTCGACATGGGTTTGGCCCTTTGCGGGCGGGAAGTGTGGCATGATCTTGTTGACTGGTGCGACCGGAACGACCGGACGGGAAACGGTTCGTCAACTACTCAAAAAAGGCGTGCCGTTTCGCGTCATGACCCGCAATGTTGCGAACGCCAAGGCAGTGCTCGGACCCGATCTCGACTACGTCGAGGGCGATTTTGCCCGGCCCGAGACCCTTACCGCGGCGTTCAGCGGCATCACCCGTCTCTCGCTCCTCAGCGCTTTCGCCGAGAAAATGGTTAGCCTCGAGTTAAACGCTGTCGCTGCCGCCAAGAAGACCAGCATCACGCATATAGTCAAAATGTCCGCCATTGGTGCTGCGCCCGACGCGCCAACCATGATCCGCCGCTGGCATGGCGAGATCGAGCAGCGCATCGAGCGAGAGGGTTTTGCCTACACCAATCTCTGGCCTAACGTCTTGATGCAGAATTTCCGCCGCTTTGCCACCTTTATCAAGAAGGAGGGCGTGTTCTACGCGTCCATCGGCGAATCACGCGTCGCCCTGGTAGATGTGGTCGATGTCGCAGCAGTTGCCGTCGCTGCCCTCGTCGAGGACGGCCACGAGGAGCAGACCTATGAAATCACCGGCCCACGCGCCTATACGTACGGCGAATGTGCTGAGATCTTCACTCGCGTGCTAAAGAAGGCCGTGCGCTTCGATTCCATCTCCCTCGAGGCCTCGCACAAGGATCTGGTCGATGCCGGCATGGCTCCGGCGCTTGCCGGTGCATTGATTGAGATCGATCAAATGTTTATAGACGGCTTCGGTGCGCCGGTGACCGATGTGGTCGCGCGAGTAGTCGGTCGGCGACCACGCTCCTTCGAGCAATTCGTGAGAGACAATACCGATTTCTTCACCTGAGAAATTTTTTAACCTAAAGAGAGTTACATGCCCGAATACATCAAGCAGGCGCTACCCCAGCAGGAGCGCGATATGAGTGTTGTCGAGGATACAGCGCGCCGCATGCTGGCTGATATCAAACTGAATGGCGACGCCGCGGTCGCGCGTTATGCAGAGGAGCTTGATAAATGGCAGGGTGGTGAGTTCCGAGTGAGCGACGATCAGATTGCCGCCGCCGAAGCCTCTCTGCCGGAGACATTCAAGGAGGATTTTGATTTCTGCCACCGCCAGATCGTCGAATTCGCCAAGCGCCAGCTCGCGACTTTGACCGATTTTGAATGCGAGACCGAGCCCGGCATTATCCTCGGCCAAAAGCAGATTCCGGTCAGCAATGTTGGCTGCTACATTCCTGGAGGCAAATACCCGTTGGTCGCCGCGGCGAGCATGAGCGTTGGCGTGGCGTGCACCTCCGGCGTCGATCACATCATCGGCTGCGCCCCACCGCGCGACGGTAAGGAAATGTATGCGCCGACCCTCTACGCCTTGCATAAGGCTGGTGCGGACGAGATCTATGTGCTGGGCGGCATCCAGGCGATGGCGGCGATGGCCTATGGCTGTGTCGGCATGCGCGCTGTTGATCTCATCACTGGCCCGGGTAACGCTTATGTTGCCGAGGCCAAGCGCCAGCTTTACGGCACGGTCGGCATTGACCTTCTCGCCGGACCGACTGAGATCCTCATCATCGCCGATGAGACGGCGGATCCGAAGCTGATCGCTACCGACCTTCTTGGCCAGGCCGAGCACGGCCCGGACAGCCCGGCCTGGCTAGTTACTACGTCGAAATGCGTCGGCGAGGAGACCCTGAAATATGTCGAGGAGCTGCTCAAGACGCTCCCCACCAAGGAGGTCGCCGGCCCGGCTTGGCGTGATTATGGCGAGATCGTCGTGGTCGCCGATACGGACGAGGCGGTTCTGATTAGCGACCGTTATGCCCCCGAGCATCTCGAACTGATGACCACCCAAGATGACGAATATCTTGCGAGGCTTAAGAATTATGGCAGTCTGTTTGTCGGCGAAGAAGCGACGGTGGCATATGGCGACAAGGGCATCGGCACCAACCATACGCTCCCCACAAGCGGTGCATCGCGCTACACCGGCGGGCTCTGGGTAGGCAAATTCATCAAGACCGTGACCTATCAGCGCCTCAAGAAATCGGCGAGCCGCGACATCGCGCCGGTTCTCGCACGACAGTGCAAGGTCGAGGGCATGCTGGCCCATGGCATCACCTGTGACGTGCGCCATCTGCGCTATGCGGGGGCGAACGACTAACCTAAAATTCCGATCGGACGCCCTCTCCCCCCACTCGTTTGCTACTTTATTGCTATTATAGCAATTAAAGTGGGTTTTGCGCGCTTGGCTCTGCCCTTCCATCCAACCATTCTTACTGTCAAGGGAGAGAACAGCTTGTCGCTGTAATAATTTAGGCAACCGTTGTTAAATGTCAGCGACGGCCTCTAGGGCGCTCCAGTCGACCTGGCCGGTGCCTTCCGGGTGTAGGGGCTGGACGCAGACATGGTCGGCGCCGGCGTCGAAATGGGCTTGCAGGACGGTGCGGATATCCTTAGCGCCGCCTGAGGCGACCATCGCGTCGAGAAAGCGCTCGCTGCCGCTGCCAGAGAGGTCTGCCTCAGTGAAGCCGAGGCTGAGCCAGTTGTTGCGGTAGTTGGGCCAGGCTAGATAGAGCGACAGCACCCCGGCGGCAACCTTGCGAGCCTCGGCCGGCGGTGCCATGCAGATCTTCTGCTCAACGCAGAGCCATTTGTCGGGCCCGAGGATGCCGCGCGCCTGCGCCGTATGCTCGGGCGTCACCAGATAGGGATGGGCGCCCCTTGTACGGTCGCGCGCCAGCGCCAGCATGTTGGGGCCAAGCGCGGCAAGTACGATGTTGCGCTCCGGAGTCGGAATGCTGAGCTCTGCCGCTTCCATTTGGTCAAGATAGGCGCGCATGGTGGCGACCGGCTTACCGTAGTGGTGGCCACGGAATTCCTCGACCAGGGGAATATGCGAGACGCCGAGTCCAAGAATGAAACGCTGGTTGTAAAACGCGTTCAAACTGTCATGCCCAGCGATAGCAGTGACCGCGTCGCGCGCATAGATATTAGCGATGCCGCTCGCGAGTTTGAGCTTGTCGGTCTCGCCGAGGGCGAAACCGGCGAAGCTGAAGCTCTCATAACCTATGCCTTCGGGATACCATAGCACATCGTAGCCCAAGCGCTCCACACCGCGCGCCAATTTGCCCACTAACGCGCCTGACAGCGCATCCGGGAAAAACCAAACGCCCAGCTTGCCGATATCCTTCATAATTCCGTTTCCTCTTTGTCTTAAGCTAACGCCTGGGATTGATGCTCTCCAGCCGTCGGGCCTCGAATTACACTAACCGGTCACGATAGGCCCGCGCATCGGCGGCACCCGTCACCAGGACTGCGCCATGGAAGCCTGCCAACTGAAAACTAGCAACTTCTCCCTCAGTCAGAAGTTCTGTAACGAATTGGAAAACCCCCGAGCACATTGCGGCGACTGGAGTTATGACCGTTGCTCAACGGATTCAAGGTAACTGCATAAAACGATATTCGCCGCCCAATAATTTAGCAATGATTTTGGCCAATTGTCGGCGCTCAAACGGATTGCGGAGGAGCGACAGATTTGCTTCGAAATCCAGGCTCGTGCCAATACATTCTTCATTGCAAGCGGAGGTCGGAAGATTAGACGGGTTCAGGAGACAATCTCATGAACAATACGTGTTAACCAATTTAATAACCGTTATAGCAGTCGCAAGATTACTGTGCGGTTCGGAAACCAGGTTTTCATAACGCGGTTAATAGGCCTCAGTTCAAACGGTAATAAAGTTTGTGCACGATGGCGTGGAGGTGCTCGGTATGGACCATCAGGAAGGCATTGGCCGTATCCTCGTTGCAATTCGATCGGTGGGCGCTTCCTAGCCCAAAAGCCTTTGTTCTTCGTGTTTAACCAGGGCACTCAGCAACAGTACCGGCTCAGACGCTCGGTTCGCGACCCGCGTTTGGCAATGGAAGCTCATTCCGATTTTCTTTTCCAGCGCTTCAACTATTTTAATTTCTAGTTCTCAATTGACCCTCATCGGCGCCCCTCAATTCCCTGCAAGGTTATGGAATTAACGCTCTATGATGGCAGCCATCGCTTAACACATTTTTGGGAATGATCTGCGGTCGCCCCGAGTAGCGTGGCCGGAGATATTTGCGCTTTGGCTGCGACGGGCTATACATATTCCCACAATGCTATTTGAAATGAATTCGCCAATTAATTTGGCTTGCTCAGCAAGGGTCGAATACAAGTTTCACTCTTTTGTCGCGTTTTTGCGGAATAGACACATTCGTGGCTACTGGGACCATACCGGTGAAAAATGGTCGATCTCGGTTCCCCTGTTGCTTTTGCTGTCTTTGTTGGCCGCTCACGTGACGCCTCACCTCCGCCGACATGCCAAAGCCCTTCGCGCTGCCGGTATCGACTATGAATAAACTCAATTGCCCTGTCGATGAGAGGGTGGCCAACCAAGAAGATAACCTCACTCAACCACTTACCATTGCCCGGATTATTTGCACTGCTAAGGTCAAACACCCTGACGACAGAAATCTCGCAACCTATCGCGAACGCCTGGTCAAGGCAGTCGTTGCTACGCCCGAGGTTTTTGCCCAAACATTCACTCTCACGCGGATCGCCAAGAAATTTTCCAAAATGCGGAATCCGAAGAAACGAAAGTCGGACGGCACTATCGCCGGCAATGGCTGGTTGCCATCCTGCTACGATCTATCTTCGGCCAAGCTCATCCTCTGCGAAGATATCTGAGCCCGGCCGGAACGCTTTTCCAACGAGGTAGACTATCCCAAAACTTGCCAATATTTTGAGCCTTGTGGTGGCAGCCGCGACCAGCGCACGCGCGTTGCTCGCTCCAATTCCGCCAAAACGTGACGTCAGCAGCCGGCTCGATGATTTTCCGACCAAAGGTCTGCCGCTTGAGGGTGAGGCCGTCATTCACTGGAACAAGCATCAGGTCCCGTTTATCTTCGCCGAGACGGATTCGGACGCCGCTTTTGCGCTCGGCCTAGTCCATGCCCACCTCCGACTCGGCCAATTAGAGATGATGCGACATATCAGCCAGGGTCGCCTGTCGGAGCTTGCCGGTCCCTTCACTGCCGAGATAGACCACACGCTGAAAATTCTTGATCTGGGGCGCGCCGCAACCGAAATGGAGGCAAACTTTTCATCGCATGTGCGTCAGTTCATGGAGCGCTTCACCGCTGGCATTAATCACTGTCAAGACCATCTCTCGGTGTTGCCACACGAATACCGTGTCTTCGGCCGTGAGCGTCTACCCTGGACTGTCAACGACTTGATAACCATCGGCCGCATGGCGTCGAGCGACGTGAGCTGGCTAATCTGGTTCGTTTTGTGGAAGCTCCGCTCCCGCTCCGACTGGCCGCAATTATGGAACACACTCCTACATTATGGCGGCAACGCCATGACCTTTGCAGAGAGCGCCGAGGGCGAGGAACAACTCACCCTGTTGAGCGACCTGTTGGGAGGCATCAGCCGTAATGGTAGTAATTCTCTTGCCGTCGGGCCA